>NZ_JBIQOD010000028.1:0-24792 GCF_044130335.1 Acinetobacter halobius
AGTATTCTGATGTGACAAAACCTGAATCCTTGTAGTTGAAGTGTTTGTTCGCACTTATATTTTAACTACTTTGGACTCAGGTTTTTTTATTTAACTCTAACTATGGGACAGCAGTGCTCCGAAGAATCCTTTTTGATTGCTTAACACGGATCAAGAGATTATTTAAAGAAATAACCTGTTTCTGGTGAGCTTGCATTCGCCATACGTTTGCGAGGCATACGACCTGCGAGGAACGCTTCTCGACCCGCTTCAACAGCTTTTTTCATTGCAGAAGCCATTAAAATTGGATGTTGAGCGGCAGCAATCGCGGTATTCATCAACACACCATCACAGCCAAGTTCCATGGCAATGGCTGCATCGCTTGCAGTTCCCACACCTGCATCCACCAACACAGGCACTTTGGCATTTTCTTTAATGATAGAAATCGTGTGTGGATTTAAAATCCCTAGACCCGAACCAATCAAACTGCCTAAAGGCATGATGGCAACACAGCCCATGCTTTCAAGCTCTTGCGCCACAATAGGGTCATCTGAAGTATAGACCATGATTTCAAAACCATCGTCAATCAAGGTACGTGCCGCTTTCAATGTTTCGGTAATGTTTGGATACAGCGTTTTTTCATCGCCCAATACTTCAAGCTTGACCAAGTTATGACCGTCTAATAACTCACGCGCTAACATACAGGTACGCACGGCACTATTGGCATCAAAACAGCCTGCTGTATTCGGGAGAATCGTGTATTTTTCAGGTGGGACCACGGACAATAGGTTTGGTTGATCGGGATGCTGACCAATATTGACGCGACGAATTGCAACAGTCACGATTTCTGCGCCACTGGCTTGAATGGCCAAATCGGTTTCTTGCAGGTCCTTATATTTACCTGTGCCCACCAGTAGACGAGATTGAAATGATCTAGAACCAATGATGAGAGGGCTGTCTTGCATGTGAACTCCGTATTAACCGCCACCGACGGCATGAATAATTTCAATTCGATCCATTGCACAAATTGGGGTGTGTTCCAATTTACTTTTACTAATAATGTTTTCATTTTGCTCAACAGCAAAACGTTTGCCTTCAAGTGCAAAGGTTTGCACCAGCTCAAGCAGGGTTTTACATTCGGTATGATGTAGTTCGCCGTTTAAATAAATCTGCATTGTGCTCATCTCTAGTTGTTTACTTGGCATATTTCATGGCATTCCATGCCAGAACCAACCAACCTGCAATCATCAATGCGCCACCAATCGGGGTAATTGCACCTAGGCCACGCGGTAAGCCCAATGCCATGACATACAGGGAACCACAGAAAAAGAAGATGCCGACTTGGATCAGTAAAAAGCTGGTTTTGATGGGAAGTTGCGGGATGACTTTGGCCAAAATGCCAAGCGCCAGTAAACCAAGCGCATGATAAAAAAAATAATCAGTTGCCGTTTGCCACCAAGCCAATTGAGCTTCAGTAGCACGTGCTTTGAGACCATGTGCGCCAAAGGCACCTAATATAACGGCAAACGCTAAATTTAGCGCTGAAATCGCAATCCACATAGGCAATGCTTTACTTATATCACTGTGCGCAACAAAGTAGCATATTTTGAAGACAGGTTAAAAGACAAAAAGCCTCATTTATTTACAAAAAAGAAAAGGGCATTTCGCCCTTTTCTATATCTATATCAACTTAGTTCGATGACATTGCCACTTTAATTTTTTCCATGGCATTTTTTTCTAACTGACGAATACGTTCCGCTGAAACATTATATTCAGCAGCCAGTTCGTGTAAGGTCGATTTTTCATCATCTAACCAACGACGCTGTAAAATATTTCGAGAACGGTCATCCAATTGCTCCATGGCATCATGCAGGGCATTGGTGCTTTGTTCTTCGTAGTCGTCCTCTTCTGCTAAACGAGCAGGATCATAACGGTTATCTTCAAGATACAAAGCGGGCGCAACGTGAGTTGATCCTTCATCGTCATCCTCCCCTTGAGCTTCAAATGCCGCATCATAGGCAGTCAAACGACCTTCCATTTCCAACACCTGTTCTGGTGTGACATTCAGATCATTTGCAATGGATTGAGCTTCTTGTAAAGTCAACTTCTTAGACGATTTTTTCAGACTACGTAAATTAAAAAACAGTTTACGCTGTGCCTTGGTGGTCGCAATTTTGACAATACGCCAGTTACGGATCACATATTCGTGAATTTCGGCTTTAATCCAGTGTACTGCAAAAGAGACCAAGCGTACGCCCATGTTCGGGTCGAAACGTTTAACGGCTTTCATTAAGCCCAAGTTACCTTCTTGAATAAGGTCACCTTGAGGTAAGCCATAGCCTGCATAACTGCGGGCAATATGAACCACAAAACGCAAATGCGACATGACTAGAAGTTTAGCTGCATCGAGGTCTTGGTCATAATAGTAGCGTTCAGCTAGCTCTTTTTCTTGTTCCGCTGTCAAAATCGGGATTTGGTTGACAGTACTAATATAAGCACCCAAGTTTACACCTGGTGCTGATAATGACAGGGGCATCAATTGATTGCTGCTGTCACTCATGTGTTCTCCTTAGGGATTTTCATTTTTACCCACTCATTGAGTTTTATCTTAATCCAAACTTCCAGCGAATAATGGAAAATTGGGTATAGAAATGTAAACTTTTATGCAAAATGTGAATACAGTTAGTGTAATCGAAAAGAATTAAGATTCAATGAAGTAGTGAAATTCATGCGCATTAATTTGTTTCAAAACGCAAGATAAATGATGGATTTCGCAATACCGTGTAACATCGGCTTGACTGTGTGGATCAGACGATTTTAGCAGCAAATGTTGATGAGTGCTCTTTTTGAGTGCGCGTTTAAGCAACAACAGAGGCATAGGGCAAGGTTGTCCCATTGCATCAATAATGTTGATATTTTGTTCAATATTACTCATATAGTTAGGCTAAGTTTTACAACATTTAGGCGGATAGAAATATTAGCAAATTCAGTGCCAAAACCCAACTATTTCATATTTTATAGGCCGATAGTCGCTATATCAAAAATTACAAATAACTAGTTAAAAAATATGCTGAATTAAAAAAGACGATTAATCAAAAAAAGGGTATGAATTGTTTTTAACCCATGTTAAGCTCGTCGCGTACTGGGATTTAATACAACTATAAATTGTTTTAACGCCTATTTTACAAATGGATGTAACCGGGATTTTGTTAATAGTTATACAGAATGATTACAAGCTTAGAAATAATAAATATTTTTAAACCTTGTTTGGTCTGCTGTTTGCAACACCGGGTGGTCCTTCTTTTAAATACAATGAGGATTAACTTATGACAGCTCGTGAACAAGGCGTAGTTAAATGGTTCAACGACACTAAAGGCTTCGGCTTTATCCAACGCAATGGCGGTGACGATGTATTCGTTCATTTCCGTGCTATCCAAGGCGACGGCCACCGTTCACTTCGTGACGGCCAACGCGTTGAATTCAGCGTTGTAAAAGGTCAAAAAGGCTTCCAAGCTGAAGAAGTACAACCTTTAGACTAATCGTCTGATAGTACTTAAAAACGCCCCAATGTAAATTGGGGCGTTTTTTGTTTATAATACGATTCGATTTTCGTGATTTTCCGTCAGAGCGCACATATATGTCATCAGGTTTTGAAACCTTAAATTTACATCCTCAACTGAAACAAGCCATTGATGCTTTAGGTTTTAAGGATATGACGCCTATTCAGCAAAAGGTTTTAAAATTCACTTTGGCAGGACATGATGCAATTGGTCGTGCACAAACAGGAACAGGGAAGACGGCTGCATTTTTAGTGAGCGTAATTAACGATTTGCTAAATAACCCGATTCAAGACCAACGTTATCGTGGTGAACCACGTGCTTTAATTTTGGCACCTACGCGAGAGCTTGCACTACAAATTGAAAGTGATGCCAAAGAACTCACGAAATTCTCCGATTTAAATGTCGTGACTTTGTTGGGTGGTGTTGATTTTGATAAACAAAAAGCACAACTTGATAAAAAACCAGTCGATATTATGGTTGCAACTCCTGGTCGTCTGATTGACTTTGTTGAGCAAAAAGAAGTCTGGCTCGACCAAATTGAGTTTTTGGTTATTGATGAAGCCGATCGCTTATTGGATATGGGCTTTATTCCTTCAGTCAAACGTATTGTCCGTTTCTCACCGCGCAAGGAACAACGTCAGACTTTGATGTTCTCTGCAACGTTTAGTTACGATGTTTTAAACCTTGCACAGCAATGGTTGTTTGAACCTGTAACTGTTGAAATTGAGCCAGAAAAGAAAACCAATGCCGATGTTGAGCAACGTGTGTACATGGTCGCAAAATCTGATAAATATAAATTGCTACAAGACATTCTACGCGATGAGCCCATTGAAAAAGTTATGATTTTCGCCAATCGTCGTGATCAAGTGCGTAAGCTGTATGACAACTTAAAGCGTGATGGCTATAAAGTAGTGATGTTGTCTGGTGAAATTGCACAAGACAAACGTTTGAAAATGTTAGATCAATTTAAAAATGGTCAACATAATATTATGATCGCAACTGATGTTGCGGGTCGTGGTATCCATGTAGATGGTGTATCGCATGTGGTGAATTTCACCTTACCTGAACAGTCGGATGACTATGTACACCGTATTGGTCGTACAGGTCGTGCAGGTACGCGTGGTGTGAGTATCAGTTTCTTATCTGAAGATGATGCGTTCTATCTACCAGAAATTGAAAAAGCCATTGGGCAAAAACTACCACTGACACGTTTAGACGGCTATTGCTAATCGTTTGAAGTGATTGGTATAAGAAACCGCTCAGATGAGCGGTTTTTTTATGGCATCTTTATTTTGCTTTACATGAGAAAGTTAAAACAGTTTGGTAGTCACTGTCTTGGTTAATGCCTGAATTTGTACCCGAAATAGAACCCAGTACAGATGCGGCTGCTTGAATCATTTTTCCAGTTTCGTCACTCACTACGCCTTTTAAAGCACCTTGATATTCAGTTTTTTCATCACTCACAATCGCTGTTGCTTTAGAACCACAAGTTTTCGCTGCTGCTTCAATTGCATTATTTTTTGAAATGAGTGCTGTTTTACCAATCCCTGTAACTTCGTATTGATTATCTGCTTTTTGTATAGCGAGAGAGTTACTTGGCGTTGATGCACAAGCACTCAGAAGAAGTATCACAGCAGCTGTTCCAGCCATAACGATATTTTTTTTCATTTTCGTAGCCCAGTTGTGTTTAATAAATGAATGGTTGTATTTGAACATAGCTTTTAGAGTCTAAGGTGAAAGAAATGTACGAAAAATATGGTCTTTTCGATACATTTCTATAAGATTTTTGGATTTTAAAAATAAGTTTTGCTGAAAATGGTTATTTCATAACGAAGCGCTAGAGCAAACTTTTCAGAGTATGCTAATCTAAAACGTATTTTTTAATTTGAAAGATTAAGCACCCAATGACGGAACTCGAAGTAGATATCGTTCATCAAAATATGCATCAACGTCAATCGCTTGGACATTTAGTCGAACCTGCACCGAATGCGGAACAATTAGAACGGGCCTTTCAAGCTGCCTTGACTGCACCTGACCACCATCGTTTAAAACCGACTCGTTTTATTGTAATCGCTGAAGATCAGCGTGAGGCATTTGGTGAGCTTTTGTCACAGGCCTTGGCAGATTTAGGTGAAACGGAAGTGGCACAGTTGGATCGGGTCAAAAATCATCCTTTTCGTGCGCCTTTATTGGTATTGGCTTTAACCAAGTTTCAACAACACCCGAAAGTCCCTTATTTTGAGCAGACTTTAAGTAGTGGTGCTGCGATTCAAAACTTTATTTTGTCATTACAGGCGCAAGGCTTTTCAAGTATATGGCGTAGTGGAGCAGTGGTGGAATCGGAATATTTAAAAAAAGCTTTAGGCCTCACCGCAGATGATTTGATTTCAGGTATTTTATACATTGGTACAGCATTTAAAGCGATTCCTCCACGTGCTGAGATTCAAACCCAAGATTATGTAAGTTATTGGAATCAATAGTTCCGTTTTAGGATATAAAAATAATGTCAGAGTTAAAGTTTTCAGATTTGGTTGAACCTGTAGCAGTGAATCAAAAAACAGCACTACGTATTACGGTTTTGGGCGGTGGTAGTTTTGGTACTGCTATGGCAAATACGGCTGTTCGTAATGGTTGCGATACCATGATTTGGATTCGTGATGAAGCCGTTGCGGCGGATATCAATGCGACGCATGTGAATAAACGCTATTTGCCTGATTTTAAATTGGAAGATGGTTTGCGTGCAGTTTCAAATATAGAAGAGGCGGTTCGTGATCGCGACATTATTTTAGTGGCGATTCCAAGTCATTCTTTTCGTGATGTCCTCAAACAAATCAAACCGTTTATTACTTCGCAAGCGGTGGTGTCTTTGACCAAAGGTATCGAAGCCAATACCTTTAGTTTTATGAGTGATATTATTCGTTCTGAGTTACCTGAAGTGCCTTATGGGGTATTGTCTGGTCCAAATTTGGCCAAGGAAATTGTTGCGGGGCAACCAGCCGGAACAGTGATTGCAAGCGAGTCCGAGCTAGTGCGATATGCAGTGCAACAAGCGTTACATAGTGCATTATTTCGTGTTTTTGCTAGTGATGATGTGCATGGGGTCGAACTGGGCGGTGCGCTTAAAAATATTTATGCTGTTGCAATGGGTATGGCGGCAGCCTATAAAGTCGGTGAAAATACCAAGAGTATGATTTTGACACGTGCTTTAGCTGAAATGAGCCGTTTTGCTGTCAAGTTAGGGGCAAACCCACTCACTTTCTTGGGCTTGTCTGGTGTGGGGGATTTATTTGCAACCTGTAGCAGTCCACTCAGTCGCAATTATCAAGTAGGGTTTGCATTGGGGCAGGGCAAGAGTTTGGAACAGGCAACCACTGAACTCGGACAAACGGCAGAAGGGATCAATACCATTGTGCAAGTGAAAGCGCGTTCCGAAGAGTTGGATGTGTATATGCCGATTACTAGCGCGTTATACAGTGTGATATTTGAAAATGCACCGCCAATGACAATTGCGCTTTCATTGATGAAAAATGGACATCGAAGTGATGTGGAATTCGTTTTACCACATCATGAAGTTTAAAATGATAGAAAAAGGCTGATAAAATGGACTGTTGAATGTCCAAAGTGACAGTATTGTCATAAAAATTAATTAAAATAATCAGGATTTGAATAAGGATTTTTTATGCAACTGACTTTAGTTCGTCATGGTGAAGCTGCGCCACCGATGATGGGGAATGATAGCAAGCGACCATTGACGGAAAGAGGGCATGCACAAGCTGAACAGACTGCTGACTTTTTAAAGTCACGTATTCAACCAGATGTATTTGTCGTGAGCCCTTTGTTACGAGCACAGGAAACCTTGGCGCACATTAAACAGCATTTTGCTGATGTGCCTGTCGTGGTGTGTAATACTATTAAACCCGATGACGATGCTAAGGCTGCGGTTGAGTGGTTGTCACATTTACCCTATGAGTCTATTGTTGTGGTATGTCATATGAATGTGGTGGCACATATAGCATCTATTTTGGTAACAGAATCATTTAACCCTTATGCTTTGGCAGAAGTTCGTATTTATGAGCAAGCAGTCATTGCAGAGGGCTTGTCGACACAAACAAAAGCATTTATACCTAGTATATAAAAAATAATTCAAACGGCAGAATATAATACATGTTGCAAATTTGGATGCCCGAAGCCGATGGAACATGGCACTGGTCTACAGGGGAAAGATGGCAAACTGCTTATACACTTGAGCAATTGATCCAAGATATACAAGCTCATCATGGTGAGGAAGCAACCGTTTTCTTTCCAAGTCGAGATGTGCAAATGATTCAGCAAAACATACCTAAGGCTCAATACAAACAATTGGGTGCTGAAGGGGTGAGATATTTGCTCGAAGAATATGTGCTGAGCTCAATTGACCAGATGAAGGTTCTACACCACTTTCAAGCGCCTGAGCAGTTAACGGTATTAGGTATTGCAAATCATCGCTTAGAAACATTGCAACATGCACTTAGCTTAATTCCTGTGAAATTGGTGAGTCTATTACCAGACTTTTTGATTCTGCCAGAACCGACAGCAGAACAGGTTATACTGGGCTGTATTGAAGAACGCTTGTTATTTCGTTCTAATACATGGTTGGGTGGCTCGATTGATGATCTTTCGGTGTTCTTAGATTATCAAGTACCTGAGCAAAAATATAAAATTTGTAATTTTACTGCTTCACACATGCACAGTCTAAGTGCCCGTGTGACACAGGAGCAGCTAGAGTCTTTTCACTATGAGTGGGTTGCCTTGCCAAGAGCAAAGCAACATCCGTGGAATGTGTTACCTAAAGTTAAAGAGCAGAGCAGCTCAGGAGGTTACTGGAAAGCCTGTGCTGCGGTCTTGGTTGCATTGATTGTGACGCAACTCGCTTATGATACAACTCGTTGGTATCAAAACAAAAAAATAGCAGACCAAGTTGCGGTTCAAGCTGTCGATCAATTTAAGTATTGGTTTGGTGCGAATTATCCTGTGACCGAGCAAACGTTACGAAGTCAGTTTGAATACCAGCTAAAAATGAATAAACAAGCTGATGCACAAGCTTTATCTTTGCTTAGTCGAGTTGGTCCTGTATTGATGCAACAGCAAATTGTGGCCAATCAGGTGGTATATGAAGCGAATACTTTGAATATGCAATTGAAGGCAAATTCGGCAGATGCTTTGCAAGCACTTACTCAGCAACTGAACCAACAAGGTTTTCAGGTTGAATTAGGCAATATCCAGCCGACTACGGGTGGGGCCATTGGAATGGTGAAAATACAATAATGAAAGCCATGCAAAATTTACAAACAGTTTTCGATCAGCGTTTAGAGGCAATCGGTGTTTATTTTGACCGTCTTACACCGCGCGACCGTATATTGGCTATCTTCTTGGTCGTTTTCGTCTTGGTGAGCTCGATAGGGGCTACACTTTGGTATACCCATGCTGCGGCAGAGAAACAGCAAAAACGCGTGAATCAGCTCAAGGAAACCATGACATGGATGCAGAGCAATGCAGTCACCATGAAGTCAAGTTCTGATGGGCAATTAACACCGATGGAGCAAATACAGCGTATCGCCCAGCAGCAAGGCTTATCGGTTACTTCACAGCAAAATGCTGAACAAATTCAGTTGGTCGTGAGCCACCAGAACTATGTGATTTTGGCCAATTTTCTGACGCAGTTAATACAAAATGGTTTGAGTATTGAAAAGATGGAATTGGTCTCAGATGCAGGGCAGATTAAATTATCGGCGAGCGTGAAATAATCGCTAAAAATAAAGCCAGACGAGGCATGGTGTTTTAGCTAGGCTATGCCTATAATATGGCGACTTAAAAAGCAGTAGACTTTTGCAGATATGTTGTATTCTCTTGCCCGCCCTTTGTTGTTTACTTTAGCACCAGAGCGTGCACATGAGCTAACATTATCGCTATTGAAATTGACACATAAAGTTGGCTTAATGCGTCAAAATATAGCGGCTAAACCGGTGACATGTATGGGCATCGAATTCCCTAATCCTGTGGGTTTAGCTGCTGGCCTAGATAAAAATGGTGCTTATATTGACGCACTGGCAGGTTTAGGTTTTGGTTTTATTGAGATTGGTACCATTACCCCACGTCCTCAGGCAGGGAATCCTTTGCCACGTTTGTTCCGTGTTCCGCAAGCCAAAGCTATTATTAACCGTATGGGTTTTAACAATGATGGCGTGGACCAACTGATTGAAAATGTCAAAGCAGCAAAATTTAAAGGTGTTCTGGGCATTAATATTGGTAAAAATGCCGATACTCCAGTTGAAAAAGCAGTAGATGACTATTTGATTTGTTTAGAAAAAGTCTATAACTATGCCTCTTATATTACGGTCAATATTTCCTCTCCAAACACTAAAAACCTACGTAGTCTACAAAGCGGCGATGCGCTGACAGAACTATTAGAAACATTGAAAAAACGTCAACTGGAACTCGCAGAAGAGCAACAACATTATGTGCCTTTGGTGCTTAAAGTTGCTCCAGATTTGGAAGCGGAAGATATTCAGTTTATTGCGAAACAATTGCTTCAGTTTAAAATTGATGGCCTGATCGTGACCAATACGACTTTATCACGCGAGGGTGTGGAAAACTTACCGTTTGGTGATGAAGCAGGTGGTTTGTCTGGTGCACCTGTATTTGAAAAAAGTACAGCGTGTTTAAAAGCGTTTGCTGATGCTTTGAAGGGTCAAATTCCGTTGATTGGTGTGGGTGGAATTTTATCGGGTGAGCAGGCTGTTGCAAAACAAAATGCAGGTGCAAGCCTTGTACAAGTTTATAGTGGCCTCATCTATACAGGGCCAACTTTAATTCAAGACTGCGTCGCCGCACTGAAAACAACATGAATGCCATTGATATCTTCATATTGATTATATTGCTCATTGGAGGGCTTAACGGTTTGCGTCAAGGATTTGTCAAAGCCTTTGCGAACTTGATAGGATGGATTCTAGCACTGATTTTAGGTGCGAAATTTGCAACTGTCCTAGCACCTTCGATGGTCTCACTCAGTGAAGATCCAGTGGTTCAAAAAATTGCAGCTTTTGCATTTATTGTATTGGTTATTGTTGTTTTGACGTGGTTCGTCACGGCATTACTCAACAACATCTTAAAGAGCTTAAAACTCGGACCTTTGAATCGTTTAGCCGGTGGTGCGTTTGGTTCTTTAAAAGGGTTGTTAATTGTTCTGATTACGATGCAAGGTGTAGGATCTTGGGTAGAAACGTCTCCATATTGGAAACAATCCAAGTTTGTACAAACACTTTTGCCTTACGCGCCTTTTGCGATGCAGCTTTCAAAAGAAGCGGCCAATGAGGCTATGTCACATATCAAGTCTGAAGATGCACATGTATCTTCAGATTCTTCACCTAAAATTTCCTCGAAAAATGCTGAGGGGCAGGGTGAGTCAACAAATAATCCTTTTTATTAATCCTAGCTTGTCTGCGAGGTTGCTATGTGTGGAGTAGTTGGTATAGCTGGTAAATCAGCTGTTAACCAAATGTTGTTTGATGCATTAACGATGTTACAACATCGTGGGCAAGATGCAGCTGGGATAGTAACCTGCCACGAAGGTCGTTTATTTTTACGTAAAGACAATGGCATGGTTCGCGATGTGTTCCATACTCGCCATATGCGTGCATTACAAGGTAATTACGGTATTGGCCATGTACGTTATCCTACGGCGGGTTCATCGAGTAGCGCTGAAGCGCAGCCCTTCTATGTGAACTCGCCTTATGGGATCACGTTAGCGCATAATGGTAACTTAACCAATGCTGAAGAAATTCATGATGATCTGTTCAAAACAGACTTACGTCATATGAATACAGATTCAGACTCGGAAGTGCTGTTAAACGTGTTTGCACACGAGCTACAAAAACGCGGTAAATTGATGCCTACGGCAGACGATATTTTCCACGTAGTTAGCAAAGTACATCAGCGTTGTAAAGGTGGTTATGCTGTAGTTGCGATGCTTACAGGCCACGGTTTAGTGGGTTTTCGTGATCCAAATGGTATTCGTCCACTCATTTATGGCTCGCGGGAAACTGATGCTGGGATGGAATACATCATTGCATCTGAATCAGTTGCTATTACGGCGCTTGGCTTTAAGGTTGAGCGTGATATTGCCCCAGGTGAAGCGATCTTTATCGACTCGAAAGGTCAGATGTTTACTAAGCAATGTGCTGAAGCGCCTGAATATCGTCCATGTATTTTTGAATACGTGTACTTTGCTCGTCCAGATGCAATCATTGATGGTATTTCAGTCTACAAAGCACGTTTAAAAATGGGCGAAAAACTTGCTCAGAAAATCCTGACGGAGTGGAGTGAAGAGCATGACATTGATGTGGTGATTCCAATTCCTGATACTTCACGTACTTCAGCGCTTGAACTTGCAAATATGTTAGGCGTGAAGTTCCGCGAAGGCTTTATGAAGAACCGTTATATTGGCCGTACCTTCATTATGCCAGGTCAGCAACTACGTAAAAAATCAGTGCGTCAAAAGCTCAACCCTGTTGAACTAGAGTTCCAAGGTAAAAATGTACTGTTGGTAGATGACTCAATTGTACGTGGTACCACGTGTAACGAAATTATCCAAATGGCACGTGATGCGGGTGCGAAAAAAGTTTTCTTTGCTTCTGCTGCACCAATGGTGAAATATCCAAACGTCTATGGTATTGATATGCCTGCGAAAGATGAGCTCATTGCATCAGATCGCAGTGTGGAAGAAATTCGTGAAATTATTGGTGCTGATCGTTTGATTTTCCAAGATTTGGAAGACTTAAAAGCGGCTGTGCGTACCAGTAAAGTACCTGATTTGAAAGAGTTTGATTGCTCTGTATTTGATGGTAAATATGTTGCAGGCGGTATTGATGAAGCATATTTAAATGAATTACAAGCGAAACGCCGAGAAACATCGAAGAAAAAAGACAGTTATATTGACGTCAATATTGATGCAGCTTCTGTTGATTTGACGGGTGTAAAAGAAGTCTAAGCGATTTAGCGTGGAGAAAAGCGGGAGTTTCCCGCTTTTTTCATTTATGATGGATTTGATTAGGCAATGTAAGAAAAGGGATTTACATTGAAAGGTGTAAGTTATTCAATCATAAAGAATAAAAATATGTTGTGGTCTGCGAGTATTTGTATGCTTGCAGTGCTCTTGTCATTGTTTATTTTAAATACGGTGGTTGGTCTTCTCGTTTTTTACTTTGACCCGAGCCAAAGTATTTTTTGGCACAGCTTGAGTGTTTACTTAATTGGTGTATTGCTCCTCATAATGGGCTATTCAGTTGTTTATGAATTGTATGTGTTTCGCTCAGGGGGACATAGTTTAGCAAAGCAACTGCGTGCACGACGTTTAAGTTTGATTGAAAGCACGCCTGAAGAAAGTATTGCGCTGAAAATTACTGAAAAATTAGCAGATACTTTTTTAATAGAAACCCCTGCGATCTATGTTTTGCCTGATGAAGTAGGGGTCAATGCATTGACTGCGGGTTTTGAGCCGAAAAATATTGCAATTATTATAACATGGGGTGCCTTACAAAACCTCGATGAGCTTGAGCTAACTGGTCTGCTAAATCATGAATTTAACCAAATTCTATCAGGTGAAACAGCAGAAAATACACGTCTGAAAATTCTATATAGTGCCTTAACCACCTTTAGTCAGTGGGGCAGTAAAATTGCTAAATTGGGCTTTTCAACTCATCATAAAAAGTCACAAGGTTTTGAGACGACATTTGTTGCAACAGGTGGCGTAATTTGGTTGGTGGGCAGTTTAGGTGTATTGGTCACACGTTGTATAAAGTTTTTGACCTTGGGCGGGCGAACTCTAAAAAATGACATGAAAACGCGCCGCCTGATGCAAAACGATGCCAATATTCAAACACTAATGCGGATTTATGTGCATCATGCAGGCTCGCAAATTCATAGTGAATATTCGGAGTCGATTGCACATATGTGTTTTGCTAACTCTTTAAGCGCTCAGAGCTGGATGAATATTCATCCAAGTATTGAAGAGCGTATTTATGAAATGAATCCGAATTTGGTACAAGATATACAACTCGAAAATTTAGAGAAATTACGTAATCGTCCTTTGTTTGGCTTGTTTCGGTCCTTAGAGGAGCAATATACTGACTTTCAAGCACCGTGGACGTCCCCACAACCTTTACCTTTGCTACGACTATCCCCCATTAGTTTTGCGATTAAAGATGCGATTAAACCATTGAACCCTGAAGTACGTGCACATATTGAACGTCCAGAGTTGATTCAGCGTGCGTTACAGACTGCAACAGGTTCGCGAGAATTAATGGTCGCGATTCTCATGATTCGCCAGTTTCGTGAATTTATCCCTGCTGAAGCGGAAGTCAGTCGTGCCATTGTTGACTCACTATTAAATCTTGATGGACGTGTGCACATTTCTATTTTCCATGAGGCCTGTCTAAATATTGGGGGAATGCCTGCCACGATTGCACGTCAGTTTTTACTGAAACTGGCGAGAATTATTCAAGAGGATGGGGAAATCGGTCTTTTGGATGCTTTGTTGCTAGAACGGGTTAAATTTGAATTGAATCTATTGCCTGTGCATACGCCAGCCGCACTGGATGAAGTTAAACCGCAGATTGTGCGCTTGATTGATGCGCTGTTGCATGTACAGCAAATCAATAGTGAAACACAGTTGGAAGTACGTGAGAAAATTTTACGTCGGGTTCTGACCCTTCAAGAGTTGGAGCAATATGCAGAAATTTCAGATGAGCCGATTGATTTGGCAGAAATTTTAAATGATATGGCTGGGCTTCTACTCCGAGATCGTTTAAGCATTTTGGGGGTGGCTGAAATTTGTTTGTGGAATGACCGCATCATTACTCAAGATGAGCAAGATGTTTTGGAGTTGCTCTATTGGCGTCTTGGTTTTGATAGTGAAGAGATCGTTGAGCAAATGCAGAAGAAAAACCGCTTGATGATTGTTTAGTAGATTGGAGACTTATGGGGGGCAGTATTTGCCTATTGAGTATGCAATACCGTGTGAAAAGCAAAGCATCTCTGGGCATTTGTCGTTAGAATAAGCATTGATCGGTAGGTGAAGTAAAAAGATGATCGGGCATCAGCGTGAGGTTTTGGCAGGTTTAGGAATTGATTTATGGGTTCCGCGATCACTGCCGTCTCAACAAAATGTTGCACCTTCGATTTGGAGAGATCAAAACAGTGCGGAACGTATTTCTGAAATTATTGTGCCTCAGGTTCAACCCAATGCAGAAATAACCATTGAACGTCCGCTGATTCAAAAAAAGAATCCGCATCCAACGCCATCTGCTGAAATTGTAACACAGCCGATCCAACAAGAAGTTGTTACAGCGATCAAAGAAGAGATTGTCCGAGAGACAATGCATGTTGATGCTTTTCAGTTACAGGCGATTACCTTGGCGCATTGTGCTTTGGTCATAGATGCTTCTTCATTGAGTGCCGAGCAGCAACAACTTTGGCAAAATATCGTACAAGCTTTACCTGCGCAAAAGTATGCGTTGAATTGGCCATTCCCTTTGCTTAATTTACAAGATGGGCGTGGCGTGCAAAGTTATATCCAAGGTTTCTTTGATGGTTTAAGTCAGGGTAAGACAGTCATTGCACTGGGTGCCATACCAAATGCTAATGGTGTAAAATTCACACAAGTAGCAAGTTTGCAAGAAATGTTGGATCAGTCTTTGTTGAAAAAAGAGCTGTGGCAAATGATGCGAGTAAAACAACCCTATACGGAATAGATATGAAGCAAAAAGTCGTTGTTTTTAGTCAAATTGATACAGAAGTATTGGAGCGCCTAAAGCAGCGTTATCACGTGATGGTCATCAACCCGAAAGAGGGTGATGTTAATATGCAAATCCGTGAGCAAGTTGCGGATGCGGATGGCATGATTGGCGCAGGGCGCGTACTCAATCAAAATAACCTAGAAACTGCGAAACAGCTCAAAATTATATCTAGTGTCAGTGTTGGTTATGATAACTATGACTTGAGCTATCTTAATCAAGCAAAAGTTTGGCTGAGCCATACGCCACATGTGTTAACCAATGCGACAGCAGATTTGGCTTTTACTCTATTGATGAGTGCAGCACGTCAAGTGCCCTATTTAGATCAGTGGACCAAAACTGGACAATGGCTAAGAACCGTAGGTCAAGCACAGTTTGGTCAAGAAATTTTTGGACAAAACTTGGGAATTATTGGCTTGGGGAATATTGGTGCTGCGATAGCACGTCGAGGTTTTCATGGTTTTAACATGAATATTTTATATCATGGTCGTCATGAAAAATTAGAATTAGCACAAGCCTTAAATGCGCGTTTCTGTGGGTTGGATGAGCTGCTGGTGCAGTCTGACTTTGTGGTGGTAGCCGTTGATTTGAATGCACATACCAAGCATTTGATTGATGCTAAAGCCTTTGAGAAAATGAAACCGCATGCGGTTTTTGTCAATGTTTCTCGCGGTGCGGTGGTGGATGAGCAAGCACTGATTCAAGCATTAGAACAAAAGCAAATTTTTGCAGCAGGTCTGGATGTCTATGATAAAGAGCCTTTGCAAGATTCTGGTCTGTTTCAATTACCGAATGTCGTCACTTTGCCACATATTGGCTCTGCAACAGAAGTAACTCGTAAAAAGATGGCAGAATTAGCGTATCAAAACTTAGTAAAAGCTTTGGATGGAGATCAGCCACAATATCTGGTGAACCCTGAATTTAAATAAAAAATTGATAACACTTCATTGCATTTTCATTCAATTATCAATGTTATAGTGATTTTATTCCTTTAAACAAAGTTGGGGTGAGGGTTGAAACGTTTTCTGTGTGCATACAGTTTAAGTCTAATTTCGACTGTTGGTTTTGCAGAAAATCAATTCTCAACAACTGCGCCCCAATTCAATGTACCTGAAATTGGTTCAGGTATAGGTTTTATTGACCAATATAACGAGCGTTATATTGGAGAGAAAGTCTATCGTGAAGTGCACCGTCAGCTTCCAGTTATGCAAAACACTTGGTTGGAAGATCAATTGTTGAAGGCTTTTTCCAATATTTTGAGTCAAACTCAACTTGGACAGCCGATCGGTCTGGTTGTGATAGATGATCCACAAATTAATGCTTTTGCAGTCCCAGGTGGTTTGTTTGCATTAAATGCAGGCTTGATCACCAATGCCAATAATATGGACGAAGTGGCAGGTGTTATGGCGCATGAGATTGCGCACGTCACACAGCGCCACTACAGTCGTTCACAGGAAGCATTTAAGGGGCAGGGCTTACTTGCTTTGGCCGGTATTTTGGTGGGTGCTTTGGTTGCTTCAAAAGCAGATGGAGATGTGGGTTCTGCCGTGATGGTGGGTACACAGGCTGCAATGATGGACAAGCAGTTGTCCTATAGCCGGAACCAAGAGCGTGAAGCTGACCGTATAGGTATGCAATATATGTATGGTGCGGGTTATAACCCGCAGAGTATGGCTGACTTTTTTGAAGTGATGCATCGTGCGACTAGTCGAGTGAGCTTTTTGCCTGACTTTTGGCTCACACATCCACTGACAACGGAACGAATGAGTGAAGCGAGGCTCAGAGCAAATCAGCTGCCTAAAGTGAAGTCTTCTTGGCGTGATGAAGACTTTGAAATCCTAAAGTTATACACCTTGGTCGCTTCCAATCAAGCCACAGAGCAGCAATTACAGACGTTGGTAAACCAGAACAGTTATGCAGCAGAGCTAGCTTTGGCTAGTTTTTATGTGAAACAGGGTGATTATAAGCTTGCTCAACAAGTATTAGATCAAGCAAAGTCGCATCAAAGATTACATAATTTGCAAACCTTGATTCAGGCTGATATTTTACTTGGGCAAAATCGGGTGAATGAGGCTTTAGCAGTGATCCAATCACCTGCGAGTATCATGCCTGAAAATCGTGCTTTAAATTATAAGTTAGCGGAAGTGTATATTCAGCAAAAACGACCTGAACTGGCACAACCTGTGTTAAATCGGTTCCTAAATACCAATCCTAGAGATGTAAGTGCATGGCGCCTGATGCAACAAGCAGCGAGCTTAGATAAGCAATCTCCAATGCATACTGTTAATGTTTTGCGGTACCGGGCTGAGGTACAATTTTGGTCGGGCTTTGAGGAAGAGGGAATTAAGTCACTATTGCATGCGCAGCGTTTAGCGAAAGATAATGAGTCGATGTCTGCAACAATTAAAATGCGTTTAACGCAAATGCAGAAAGATCGACAATTTAGAGCTTAATCCAAACTGAGCTGAAAAGTAGTGTGTTGAACGGGGGGAATTAGAGATTGATAATGGTTTGAAAAATAAAAAAGAGAGAAGATTTGAGAGAATTATTTTTATGACAAGTAAACTTTGAACTGCCTTTTTAAGGGTCAGTTCAACGTAATGGATTTAAAGATTTTTAAATTAAGCCAGTTTTGCTTTAATTTTAGCTGAAACTTGAGAAGGATCGGCGCGCCCGGCTATGAGCGGACGCAGAGAATTCATCACCTTACCCATATCTTTCATGCTAGTAGCTTCTTGCGCTGCAATCGTTTGCGCAATCATGGAATCAAGTTCTTCCTCAGTCATAGCCTCTGGTAGAAATTGAGATAAAACCTCAAGTTCGGCTTGTTCCTTACTAGCTAAATCTTCTCGACCAGCACCTTCAAAGGCTTTGATCGATTCTTTACGTTGTTTAATTTGTTTTTCAATGACCGCAAGAACTTGAGCGTCGTCAAGTTCTTTGCGCTCATCGACTTCGATTTGCTTAATTGCTGCCTGTAGACCACGAATTACCGTTAACTTATCCATTTCTTTAGCACGCATAGTGGCTTTCAAAACTTCAGTTATTTGGCTTTTTAAAGTAGTCATTATTTAGTCCAGACAGTCAATCACAAATTAATCTTAGTAAAGGCGAGTAGTACGTACTGATTCACGCGCCAATTTCTTTTGGTAGCGTTTAACAGCAGCAGCTTTTTTGCGCTTACGTTCTTGAGTTGGTTTCTCGTAGAATTCGCGCTTACGAACGTCAGCCAAAACACCCGCTTTTTCGCATGAACGCTTGAAACGACGGATAGCTACGTCTACTGGTTCGCCTTCTTTCAATTTAACTTGTGGCATGAAGAATCCTCATTAAGTTATGGATAAGATCAGGGCGATATTGCCCATGATCACAAGTGAAGGTCGGTATTTTACTCATTTACATCTCATACCACAAGTCTATAATGGTTCATGCAATAGATTTGATACAGGTTATAGGCAGTTTAATGATCGTTTTAGGCTTAGAAACATCTTGTGATGAAACAGGACTTGCCCTTTATGACAGCGAGTTGGGTTTGCGTGGGCAAGTGCTGTACAGCCAAATTAAACTGCATGCAGAGTATGGTGGTGTAGTGCCTGAGTTGGCTTCACGCGATCATGTACGTAAAATTATTCCCCTCATAAATCAGTTGCTTGAGGAAAGTGGGGTGCATAAATCTGAAATAGATGCTGTAGCCTATACACGTGGTCCAGGGTTGATGGGCGCACTCATGACAGGTGCATTATTTGGTCGGACTTTGGCTTTTGCCTTAAATAAACCTGCAATTGGCGTACACCATATGGAAGGACATATGTTGGCTCCGCTTTTATCAGCGACACCACCTGAATTTCCTTTTGTGGCACTTTTGGTTTCAGGTGGGCATTCTCAGCTCATGGCCGCTTATGGTATTGGTCAATACGAGCTTTTAGGCGAATCTATTGATGATGCCGCTGGTGAAGCTTTTGATAAAGTGGCGAAAATGATGGGTTTACCTTATCCAGGTGGCCCGAATATTTCAAAACTGGCTGAGCAAGGCGACCCGAATGCTTTTGCTTTCCCGCGTCCAATGTTGCATCAGGGGTTAGAGTTTTCATTTAGTGGTTTAAAAACAGCCGTATCTGTGCAAATGAAAAAATTAGGTGATGAAAACCGAGATGCAGATATTGCGGCGAGTTTCCAAGAAGCCATCGTGGATACTTTAGTGAAAAAATCAGTCAAAGCACTGAAACAAACAGGTTTAAAGCGTTTAGTGATTGCTGGTGGTGTCAGTGCCAATAAACGTTTACGGGAACGTTTGGAGGCAGATTTAACCAAGGTTCGCGCTCAAGTCTATTATGCGGAGCCTGCACTGTGTACAGATAATGGGGCCATGATTGCTTTCGCGGGCTATCAGCGCTTAAAAGCAGGGCAGCAAGATGGACTTGCAGTAACCACTACGCCGCGTTGGCCGATGACGGAACTCACCAACCCAAGTGAAGTTTAAAGATTTCATTGAAACACTTAAAAGCCCAATTTGTTTTATTGGGCTTTTTTATTTGTTTCAATAAAGTGGATCTAACCGAATGAGGTATATAAATAGGTTGTGTGAACTTTGGCTCATGTTGGGCTTGGCTGAAATAAAAGGGTTGGTCTTGTTTGGAATATGTATCTTGCCTTGACTTATGCGCTTGGATTTGACTCGTGCTAATGGTATTTGCGTATAGAGCACATGATTATTGATTTTAAGGAAGAATATTGAAGTCACGTGGTTTCTAAAGTGATTTGTAAATCTATTTTTCAAAGGTCTTGGCTGGTATTAAATAAATAATTTACAACAATTTAATTTGAATTTACTGTTTAATGAAATTGGTCGGGGTTTATCCAAATTGACTGGAAAAATTACAAGAGAGAACATGAATGTTCTTTCTGAAGGGAGTTTTATTGATTAGTTTATATAAAAGACAGATATAGTTATTTTAAATAAATAGGTCATCATTTTTATAACTTTTAATGATATGTCCATCTGTCTTAGGAACTTCCATTGCAACAATGGGGGTACACAATTAGAAGAAAATATTAGAGGTGTTTATCATGACAGCAACTAATGGAATGTTAGATCCAGATGATTCAGTTATTTTATTGATAGATCATCAAAGTGGACTTTTTAATACAGTACGGGATTTGCCTGTACCTGATTTACGAAATTATGTCATTGCAATTGCAAAAGCAGCAACATTGTTAAATATCCCAGTGATTACTACTGCCTCTGTGCCAGACGGCCCAAATGGGCCTTTAATCCCTGAAATCCACCATTTTGCACCCCATGCAGTTTATGTTCCTCGTACTGGACAAATTAATACATGGGATAATCCACGCTTTGTTGATGAAATTAAGAAAACAGGCAGAAAAACTTTGATTATTGCGGGAACCCTGACCAGTGTATGTATGACATTCCCAGCAGTAAGTGCACGTAAGGAAGGCTATAATGTGTATTGTGTTGTAGATGCTTCTGGTAATTGGAATAAGATGGCGACGGATACATCAATTGCTCGTGTTACCCAAGCTGGTGCGATTCCAACTGATACTTTCGCCATTGTGGCTGAGTTAATGCGCACTTGGAACCGTCCAGAAGGTTCTCGTTTTGCTGAAATTATTTCTGAACATATCTGCCCAGAATATAAGTGTTTAATGGAAAGTTATACAAAAGCGCAAGCAGTTGCGAAAGATGGACCCGAAACGAACTTAGACAAGTATCAATAAACTGAAATTAAACTTAGTTTTTTCTAGCAACTAGATTACAGCACCCCAAATGTTATATAGATTTTTGGGGTGTTGTTGATTTAAACAAAAATATTAAATTTGTTTGAGTTGCTGTGAACCAATCCAATGTTTAGAGAACTGATACGCTGCACGTCCAGAGCGCTGACCACGCGCCTGACACCAACGCAATGCCTCAGCACGTACCATGTCATCCATGCTGATCTGAGCTTTTGATAAGTAATGCTGTACGATTTCTAAATACAAGTTTTGATCCATTGGATAAAAAGACAGCCACAATCCAAAACGATCAGAGAGTGAAATTTTTTCTTCAATCGCTTCTTGTGGATGTAGTTCGTTATATTGTGGTACATCGACACGAGTTACAGGTGTATTTTCATGCATAAACTCGGGTAATAAATGACGACGGTTACTGGTGGCATAAATAATAAAATTACTAGAACCAGACTGCAGAGATCCATCCAGCACACTTTTTAAGCTGCGATAGTTTTCATCTTCTGCGTTAAAAGCTAAGTCATCGCAATATACAATAAATTTTTCAGGACGTTCTGCGATGAGCTTTTGAATCTCAGGTAGTTCAGATAAATCATCACGTTCAATTTCAATCAGTCTTAACCCTTGCTCTGCATATTCCGTTAATAAAGCCCGCACAATAGAGGATTTTCCTGTACCACGAGAGCCTGTGAGCAGGACGTCATTGGCAGGTAAACCATTGAGAAATTGTTCAGTATTTTGTAAAACTTTCTCTTTTTGGCGCTCAATCCCTTTTAAGTCATTCAATTCGATACGCTTGAGTTGATGAATGGCTTTTAATTCACCATTTTGCCATTTAAATGCAATCGCCGAGAAATCAGGTGCTTGTTTAACTTCGGGAAGGCTTTGCTGTAGCTGTTGGAGTACAGTCGATAGTGTTTCTAAGATATTGTTGGGTAGGTCAAGAGTTGCCATGATCAATCAGTTTATAATTACACTTGGAATTGATATTAACACCCGATTTAGGTACATCAAACCCTTAAAATGGCACTAATTTGCCAATTTTAGGCTTGAAATGGCAATTGTAATACTCCCATAATTTACACATAGTCGTTAGACTAACTCTGGCAATGTTAATGATGTTTTAGGAAAATAAAAAAAGTGGGTGAGGACAAATATGTTGTTTAAAGATTTCACACGGGAAATCAACCCGCACCAAGCCTATCGCATTAAAAAACTAAAGCAGCAGTTAGCACAGGCGGAAAATTATACTGAGTGGAAAAATATTGCGCTGAAGATTGATGAGGAATCAGGGGCGCAAGAGTGGAAGTATGATAACTGTTCACCTTATTTTGATGCAGAAGTGATTACCCATCGCTTAGGATTGTTGAAACGCTATCGCCAACAAAAACGAACGACTGATCTAATGTACCTTCTGCGTGAAGGTTTAAGCTATGATATTGCCAATATTGCTCATCCTATGCTGTTCACAGCAACTTATGTGGGCACCAAAAAAATTATTGAAGACTATATTGATGAAGTCAGCCTAGGTTTAGCATTTGTGGCATCTACGGATTGCCAATGTTTAGATAAACAACAAAAAATTGAATTTTTTCAACATTGCCAAAAAGCCTTTGGACAACCTGCACTGATGTTTTCAGGTGGTGCAACCTTGGGGTTATTTCATACAGGTGTATGTAAGGCTTTGCTTGAACAAGATCTGATGCCAAAAGTACTGTCTGGTTCGAGTGCTGGAGCCATCATGACAGCGATGCTAGGACGGGCAACGCCTGTTGAAATGCTCGGTATTTTAAATGGTGAAAACTTCTTTACCGATGCTTTTCAATTTCGGGGTTTTCGCGAAGTTTTAAAAGGCAATGGTGGTTTGGCTGATGTAAAGCATTTGAAAAGCTTTTTGATCGCGAACTTAGGTGATGTGACTTTTGAAGAGGCTTTTAAGCAGTCAGGTCTATACAACAATGTCGCGGTTGCACCTTATGATGCCTCACAAAATGCACGCATCATGAATACTTTTACTTCACCGGATTTATTGGTGTGGAGTGCTGTCTTAGCGTCCTGTGCTGTGCCAATTTTGTTCCCACCCGTCAAACTGACCAGTAAGCGACATGATGGTTTATATACGCCCTATATGTCTTCTACGCGCTGGGTGGATGGTAGTGTGCGTAGTGATTT
This sequence comes from Acinetobacter halobius, assembly GCF_044130335.1. Classification (NCBI taxonomy): domain Bacteria; kingdom Pseudomonadati; phylum Pseudomonadota; class Gammaproteobacteria; order Moraxellales; family Moraxellaceae; genus Acinetobacter; species Acinetobacter halobius. Next base: position 23,288 of record NZ_JBIQOD010000028.1, read on the forward strand.
CCCTCAGGAAAAGATGGCGCGTTTATACAATTTAAATTACACAATTGCCAGTCAAGTCAATCCACATGTCGTGCCCTTTATGCAGTCGGATGAAGCACGTTTCCGTAAAGACATGCTGAGCTGGCCTGAGCGTATTGTACGTCGGCAGGGTAAAGTAATTAGTAAAGGTGTCATGGACTTTGCCCGCGAACGTGTAGGTAATATCCCGCCGATCCGTCGTTTACTGGACCATGGCTATGGTGTGGTTGATCAGCGTTATTATGGCGATGTAAATATTGTGGGAAAATATGGTCTACGCCATTATAGTTATATGTTACAAAATCCACGCCCACATCTGTTTAAGCTCCTACAACGTGAAGGCGAACGTGCAACTTGGCCTAAAATTTCAATGATTGAGACACATGCCCGTGTCGGTAAAACAATTCAGCATTGTTTGGAAGTCTTAACTGAGTTGAATACGGCAGAAATGAATGAATCCGAATTCTTGGCAGTTTGATCGTCAAGAATTGAACACGTTCGAGTTGTCGCTTCATACTCCGACTCAGCGTTTGAGTTGGGGGAGACGACTTTATCGCTTTGAAGTTGCAGGGCAGGGGTATTGGTTAAAGTTTCAATTGGCATCCAGTTATTCCGTACTTATTGATGGTTTTAATGCAGAGTTCAGCTTTTATCAGCATGCGCTTGCGATGTCGCCACAACCAACGTTTTTGCCTGAAGTACAAATTCTTGAAAATTTTGAGTTTCATTCAGAGCAGGTGAGTGCTGCGCTTATTTTAAAAGACCTGCCGCCTTTACTTGTAAGAGATCCGCGTCAGTTAAGTTGTGATCATGTCATTCATATCATCTTCAAAATGTTGAATGCTGTAGAAGAATTACATCAGATGGACTGGATTCATGCTGACTTAAAACCTGCACATTTTTTATTGGCAGGTTCGACATGTAAATTGATTGATTTTGAGCAAAGTCAAACAATTGGTGGAACTGGACATCAACAAACTATAACTGCAACGCCACGCTATATGGCACCAGAGTTATTTCATGGTGAAGCAAAGACAGTACAAACTGATCTTTACGCACTGGGCATTATTTTACTTGAGTGGCTGAGCCAAAGCCGTTTACAGGCGCAAAGTTATCAAGATTGGGCCTATTTACATTGTCAGTCATTAGACATAGATATTCCACAAGGTTTTCAATGTTTTAATGCACTTTTAACGGGGCTTTTGACCAAGCAAAAAAGTCAAAGACTTCAGAATATCATGGACGCAAAACGATGCTTAATGACTGAAATTGAATGAGAAAAAGCCAAGTATAAGGTTTTTGTTTCTTATTTAATCAAATGAGTGGGTATTTCTTAAAAATCGCTTGTCATGCGAAAATGATCCCTATAGTATACACAGCCATTGGGGACGTGGCGAAATTGGTAGACGCACTGGATTTAGGTTCCAGCGCCGCAAGGTGTGAGAGTTCGAGTCTCTCCGTCCCCACCATAAATCATTTGAATTAAG
>NZ_JBIQOD010000029.1:0-23442 GCF_044130335.1 Acinetobacter halobius
AGATGTCAGTAGAATTAATCCACCCGATCGCAATGGACCCAGGTCTACGTTTTGCGATCCGTGAAGGTGGTCGTACAGTTGGTGCTGGTGTAGTTGCTAAAGTAACTGCATAATCATAAAATAAAAATGCAAATTGGGGTTTAGGCTCCAATTTGTTTTGCAGGCTAGTAGTTCAATTGGTAGAGCGTCGGTCTCCAAAACCGAATGTTGGGGGTTCGAGTCCCTCCTGGCCTGCCAACTTTTTTATAAAAGATCTTGATGTCGGCAAAACTGGTCATATAATAAGTCGCGAAACCTACGACGAGTACAAAAATGTCGAATGAAAAATTACGTGACGCACAAGGCGACGCGGCAATCCCTCAAAGAAATAATTCTGCTGAAGTAGTTAAATCGGGTTCTCCTTTAGACGTGGTCTTATGGATTATTGCATTGATTTTATTAATTGGTGCAACCATGGTGAATCAACATCTACCAGCATATTGGGCACCAGCCAACGATATCTGGGTGCGCGTTGGGGTAATTTTGGCTTGTATCATCGTGGCATTCGGTTTATTATACGCCACCCATCAAGGCAAAGGCTTTGCTCGTTTGTTGAAAGACTCGCGAATTGAGCTACGTCGAGTGACTTGGCCAACAAAGCAAGAAACCGTGACCACATCTTGGCAGGTGCTTGCAGTAGTTGTTGTTGCATCCATTTTATTATGGTGTTTTGACTACATTTTAGGCTGGTTAATGAAGTTTATTATCGGGTAAGAGAGCTATGAAACGTTGGTACATTATTCATGCCTATTCAGGTTATGAAAAACAAGTGATGCGTTCACTTAATGATCGAATCCAGCGTAGCGCTGTAGCCGATAGCTTTGGTGAAGTCCTTGTTCCTACCGAAGAAGTGGTAGAAATGAAGGATGGTAAGAAGCGTAAATCTGAACGTAAGTTCTTTCCAGGCTATGTATTGGTCGAAATGGAAATGAACGATGAAACTTGGCACATTGTTAAAGAATGTCCAAAAGTTTTAGGTTTTATTGGGGGTACGGCTGAGAAACCTGCACCAATTACCCAACGTGAAGCAGATGCGATTCTTGCTCGTGTACGCAATACTGGTGAAGCACCACGTCCGAAGACGATGTTTGAACCAGGCGAAGAATTACTCGTAATTGACGGTCCATTCACAGACTTTAAAGGTGTGGTGGAAGAGGTTCTATACGAAAAGTCACGTTTAACGTTGACTATTAATGTATTTAATCGACCAACTCAGGTTGAACTGGAATTTCGCCAAGTCGAAAAATCGGTTTAATAGATGTTGTTTGAAAACGCCTGACTTATTTATAGGTCGGGCATTGTTGTTGTAACGATATCGTTACTTATAAATTGGGGAGCCTTCACCGGCGTTTGTACCCAGAGGTAATTTGAAATGGCTAAGAAGATTGACGGCTATATCAAGCTGCAAGTTCCAGCTGGTAAAGCGAATCCATCTCCACCGATTGGTCCTGCACTAGGTCAACGTGGTGTTAACATCATGGCATTCTGTAAAGAATTCAATGCTGCAACACAAAAAGTTGAAGTTGGTTTACCAATTCCTGTTGTGATCACTGTGTACAACGACAAGTCGTTCACATTTATCATGAAAACTCCTCCTGCATCTATTCTTCTTAAGAAAGCTGCGGGCATTCAAAAGGGTTCATCTGTACCAAACAAAACTAAAGTTGGTAAGTTGACTCGTGCTCAATTAGAAGAAATCGCGACTACTAAGGAACCAGATTTGACTGGTGCTGATTTAGACGCACGTGTTCGTACCATCGCTGGTTCTGCACGTTCTATGGGCTTGGAAGTGGAGCTATAAGACATGGCAAAGTTAACTAAACGTCAAAAAGCCATTGCTGCTGCTATTGAAGCAAACAAAGTTTACACTTTAGAAGAAGCCGTTGCTGTTCTTGCTGGTCTTCCTGCTGCGAAATTCAAAGAATCTTTGGATGTTGCGGTAAACCTAGGTGTTGACCCTCGTAAATCTGACCAAGTTGTTCGTGGTGCAACTACACTTCCTGCAGGTACTGGTAAAACTGTACGTGTAGCTGTGTTTGCTCAAGGCGCTGCTGCTGAAGCTGCTAAAGCTGAAGGCGCGGACATTGTTGGTTTTGATGACCTTGCTGAAAGCATCCAAGCAGGTAACCTTGACTTCGACGTTGTGATTGCTGCTCCTGATGCAATGCGCGTTGTAGGTAAATTAGGTACGATCCTTGGTCCACGTGGCTTAATGCCAAACCCTAAAGTGGGTACTGTAACTCCTGACGTAGCTACTGCAGTTAAAAATGCAAAAGCTGGTCAAGCACGTTACCGCGTAGACAAAGCAGGTATTATCCATGCTGCGATCGGTCAAGTAGGTTTTACTGCTGAAGCTGTTCGTCAAAACGTTGAAGCGTTAATCGCTGACCTTAAGAAAGCAAAACCTGCAACTTCTAAGGGTGTTTACATCAAAAAGATCACTTTAAGCTCAACTATGGGTCCTGGTCTTACTGTTGATGTACAGAACGTTTCTAACTAAGTTTAACTTAGACAGAATTTTAAAGCCCTGAGTAAAAATCAAAGCGCTGCTTTGATTTTTACGCAAGAAACGCTCTGTCGTATTTTGCAAACTTAGGCAAACTTTGAATTGATAAATGTAAATTTGTCAGCGTCAAAGACCTCAGGCGAGAGTAATTTCGATTACTTTCTTAATTTTCCAGCCTGCGTAGACGCGGTGGTGTGATTTGTTCATCCTCCGCGTGTAAGTTCAGTGATGAACTTACGAATTGGGAGTGTACTTCGCGTAAGTACATAAATCACCGTTAGGAGGTTTTACAATGGCTCTTCTTATCGAAGGCAAAAAACAGATCGTTGCTGAAGTAACTGAAGTTGCTTCTACTGCGTTTGCTGCTGTTGTTGCTGACTACCAAGGTTTAACTGTTGAGCAATTAACTGCTCTTCGTGTTGAAGCTCGTAAGTTAGGTGTTGCTACACGTGTTGTACGTAATACTTTGGCTAAACGTGCTCTTCAAGATACGCAATTCAATATCTTGAACGACAACCTTGTTGGCCCAACAATTTTAGCTTTCTCAACTTCTGCAGATGATATGGGTGCTGCGGCACGCTTATTCGAAGAATTTGCGAAAACTAATAAAGCATTTGAACTTAAAGCTGCTGCATTTGAAGGCAAACTTTATCAAGGCGAAGAAGTTAGCGTTATCGCGAATCTTCCAAACCAAGAGAAAGCACTTACTATGCTTGCAAGCGTTCTTCAAGCTCCTATTTCGAAATTGGGTCGCTTACTTACAGCGCTTCAAGAGAAAAACGAGTCAGAAGCTGCATAAGCTCAAACTTAAACACACATCATTCAATACCCATTTGGAGTTACTCTCATGGCTTTAACAAACGAAGAAATCTTAAACGCAGTTGCTGAAAAAACTGTTCTTGAACTTGTTGAACTTATTTCTGCTTTCGAAGAAAAATTCAATGTATCAGCTGCTGCTGTAGCTGTAGCTGCAGGTCCTGCTGCTGCTGCTGCTGAAGAGCAATCAGAATTCAACGTTGAGTTGACTTCTTTCGGCGCGAACAAAGTAGCTGTAATTAAAGCAGTTCGTGAAATCACTGGTCTTGGCTTGAAAGAAGCTAAAGACATGGTTGAAGGTGCTCCTTCAGTTCTTAAAGAAGCTGTTTCTAAAGAAGAAGCTGAAGAACTTAAGAAGAAACTTGAAGAGACTGGTGCTACTATTACTATTAAGTAATGTTACCAGGGGGAGAATATTATTTTCTCCCCAAAAATTGGCTGATGGCTCTTGGGTCATCAGCCTTTTTGCGTTACAATAATCGGCTCGATTTTTGTTTGCTTGGTGGAAAATCCATCAAATTAAAATAAAGATAAAAATCAAACGCTTACCAATATTTTTCAAATTTAAAAATATTGGTAAGCGTTTCAATACCACTGAAAATTGCAGCATTTGTAAAAAGTGGTGGCCATATCGGCCTGCGTAATTCCTTCTGAGCCCGTTCTGCAGGCGGGCTCGGTTTACTTTCCGAGGACTCCAGATGGCATACTCATATACCGAAAAGAAACGGATCCGTAAGAATTTTGGTAAATTGCCTAGTGTTATGGATGCTCCGTACTTGCTCGCGATTCAAGTCGACTCGTACAGAACATTTTTACAAGATGGCAAATCACCAAAAAACCGCGAAGATATCGGTCTGCAAGCCGCGTTTCGTTCAGTTTTTCCTATAGAAAGTTATTCTGGCAATGCTGCTTTAGAATTTGTTGAGTATAGTCTTGGTAAGCCTGAGTTTGATGTACGCGAATGTATTCTTCGTGGCTCAACTTATGCAGCACCAATGCGCGTAAAAATTCGTTTGATCTTAAAGGATCGTGAAACGAAGTCTATCAAAGACGTGCGTGAGCAAGAAGTGTACATGGGTGAAATGCCACTCATGACGGATAACGGTACTTTTGTGATCAATGGTACTGAGCGTGTAATCGTATCTCAATTACACCGCTCTCCAGGCGTGTTCTTCGATCACGATAAAGGCAAAACCCACTCAAGTGGTAAAGTACTTTATTCTGCACGTATTATTCCTTACCGTGGTTCATGGTTAGATTTCGAATTTGATGCCAAAGACCTTGTTTATGTACGTATTGACCGCCGTCGTAAATTACTTGCGACTGTGGTTCTACGCGCACTCGGCTATGACAACACGCAAATCTTAGATCTATTCTATGAAAAAGTGCCTGTATACCTAGACATGGGTAGTTACCAGATTGACCTCGTACCTGAGCGTTTACGCGGCGAAATGGCACAGTTTGACATCGTAGATAACGATGGCAAAACGATTGTTGAGCAAGGTAAACGTATTAACGCACGTCACGTGCGTCAAATGGAAGCTGCAGGTCTTGAAAAACTTTCAGTACCTGATGAGTACTTGTACGAGCGTATTACTGCTGAAGACATCACTTTAAAAGATGGTGATGTGATTGCAGCAAATACTTTGCTTAGCCATGAAGTGATGGTGAAGTTGGCTGAAGGTGGTGTTAAACAATTTAACATTCTATTCACCAATGACATTGACCGTGGTTCATTCGTTGCAGATACTTTACGCGCAGATACAACGACAGGCCGTGAAGAAGCACTGGTTGAAATCTACAAAGTGATGCGTCCAGGCGAGCCACCGACGAAAGAAGCGGCTGAAAATCTATTCAATAACTTGTTCTTCTCTTCTGAACGTTATGACCTCTCTCCAGTCGGTCGTATGAAGTTCAACCGTCGTTTGGGTCGTCCTTACGAAGTGGGTACAGATCAGAAGTCACGTGAAGTTGAAGGCATTTTGTCGAACGAAGATATCACTGATGTACTCAAAACATTGGTTGAAATCCGTAACGGTAAAGGTGAAGTCGACGATATCGACCACTTAGGTAACCGTCGCGTACGTTCAGTTGGTGAAATGACTGAAAACCAATTCCGTGTTGGTTTAGTTCGTGTAGAGCGTGCAGTTAAAGAACGTTTAAGCCAAGCTGAAACAGATAACTTGTCTCCGCAAGATTTAATCAATGCGAAGCCAGTTGCCGCTGCAATCAAAGAATTCTTTGGTTCAAGCCAATTGTCTCAGTTCATGGACCAAAACAATCCATTGTCTGAGATTACGCACAAGCGTCGTGTATCTGCACTTGGTCCGGGTGGTTTGACACGTGAGCGTGCAGGTTTTGAGGTACGTGACGTACACCAAACTCACTATGGTCGTGTATGTCCAATTGAAACGCCTGAGGGTCCAAACATTGGTTTAATCAACTCGCTTTCAGTTTATGCGAAGTGTAATAACTTTGGTTTCTTGGAAACACCATACCGTAAAGTAGTTGATGGTCGTGTAACTGATGAAGTTGAATACTTATCTGCAATTGAAGAAGTGGGTACTGTCATTGCACAGGCCGATTCTGCAGTTGATAAAGATGGTACGTTAACTGAAGAAATGGTTTCTGTACGTCACCAAGGTGACTTCGTTCGTATGTCACCTGAAAAAGTAACGCATATGGACGTATCTGCACAACAGGTTGTTTCTGTTGCAGCATCGCTTATTCCATTCCTTGAACACGATGACGCCAACCGTGCATTGATGGGTTCAAACATGCAACGTCAGGCTGTTCCGACATTGCTTGCTGACAAGCCGCTTGTTGGTACAGGTATGGAAGCAAACGTAGCACGTGACTCAGGTGTGTGTGTGATCGCAAACCGTGGTGGTGTGATTGAGTTTGTTGATGCATCTCGTGTAGTCATTCGTGTCAATGAAGACGAGATGGTTGCTGGTGAAGCAGGTGTAGATATTTACAACCTGATCAAATATACCCGTTCGAACCAAAATACATGTATCAACCAAAACGTTGTTGTACGTTTAGGTGATAAAGTGGCTCGTGGTGATGTTCTTGCCGATGGTCCTTCGACTGATGGCGGTGAGCTTGCACTGGGTCAAAACATGCGCGTTGCGTTCATGACGTGGAATGGTTACAACTATGAAGACTCGATCTTACTTTCAGAGCGCGTACTTCAAGAAGACCGTTTAACCTCGATTCACATCCAAGAATTGTCATGTGTCGCACGTGATACTAAGTTAGGTGCAGAAGAAATTACTGCCGATATTCCTAACGTTGGTGAAGCTGCACTGTCTAAGTTGGATGAGTCTGGTATTGTTTATATCGGTGCTGAAGTAACTGCTGGCGATATCCTTGTCGGTAAAGTAACGCCTAAAGGTGAAACACAGTTAACACCTGAAGAAAAATTGCTCCGTGCAATCTTCGGTGAAAAAGCTGCTGATGTGAAAGATTCATCATTACGCGTTCCATCGGGTACTAAAGGTACCGTGATTGACGTTCAAGTGTTTACACGTGATGGTCTTGAAAAAGATGAACGTGCTCAAGCAATTGAAAAAGCGCAACTTGATGCATACCGTAAAGACTTGAAAGAAGAATACAAAATCTTTGAAGAAGCAGCACGTGAACGTATTGTTCGTTTGTTGACAGGTCAAGAGTCGAACGGTGGTGGTACAACTAAACGTGGCGACAAGCTTTCTGAAGATGTGTTGTCTGGTTTAGAGTTGGTTGATTTACTTGAAATCCAACCAAGTGATGAAGCGATTGCTGAACGTTTAACACAAATTCAAGTGTTCTTGAAAGAAAAGAGCTTTGAAATTGATGAGAAGTTTGCAGAGAAAAAACGCAAACTTTCTACAGGTGATGAATTAACAACAGGTGTATTGAAAGTTGTTAAGGTTTACTTGGCTGTTAAACGTCGCATCCAACCGGGTGATAAGATGGCGGGTCGTCACGGTAACAAGGGTGTTGTTTCTAACATCTTGCCAGTTGAAGATATGCCACACGATGCCAATGGTGTTCCAGTCGATATCGTATTGAACCCGCTGGGTGTACCGTCACGTATGAACGTGGGTCAGATTCTAGAGACTCACTTAGGTATGGCAGCGAAAGGTCTTGGCGAAGAAATCGACAAGATGTTAAAAGCGCAACGTACTGTACTTGAGCTTCGTGGATTCTTAGACAAGATTTATAACAAAGTTGGTGGCGAGCAAGAAGATCTTGATAGCTTAACTGATGATGAGATCTTGGTTCTTTCTGGTAACCTTCGTAAGGGTGTTCCACTTGCAACGCCTGTATTTGATGGTGCTGAAGAATCACAAATTAAAGACTTATTAGAGCTTGCGAACATTTCACGTACTGGTCAAACAGTATTATATGATGGTCGTACAGGTGAACAGTTTGACCGTCCTGTAACTGTAGGTTACATGTACATGCTGAAACTGAACCACTTGGTAGACGACAAGATGCACGCGCGTTCTACTGGTTCTTACTCATTAGTTACTCAACAGCCGCTTGGTGGTAAAGCACAATTCGGTGGTCAGCGTTTCGGTGAGATGGAAGTCTGGGCGCTTGAAGCATATGGCGCAGCTTACACGCTTCAAGAAATGCTTACTGTTAAGTCGGATGACGTTGAAGGTCGTACCCGTATCTATAAGAACATTGTAGATGGTAACCATTATATGGACCCAGGTATGCCTGAATCGTTCAACGTATTGACCAAAGAGATCCGTTCTTTAGGTATCAACATTGAACTGAAAAATGGTGACTAAGAAATCTCCCCCAGCCCCTCTTTATTAAAGAGGGGAGCAAGTCCCCCTTTATAAAGGGGGATTTAGGGGGATTAGATATTCCCAAATTTCAGTAAAAACAATATTTGTGACCCAGTTGGGAGAGCGTAGCTCCCCAACACACGGAGAAAAAAATTGAAAGACTTGCTCGATATCATGCGCAAAAAGACGGATTCAGACGGTCATGCTCCAGTTGAGTTTGATCGCATCCGTATTGGTCTTGCGTCACCAGAAATGATTAAGTCATGGTCTCATGGTGAAGTTAAAAAGCCTGAAACCATTAACTATCGTACGTTCAAACCAGAACGTGATGGTTTATTCTGTGCCAAAATTTTTGGCCCAGTCAAAGATTACGAATGCTTGTGTGGTAAATACAAGCGTATGAAATACAAAGGCGTCATTTGTGAAAAATGTGGCGTTGAAGTAACAACTGCGAAAGTTCGTCGTGAGCGTATGGGTCACATCGAGCTGGCGTCTCCAGTTGCACACATTTGGTTCTTAAAATCACTTCCAAGTCGTATCGGTCTATTATTAGACATGACTTTACGTGATATTGAACGTGTATTGTATTTCGAATCTTACGTGGTTACTGACCCAGGTATGACTCCATTTGAGAAATACCAACTTTTAAACGATGAAGAATACTTCAATGCTTTAGAAGAACACGGTGATGAATTCACTGCGAAAATGGGTGCAGAAGCTGTTCAAGACTTGTTAAAAGACATTGATCTTGAAAACGAAATTTCACGTTTACGTGAAGAAATTCCAAACACAACGTCTGAGACGAAGCTGAAAAAAGCGTCTAAGCGTTTGAAGTTGATGGAAGCGTTTAAAGAGTCAAACAACAAGCCAGAATGGATGGTGATGAATGTACTTCCAGTACTTCCACCAGATCTTCGTCCGTTAGTACCACTGGAAGGTGGTCGTTTCGCGACTTCTGATTTGAATGACCTTTACCGTCGTGTGATCAACCGTAACAACCGTTTGAAGCGTCTTCTTGACCTTGCAGCGCCAGACATTATCGTACGTAACGAAAAACGTATGTTACAAGAGTCTGTCGATGCATTGTTAGACAACGGTCGTCGTGGTCGTGCAATCACAGGTTCGAACAAACGTCCGCTTAAATCTTTGGCTGACATGATCAAAGGTAAGCAAGGTCGTTTCCGTCAAAACTTACTTGGTAAGCGTGTAGACTATTCAGGTCGTTCGGTCATTACCGTAGGTCCTACTTTACGTTTGCACCAATGTGGTCTTCCGAAGAAAATGGCACTTGAACTCTTCAAGCCATTCATTTTCGCGAAACTACAAGCATCTGGCCAAGCAACCACCATTAAAGCTGCGAAGAAAATGGTTGAGCGTGAGACACCAGAAGTTTGGGACGTTCTTGCTCACGTGATTCGTCAACACCCTGTGATGTTGAACCGTGCGCCTACACTTCACCGTTTGGGTCTTCAAGCATTTGAACCGATTCTGATTGAAGGTAAAGCAATCCGTCTTCACCCGCTCGTTTGTGCTGCGTTTAACGCCGACTTCGACGGTGACCAAATGGCGGTACACGTACCATTAACACTTGAAGCGCAGTTAGAAGCGCGTGCGTTAATGATGTCGACCAACAACATCTTGTCTCCAGCGAACGGTGAGCCAATCATCGTACCGTCTCAGGACGTTGTCTTAGGCTTGTATTACATCACGCGTGATGCGATCAATGCCAAAGGTGAAGGCATGGTGTTTGCAGATACTCACGAAGTGAACCGTGCACTTGCAACAGGTCAGGTCAATTTACACGCTCGCGTAAAAGCACGTGTACACCAGACTGTGATTGATGAAAATGGTAACCGTGAACAGCAAACCATTGTTGTGGATACCACACCTGGTCGCTGCTTACTTTGGGAAGTTGTGCCAGAAGGTATGGATTTCCAACAAATCAACGTTGAGATGACCAAGAAAAACATCTCTAAATTGATTAACTCTTGCTACCGTAAATTAGGTCTTAAAGATACAGTGATCTTTGCGGACCAATTGATGTACTTAGGTTTCCGTCAAGCGACACGTTCAGGCGTATCGGTCGGTATGGAAGACATGGTGATTCCACCTGCGAAGTACTCAATTATTGAAAAAGCGGAAGTTGAAGTTCGTGAAATTGAGCAACAGTTCGAACAAGGTTTCGTAACTGCGGGTGAACGTTACAACAAAGTTGTCGATATTTGGGCACGTACCAACGACCAAGTCGCGAAAGCGATGATGGACAACTTGTCTTTTACTACTGTTAAAAACAAACAGGGTGAAGATGAGAAGCAAAAATCATTCAACTCGATCTATATGATGTCTGACTCAGGTGCCCGTGGTTCGGCAGCTCAGATTCGTCAGTTAGCGGGTATGCGTGGTTTGATGGCGAAGCCAGATGGTTCGATCATTGAAACCCCAATTAAAGCGAACTTCCGTGAAGGTTTGACCGTACTTCAGTACTTTATTTCAACACACGGTGCGCGTAAAGGTTTGGCCGATACAGCACTGAAAACAGCAAACTCTGGTTACTTGACACGTCGTCTTGTAGACGTAGCACAAGACTTGGTTATTACTGAGCCTGACTGTGGTACTTTGGGCGGTCTTGTCATGACTCCGTTCATTCAAGGCGGTGACGTGATCGAGAACTTAGGTACTCGAGTACTGGGCCGTGTTGTTGCTGAAGATGTGAAGAAAGCAGGTTCTGACGACGTTATCCTGCCACGTAACACTTTGATTGATGAGAAACTTGCAAACTTCTTGGAAGAGCAAGGTGTCGATGAAGTTAAAGTACGTTCAGTGGTTGCGTGTGAATCTACATTCGGCGTATGTGCGAAATGTTATGGTCGTGACCTTGCACGTGGTCATCAGGTGAACCCTGGTGAGTCTGTGGGTGTTATGGCTGCGCAGTCGATTGGTGAGCCGGGTACACAGTTAACAATGCGTACCTTCCACGTAGGTGGTGCTGCGAGCCGAACGTCTGCTGCAAACAGCGTACAAGTTCGTAATAAAGGTACCGTACGTTTCCACAATGTGAAAACAGTACAACATGCTAAAGGTCACTTGGTATCGACTTCTCGTTCAGGTGAAATCGGTATTGCGGATGATTTAGGTCGTGAGCGTGAGCGTTATAAACTGCCATACGGTGCATCTATCTTGTTGAAAGATGGCGAAGCTGTAGAAGCTGGCGGTATTGTGGCGACTTGGGATCCGCACACCCACCCACTTGTAACAGAAGTTGCAGGTAAAGTACGTTTCAGCCAAATTGCTGATGGCGTCACTGTTACCTCTAAAACTGATGATGCAACTGGTATGACAACGATTGAAATCTTACCTGTGACTGCACGTCCTGCATCTGGTAAAGATTTACGTCCTGCGGTTGTTCTTGATACGACGGATGGTGGTGAGCAGTTCTACTTCCTACCACAAAACACGATTCTTTCTGTCCGTGATGGCGAAACAATTGGTGTGGGTGACGTTATTGGTCGTGTACCACAAGAAACTTCACGTACGCGTGACATTACCGGTGGTCTACCGCGTGTAGCTGACTTGTTCGAAGCGCGTAAACCGAAAGAGCATGCAATTCTTGCTGAAATTTCAGGTGTTGTAAGCTTCGGTAAAGAGACTAAAGGTAAGAACCGTTTAGTGATTACTCCAGATGATGGTTCTGAGATTTACGAAGAGCTGATTCCTAAATGGCGTACCATTAACGTGTTCGAGGGTGAGCATGTCAACCGCGGTGAAACCATTTCTGATGGTCCACAAAACCCGCATGACATCTTGCGTTTGAAAGGTGAAGTTGCATTAACCAACTACATCGTGAACGAAGTTCAAGACGTTTACCGTCTGCAAGGTGTAAAAATCAACGACAAGCACATTGAAGTGATCGTACGTCAAATGTTGCGTAAAGTTGATATCACTGATGGCGGTGATACAAGCTTCATCAAAGGCGAACAAGTGGATTACATCCGCGTGATGCAAGAGAACCAAGCTGTTCTTGCGCAAAACAAGTTCCCTGCGAAGTTTGAACGTCAATTGATGGGTATTACTAAAGCGTCGCTTTCTACTGACTCATTTATCTCTGCTGCATCGTTCCAGGAAACCACTCGCGTGTTAACTGAAGCGGCTGTAACAGGTAAAGAAGATGATTTACGTGGCTTGAAAGAGAACGTGGTTGTAGGTCGTTTGATTCCTGCAGGTACGGGTCTTGCGTATCACTTAGAGCGTCGTCGTCAAGAAGCTGAAGCTGCAGAGCATGAGCTTGTAAACGACTTCTCTGATGTGGATCAAGCATTAAGCCAAGCATTTAGCGATGAGTTTAACGGTCTGTAATTAGCCCTTTAAATGAATAAAAAGCCACCTTCGGGTGGCTTTTTTATGCGTGCGAAACAGCAATGCTATGCTTATTTTTTGAAGTAAGCGAGTTACGTTAATCACATTCAGTTAATGAGTTTGTATAAATTGATTCACCGCTTCGGTATATTTATAATTTTTTCCTAAAGAGTTATTGATTTCAGTATGTGAAAGCGGAATAGCGAGTAATTGTGCCTGAGTACCAACGCTTTGTGCTTGTTGAATGAATTGCTGTGCTTGAATACAGGGTTGGTCTGGACGAATTGTTGAACAAACAGCAAGAAATGCAGGTAAGCTTTGATGAATTTGTAAGACAGGAGAAAGCGCTTTCCAATTTGAGGGTTGAGTGCCGAAGGCTTGATCATAAAATCGAGCATGCCGAGTTTGCATGATCTTTTCGATATTGTAAGCGGCACTATCTAAAGCAATGGTGGTTCGCCAAGCTCGAGGTTGTGCTATTAACCAAGAGGGACGTGTGCTCAGTAGGCTCACTAAATGAGCGCCAGCCGAGTGTCCCATCAGCACAAGTTGTGTGGGGTCAGCATGCCAATCAGAGGCATGGTTTTGAATATAAATTAATGCTGCTGCGACATCTTGGGTTTGTTGTTGTACTGTCGCCTCAGGAACTAAGCGATAATTGATTGAAATAAATATCCAACCTCGTTGTCCCCAATAATCCACTTTATTTTTGATCACCATAGTATTATTTTTATCACCTATGCTCCAAGCACCGCCATGGACCATAACCATTAATGGTGCGTTTTTTTGATCTGCTAAAGGCTTAGATGGAAAATAAACATCCATCATTTGCTTAGCATGATGGCCATAAGCAACATTTTTGAGTGATTTTACTGTAGATGAGCTTTGATTATTGAGTACATCTGCACGTGCAGAAGGGTTGAGGCAGAGTAACAGGAATATTGAAGTAACAAGTATTTTCATTATTTTTCCCTTTAAATTCAAAGGTTAAAATCAGTTAAGGATTCTTTCTACAATTTCTTGAATTAAAAGATTTAAGTTATTTACTCGAGGATCTCAAATGAACAAAGTGATATTTCATAGATCAAATGGTCTTTTTAGTTGGTTTGCATTATTACAAAAAAGAAAATAATGCACGGGGTGCAATTACATAATTTGATCATTTTGTGTAGAAAATAAGACTATGCTTTGATCATAGTGTAAAGGAGTTTTGAATATGAAAAAAATAATGGGTGTAGTCTCGACTTTGGTTTTATCAACACTGATGTTCACAGGCTGTGAAAATATGAGTCCTTCTGAGCAGCGTATTGGCACAGCTGCTTTAGGCGGTGCCGTGGGTGGTGCTGCGGGTAATAGTCTTGGTGGTGGTGTCGGTGCTGCGATTGGTGGTGGTGCAGGCGCAGCGGTGGGAAGTAAAACCCAAGGTGGCTCAAACCGTAATGCAACCTACAGTGGTGTTGGTGGTGCGATTGGTTCTGCTGTAGGTAAAAGCGTAATCGGTGGCAATACAGGGGCCGCGATTGGTGGCGCGATTGGTGGTGGTGCAGGCGCTGCAATTGAGGAGCGTAAATAATCTTTTCAGCAGAGCTCTATATAAAGGCACTTCATTGGGAAGTGCTTTTTTATTGCTGAGCTGGTTTTGGTTTTTTACGACGGATATATAAGGTTTTCTCCACTTGTGCAATTCGGATACCCGCATCATCATAAATATTCAGCGTATAAATACGGTGGACAGGGGCATAATTTTCAGCCAGTTGTTTGATCGTTTCAATTTCTTGGGCATCGAGACGAAAGTCTGCGTAGACGGTACTACGCCCTGGGCTGAGAAATTGGATAGTGGCTGATTTGTCCCAAACAATATATTTAGTCCCAAGATGATACATCAGTAAAGTCATATAAAAAGGATCGACCATCGCATATAAACTCCCACCAAAATGTACGCCGACAATATTGCGGTTTTGACGAGTGAGCGGCATTTTGACTCGGATGAGGTAGTTTTTAGGATCAAACTTCTCAATTTGAATACCTGCACCTTTAAAGGGGGCAAAATGGTTAAGAACGTATTTTGTGACAATCGGTGTTGTCACCAATTTTTTTAAAATGCTCATTTCGGTCAATGGTATCTGATGAACTTCTATCCATACTAGAGAAGATGGAAACAATTGGCATTGATCGTTTTGCCAGTGAAGGATAAAAAACAGTCAATAACAATAAGGAGCTAAATATGGAGCTGCAAAGTTACTGGGTACAGACCACAGACCAGCAGAGACTTTATGTGAAAACATGGGGCAATGCGCAGAATCCTGCCTTGGTCTTGGTGCATGGTTATCCAGACAATCAAGAGGTTTGGGAGCCTGTAATTGAGCATCTGGTGGAAAATTTTTATATTGTCACTTATGACGTTCGTGGGGCGGGGATGTCAAGTGTTCCCCGTCGTACACGTGCTTATGCATTGCCTCAGCTGTCATTGGACTTAGAACGTGTGGTGAATAGTGTTATTCCAGAGCGTAGTTTTCATTTGGTGGCGCATGACTGGGGTTCGATTCAGTCATGGGAGTCTGCGACTGAGCCAAAATTTAGAGAGCGTATGCTGTCATTTACCACCATTTCAGGCCCATGCTTAGACCATGCTGCATTTTGGATGCGGGAACAGTTTAAACAACACAAGCCTCAATTTTTGAAGCAGTTGAGTAAGTCATGGTACATTGCGGCTTTTCAGTTGCCTTTTTTGGCACCGACTGTTTGGCAGTTTTTTAGCCCTGAGCATTGGGGTAAAGTTTTATCACGTTTAGAGGGGCGTTCAGACTTACCACTGAATCATCACATTGTGGCAGATGGTAAACATGGGGTTGCACTTTATCGAGCTAACTTCATTCCACGTCTGACCAAACCACGAGAACGCTTTGCCATTTGCCCAGTACAAGCGATTGTGTTGGAACAAGATCAGTTTGTGAGCCCTGCTTTAATTGATGAAATGCCGAAGTGGGCTGAGAATTTCCAACGGGTGAATGTGAATGCTAACCATTGGGCAATCTTGAGTCAGCCTGAAACGATTGCTGGCCTGATTAGCAAATTTGTGGGTAAAGCATAAATTTACCATGGGCTTGTTATAGGACTAAAACTGACTGATAACAAGCCTATCGAAGTGAAAAATCAGACCTTGGGGTTATATAATAGCTTTGGATAAAGCTGAGCAAATTACAGTTTCGACCAATTGAATCTGCTAAAATACCGTTTTTTTTATCATCTTAAGTTTTCCATGAATGCAGTAGTAATTGCGATTGCCGTGATGTTTATTTTGTCACTGGCACGAGTTTCTGTTGTTTTGACTTTGGTCATTTCAGCAATTATTGGTGGATTGGTTGCGGGGCTCAGTTTATCCGATACTGTAAGCGCATTTAATGCAGGTTTAGGTGATGGTGCTGAAGTGGCTTTAGCCTATGCGGTGCTTGGAGCATTTGCTTTGGCGCTGTCTAAATCAGGCTTACCTGATTTATTGGCGCATAAATTGATTGGTTTATTAGGAGTCGAAGTTTCACATCAACGTGCGCGTAAGGTGAAATACTTACTGTTGACGATTTTACTTGTTGCGGCCATTTGTTCACAAAACTTAATTCCAGTCCATATCGCATTTATTCCAGTATTGGTTCCACCACTGTTAAAAGTGATGAATCACTTGAACTTAGACCGTCGTGCGGCAGCCTGTGTACTGACTTTAGGCTTGGTCGGAACCTATATTTTCCTGCCCGTTGGTTTTGGTGCGATTTTCCTAGAACAAATTTTGATGGGCAATATCAACAAGATTGGTGCTGCATATAATTTGCATGTTGAACGTTGGATGATGCCTGTAGGAATGGCCATTCCTGTATTGGGGATGGTGATTGGTACTCTGGTGGCGGTATTCGTTAGCTATCGTAAACCGCGTCATTATATCGACCGTGAAGTGGTACGTGTGACCACGATTGATTTGGATAAACCGATCCGTGCAGGTGAAGTGAATCTGGCTCAAGATGCTGAAGAGCTCAAACGTGAAGCCGAAAATGTACCCGTGATTGCAAAGAAAACCATCTTCATGGCGCTTCTAGCGATTGTTCTAACCCTCATTGCGCAGTTGTATTCAGGCTCTATGATTTTAGGTGGCTTGGTTGGTTTTGCGGTGTTGTCTGGGGCGGGTATTTTTAAATGGCAAGAAGCGGATGATGTCTTTGTACAAGGCATGCGCATGATGGCTTTGGTTGGCTTCATCATGATTTCTGCGGCAGGTTTTGCCTCAGTGATGACCCATACGGGTGATATTAACCAACTGGTTAATGGCGTAGTACACGTGATTGGGGATAACCATGCTTTGGCTGCATTCCTCATGCTGTTCATTGGCTTATTTGTAACCATCGGGATTGGTTCATCATTTTCCAGTGTTCCTGTCTTGGCCGTGATTTATGTACCGCTGTGTGTACAGTTTGGTTTTTCTCCTTTAGCGACCGTAGCGCTGATTGGTACCGCAGCAGCACTTGGTGATGCTGGTTCTCCAGCCTCAGACTCCACTTTGGGGCCGACTGCGGGTCTAGGGGTGGATGGTCAACATGATCATATTTGGGATACAGTCGTGCCGACCTTTATTCACTTTAATATTCCATTGCTGATTTTTGGTTGGATTGCTGCCATGGTGTTGTAATTTAAACCCAGATTATTTTAAAGGGCGATTTTAATGAATCGCCTTTTTTATTATCAAATCAGATTAAAATAATCAGGTTTATAATATTAATTCGTATTAAATGAGTCGGAATTTAAAATCAATATATTTTGATTTTTTATTGTTCTTCTAAAACCAACTAAAATGGTCTATTTAAAATAAAAATACAATAAAAACAAAATATTAAAACATGTATATAAAATACATTATTATTGTCATTGCATATTAAATTTACTCTTGTTTATGATTAATTAATGTTTATTTTTATATTAATTATTTTACAAACAGAGGTTGTTTGAAATGTTAAAGCAAATCGCTCTAATTACATTAATGGGTCTCTCTACATCTGCTGTAATGGCAGGTCAATGGCAAGTCAAAGTCGGTGGCTCTGCTATTGCGCCTACACAGGATACAAAAATTGCCAATGGTGCATTAACTGTTGAAGCAGATAGCGAATTGGCGTTTACACCATCCGTTGAATATTTCTTTAATGACAATATTTCTGCAGAACTATTACTGGCAACTCCGATTAGCCATGATGTTACAGTGAATGGATCAAATGCAGTAAAACTCAAACATTTACCCCCAACAGTAACAGCAAAGTATAACTTTAAGAACTCAACAGGTTTCACGCCTTATATTGGTGTAGGTGCAACGGCATTTATTCCTTGGGATGAGGAAACATCAGGTGTACTTGAAGGGACTAAAGTTAAAGTTAAAGAAGATTATGGTTATGCGGCGCAAGTTGGCTTTAACTATCAACCTGCTGATGCGAAAAACTGGGGTGTGTTTGTCGATGTTCGTTATGCAGACCTAAACCCAAAAGTAGAAACTGTGGTTGAAAACTTTAAGTTAGATATCGACCCAGTGATTTATACGCTTGGTTATAGCTACAAATTTTAATAATCAAAAGTAGCTTTTTAAGAACCTCATCTATGATGGGGTTTTTTTATGCAACGACTAAAGTTGAATAGTGATGAAAGAGTAAATAACTCACCATCAGTCAGTATTAAAATAAAACCATAGATAAAATGTACTGAAGCAGAATAAGAGAGTCATAAGAAATGAAATATATGCGGTATCTAACCGTGCTCTGTGGCTTGGCATGGAGTATCAATATTCAGGCAGCCAGTTTTAATTGTGACAAGGCACAAACGATAACCGAGCATGCGATTTGTGAGCATCGTTCAGTCAATGATGCGGATGTCAAAATGGCAACCACCTATAACATTTTAAAACGTTTGGTTCCAATGGGGACGCGTGGCATGATTCAAGATGAGCAGATGAAATGGTTGAGCCTACGAGACCGCTGTGGCGCATCACAAAGTTGTTTAATGGATGTCTATAAAATGCGTCAGCAAAAGCTCGATCTTCTTTTGGATCGTATTTATCGTCAGGGGCCATTTTAAAAAATTGGAAAAAAAATACTGGTCGCTATTGAAAAACTCATTCCTCACTCCAATTCATTAAGCATTCTCGATAAGACTTAATATATTAAGGAGCGATTGATGAGCGAGCAAAACGCGCACAAACATAGTTTCCAAGCTGAAGTAGCACAGCTCTTACATTTGGTGACGCATTCACTATATTCCAATCCTGAAATTTTCCTGCGTGAGTTGATTTCAAATGCGTCCGATGCCTGCGACAAATTGCGCTTTGAAGGTATTAATCACCCTGAATATTATGAAAATGACCCTGACTTGCATGTACGCGTCAGCTTCGATGAAATCAATAAAACTCTCACCATTTCAGATAATGGGATCGGTTTAACGGAGCAAGAAGCGATTGAAAATCTAGGTACAATTGCCAAGTCTGGAACCAAAGACTTTATGTCGAAACTTACAGGTGATCAGAAATCAGATGCACAACTGATTGGTCAGTTTGGTGTAGGTTTCTACTCAGGCTTTATTGTGGCGGATAAAATTACTGTTGAATCACGCCGTGCGGGTGTGGATGCGGATCATGCTGTACGTTGGGTTAGTGCAGGTACAGGTGAGTTTGAAGTCGAGCAAATTCACAAAGATAGCCGTGGTACGGACATTATTTTACATCTGCGTGAAGATGCGTTGGATTATTTACAGTCTTATAAAGTCAAACAAATTATCAATAAATACTCGGATCACATTAGTCTGCCGATTGAGATGCAAAAAGAGGTTTGGCAGCAAGAAGAAGCTGTCGAAGGTGAAGAAGCAAAACCGGGTCAGTATGTGAAAACGGATGAGTGGGAAGCGATTAACTCAGCTAGCGCACTCTGGACACGCAATAAAAATGAAGTCACTGAAGAGCAGTACATCGACTTTTATAAGAACTTGAGTCATGACTTTGAAGCTCCGTTAGCGTGGGCGCATAATCGGGTTGAAGGTAGCACTGAATATACGCAACTGTTGTATGTACCCAGCAAAGCAGCAGCCAATATTTTTACTCGTGAAGCCAAAGCAGGAATTAAGCTCTATGTGAAACGTGTCTTTATTATGGATGATGCGGATAACTTGATTCCAAACTATTTGCGCTTTGTACAAGGTGTGGTGGACAGTGCGGACTTACCACTAAATGTGAGTCGTGAGCTGTTGCAAGAAAGCCGTGATGTAAAAACCATTCGAGAAGGTAATGCACGTCGTGTATTGACTATGCTGGATGGTTTAGCGAAATCGGAAGATGAAACATATCAAGAGAAGTTTAAAACTTTCTATAGTGAATTTGGTTCAGTGTTGAAAGAAGGCTTGGGCGAAGACTTTGGTAACCGTGAGCGTATTTTAAAATTACTCCGCTTCCCAACTTCAAACAATGATGCGGTGACCACATCATTTGCGGACTATAAAGCACGTATGCAAGACGGGCAAAAAGCCATTTACTATGTGACCGCAGACAGTCTTAATGCCGCGAAGAACTCACCACAACTGGAGTTATTTAAGAAAAAAGGCATTGAAGTTCTGCTTATGGCAGACCGTGTCGATGAATGGGCAATGGAGTTTGTCCATGAGTTTGATGGTACACCACTGCAAAACGTGGCGAAAGGCGCTGTTGACCTAGGTGATTTACAAGATGCTGAAGAGAAAAAAGCACTTGAAGCAGCGGCAGAACAATTCAAGCCTGTGGTTGAAAAACTGTCTGATTCATTGAAAACCAAGACCAAAGAAGTACGTGTGACTACACGTCTGGTCGATTCACCTGCTTGTTTGGTCACTGGTGAGGGGGAGCTTTCACCACAACTGATTCGTATGTTGAAACAAGCAGGACAGGCTGTACCTGAGTCTAAACCGATTTTAGAGATCAATCCTGAACATCCGCTAGTGAAAAAGTTGGAAGGCTCGACACAGTTTGATGATTTAGCCAATGTGATTTTTGATCAAGCCGTGATTGCAGAAGGGGGCTTACCAGATGACCCTGCTGAATATGTAAAACGGATTAACAGTTTATTGCTTCAGTAAAGCATGACATGTTTTAAAAAAAGCCTATCTCTAAGATAGGCTTTTTTATGTCAATGAATCGAATATAGAGACTTCAAGGCATTCTGAACTCGACTCAATCTGTGGGAAATCACATGGTGTGGGTATCCGTGGATAAGTTTGGACTTATCCACAGTTGTGTTTAAAGATTCAGCATTAGACTAAAAAAGTGCCTCAAAACGAACTAAGGCACTGAGGTAATGACTTCGGTCTTCACGTTTATCATTAAAGTAGTTTAAATCCCCTTGGATATAAAACCATTCACGTAAGAACGGTTGGCGCCATGATACAAAAGGCCCCCATCTATTCAACCTTAAGTCATCGTCATTATAGTATCCACCTGTGTAGAGACCGTAGTTAAAACGATTACCATGAAAGAATTGATGCTGTCTAAAGCTATAGTTGTCCCAAGTGAGGTCATCATCCTGCTCATCTGCATAGGTCAGGCTGAATTGGTTGGATAAAAAAGCCTGATTCGGGCGGGCATGTGTCAACTCTAAGTTCGTTCTTAAATAATTTTCACTGTCGATGCCATAGCGGTAAATTTGTTCTGCATAGGCACGGAAATCATTGTCCAGTTTCCATTCCTTAGAGAGTTCAATACGTGCATAAATATCATCGCCTGAACGTACCCCTAAGTCGAAATCAGTGTCAAAAGGCAAACGATCTGACAGTTGAGACCACCTTAAAGCAAGTGAGCTATTGGCATCACGGGTTTGTCGACGGTCAAAGGATTTATCGTTGTCTGCACTTGGTGGGTTTTCATTGGTAATCGCCACATTGTTTTGCAGTTCGTTATCCAGAGAGTCATCTCCAAACACCACACTCAGTTTATTTTCTAAAGTGGGAAGTTTGATTCGTCCTCGAATACGTGGTTTTACATCGTATTCATCATGTTTATTCCAGCGGTTATCGACCAAAATCCGTAGAGTTGCTGTGGCTGGTTTATTGGGATCCGTGTCTCCAAACCAGTCATCAATTTGGGTTGCAGTTTTATCTGCCCAATTCCGAACGCCTTTTTGTTGGCGGTCAACCCAAGTTCGCTCTTCAGTCACGTCGGTGGTGGGCACAATTACTTCGTCAGACTCTTCGGGTAAGAGCGTTGGAAGTGAATCAATCCACTGTGGAATTTGATATAAAAGTCTACTCCCTTTGGGGGGAGACGCAATTTGGTCAATTTCAGCCACATCATGAGGTGGCACGAAATGTTGGGTGCTATCTGTATTGCTTTCCGCCCAAGCCACGTTGACGCATGTACCTAAACTTAGGCAGAAAAATAAAGAGATGGGACTAACATGTCGAGTTCTTTGCATGCTTTCATACTTTATTGTTCTTCGATGTTTTAGTGTTGTAAATTTCACGTAAGAACACAAGTAGAAAATACAAAACTCTACAACTCGTTGGTGAGTTGTTTTTGAATAGAATCAAATAATTGAAATACCGTAATCGGCTCAGCTAAAGTCGAAATTGTATTTTGAATCAGTTGCCAACTGACCCCGTGCTGGCGGTCTAAGACTAAACAAGGGTAGGCGATCTCAGTGCGTGAGAGCTCGACACGTCTTTGGCCATGTATGACCCGAATTTTTTGTCGTTCTTTAAGTACTAAAATAGGGGTATTGAGGTCTGCAGTGCTTTCTTCAAACTGAATAAATTTACGACTATTCAGCAGATCCGCCAAAATAAAGGGATGATAATTTTCGATATGCCAGACCAGTTTGGCTTGCTGGGTATACACTTGAAAAATAGAAAATACATCATGTACATGACCCTGTAATTTCTCCCACTCAATTTCACGGATGGCTGCCAATTGATGATGATTGCTTTGTGCAAATTGTTGGCTCAGGCGAACGGCTTGAGCAGAACTATCAGCACCGAATAGCGCCAAATACTTAATAAAACGTCCCTGTAGACTGGTTTGTTCAGCCAGATAAATCGGATAATCAGACCAATGATCCAGTTGGTCAGAGTAGAGGAGCAAGTCGACATTTGGGCTGATATCAGTCTGCACCGAAATGTCTAGACGATATAGTTTTGGGTCTAAGTGGGTCTGATCTAATTCAAGCAATTGCGCTTGATACTGACCAAGATGGATCTGTGTAGGCAGTATACCTTGCAATGCTGTTGATGATATTTCAGAGTTCAGAAGGCGTTTAGATGAGTCCGTATTTGGCTCAGGCACAATAGTTGGTACATCGAGTCGAGCTGATGTAGCTAAAGGCTTAATAGAGGGGCTCTGTGGCTGAGCTTGTGAATCATTGCTAAGGGCCAAATGATCTAGACCCGAATGTGCTTTTGCTATTTGTGCCAGTGGCAAGTCTAAAGCTGTATCAATAGGGCGGGCAGCTTTCTTGTCTTGTTCGATCTTTTGCAGAGGGACCTGAGAATGCTGTAATTTCCCCACATTTTTTTCCTCAGCTATACGTGGATTCACCGCTTCAAGTTGACTGGTATATGGTCTATCGTCGGATTCTAACTTTATTTCAGCTAAGGTGAGGTCAAATGCCAAATTAGATTCGGGGAGTCGTTTCTCTGGCTCCTGAGACTGTGTTACAGATATATCGACTGTTGAAGAATCTAAAAGCTCAATATCAGAAAACACAAAAGATTTAGAAATAGCTGCGTGTTCAAGATCTACCACATCATTTGTTGTGTTAGATGCTATTGCAACGGGCGTTATAAAGGGATTAGCTTCTGCAACTTCTGCAACTTCTGCAACTTCTGCAACTTCTGCAACTTCTGCAACTTCTGCAACTTCTGCAACTTCTGCAACTTCTGCAACTTCTGCAACTTCTGCAACTTCTGCAA
>NZ_JBIQOD010000003.1:0-303942 GCF_044130335.1 Acinetobacter halobius
AGGTGAATTTATTTGAAAGGAAGCTCTTAAAGGCTCTGTTTTTACCTGACAAAAAGTGGAATAAGCAAGAAGAACCTCAACTGAGGTTCTTCTTGTGATATTTGTGGGACAGCAGTGCCTCTGAATCTCTTTCTAGTAGGTGCTTTTTTAAAATATATCACTTATTTTTTAACCCTATTGGGCTACAGTGTGAACTCAATGTTCTAAGCACATATTTTCATCTTTTTCAAAATGAAAAGAGCAACTAAGTTAGTTATAAATATACAGCTCCAGAAAAATATAGTGATATTTCAGATAAGAATAAAATCAAAGCATCGAATGGCGAGAATATGTAGAAAATCTTACAAATAAATAAAGTATTATTTATAAAGTCCAATGATTTTCAACTAGGGGCATATAAAGAAGTTCTTATTAACAGGCGCTCTTTCAATTCAAACACAAAACTCTAGACTTTATATTTTAATATTCAACGACAATTAATAATTTAATAAATGAGAATAATTCTCTTTCATTTTATGGGTTATTTCTTTATATTTATCCCGTTTTTCCAACTATATAAATATTTAGGGGTACTAGTGAAACACTCTTTCATAATTCTTACTTTGGGGCTGTTAATAACTACACTTTCTGGTTGTGCAACATCTCGTGGACTGATTCAAGTCCCTACACCTCATAATCCTACATCTTATCAAGAAGCAGCAAATTCTAAAAAAGTAGTGATTGCACTCGTTGAAGATGACCGAACTTTCGAAGATAAACCTGCAACTGCCGACATCCCATCTTTAAAAGATGGCTTGGCTAAGGCAACTGAAGCAGATAAAGCAAAAGCTGTTGCTCGTAAAAGAAATGGATATGGAAAAGCTTTAGGTGATATTTTGTTAGAAAAAGAAACTGTCTCAGAATTATTACAAAAACGTACTACCCTCGCTCTCGAACGATCTGGGTATGTAGTTCTTGAAAATAATGAAACTAACCGAGCAAATGCCGACTTTGTTCTCAACATTAAAATCAATAAGTTTTGGTCATGGTTCCAACCAGGATTTGCATCCATCAAAATCCATTCTGAAATTGACACAGATATTAGCAATACAAAAAATTTAGCTGCTGAACCTGTTCATGTTTACAGTAAAGTAGTTAAATCTGCACAAGTTGCCAATGGCACCAAATGGATTGAAAATATTGACAATGTCCTAAATGACTACGAAACCAAATTAATATCATCCTTAACAAAAGTAACGCCATAACAGCTTAATTCATATATCCAAGTATAATTTAGATGAATAAAGCCCTAAAAAAGGCTTTATTCATCCACATATTTAGTTTTAAGATAACCCCAAAAGAATCAAACATTGCAAGCCGTAAAGATTAATCAATAAATCAGCTACTCACTTTTATTTTTCTATCATAATGAGTGGGTGTGTCAGATTAATCTAGCCATTTTTTATTAAATTCCTCCTCTATATAGATGAAAAATTTATGATTCCCCATCAAATAAGTATTTTAATTAAAAAAGGATCTTTTTAATATTCAGCTTAAAATAAATATTTGCAGTAAATACATAGTTATTCTATTCAACATACATGCTTTTCTAAGGGAGGAAATCATTAGTGTGAAATTCACCAATTGATTTTATGACTTTTCCACTAACTATTAAGTTCAAGAAGCTTTAGGACTGCTGTCTGCGCATTTTTTTGCTGAATTTCTAATAATTAAATAGCATTACTTCTAAAAAATCATAGTAATGCACAAGTTTAAACCACGTTAAATAAATTCCGATACTCGCATTTTGGGTAAAATTTCTATAAACCTATTAGTTTTATTATTATTTTCAGCAGAAGGATCACATTTTTTGTGAGGATGTTAGAAACAAAAAAGCTTACCAAGGCTCTCTCCTTCCTTGATAAGCTTTTGTATTACAAAAATTATTTTGCAACCGATGCTTCAGTCGTGATATTCACTGTGATCTTATCACCTACGTTCGGCACATAAGCTCCTACACCAAATGCAGAACGGTCGAATGAAGTTGTCGCATTGAAACCAATAGATTGAGCTTTCGTCATTGGATGCTCACCTTGCTTATTCAATACAGCATCCAATACAACAGGCTTAGTCACGTTTTTAACAGTTAAGTCACCTGTGATTTTGTATTTGTTTGCACCAACTGCTTGTACTTTAGTACTTTTAAAAGTGATGTTTGGATATTTTGCTGCATCAAAGAAATCTGCACCCTGTAAGTGCTCATCCAAAGCTTTTACATTGGTGTTCAAGCTAGATAATGGAATCGTTACATTCACATACGAATTTGCAGGTTTTGCATTATCAACATTAATGACACCCTGAATGTCGCTAAAGTTTGCAGATGGTGTTGAAAAACCGAAGTGGTTCCATGAAAACACTGTTGCAGTATGTGTAGGGTCAATTTGATATGCTACAGGTTTCGCCATAGCAAATGTCGTTGCAGTTGCAACAGCCAAACCGATTGTTAAAGCTTTAAAGTTCATGTTTTTATCTCACACTGGAATACTGTTTAGTTTATAGAGTTTTACAGCGAATACACCCATAAAGATAAAACGATATGTTGCAAGTTTAGAACGATAAATTTGTTCTAAAATGTAGTCTTAGCACTACATTTTATATTGAATAAAACCTGTTTTCTTCGCGACTTTATTATAGAGTTGCTGAGCGACTAAATTATCCTGATGGGTAAGCCAATAGACTCGATCACATGCTCGCTTTTCAGTATGCATTTTGACATGTTCGATTCAAGCTCTTGCACCCCCTAGCCCACGATAGCCCTCATGCGTAAACAAATCTTGTAAGTAGGCATAAAGCTTTAGCATCTAACAGCTATCATGTTCTACCACATGCACATTACCTACAATTTGCTCATCGAGTTTCGTGGAAAAATCATACATATGTACAAGCTTAGGATCGGTAAGTTTATTCCATGTATGTTCAAAGATTTACTGATCCAGATCAGCCAGATAAAACGTTGATAGGCCTGCCACAACACCAGCCAATAGGACTGATTTATTTCGTCCAGTCGCACAATATGAATATTTTGTACTTTCATTTTGCTCTCAAAGGGATGTTAATTTTTTGTATGGCTTATATTTAAACTGAAATCGTCATAAAGAAAAAGCCTTATTGAATCACTTCAATAAGGCTTCTTTTAGACGTGAAAACCATCATAATTTTTCAATCAAAATCCGATCAATCAGCTTCATACCCGTCTGTTTTTCATGGTTTTTACGGCGAATCTTAATTTGCTTATCCTCTGCCAAGTCTTGCAATAGTAGTTCAACCGCCACCATCGCTTCCAAAGGTAGATCTGGTCCAATCCACTTCTGTTCGCCCGCATCCATTAACACGACTTCGTCATGAATTTGATCATATAAGCTCATATCTTCACCTAAAATTTATGCAACTACTGGCATCAGTATTTTGCATGTTGTATATGTCATTCAAAATAAAAAACGCCCCTAAACTGGGGCGTCTTTTTAACAGTCAACCGAGGGGGATTAAGCTGTCAATTCTTTTACTGCAGCAACGACCGCTTCAGTGGTAATACCGAAGTATTGGTATAAGTCTTTCGCTGGTGCAGATTCACCATAAGTCGTCATACCAATTACACGACCATCAAGACCTACAAACTTCCACCAGTAATCTACGTGCGCTGCTTCAACAGCAACACGTGCACGAATATTTGATGGAAGAACCGCTTCACGGTACGCTACATCTTGTTTCACAAACTCTTCTGCGCATGGCATAGATACGACACGCACACCTTCAAGCTGTGCATGTGCTTCCATTGCTAAAGATACTTCAGAGCCTGTCGCGATAATAATCGCTTTTAATTCGCCCTTTTCTTCAGCCAATACATAACCACCTTTCGCTACATTTGCAATTTGTGCATCTGTACGTGCTTGGAATGGTAGGTTTTGACGAGAGAAGATCAACGCAGTTGGGCCTTCTGAACGTACAAGTGCAGATTTCCAAGACACAGCAGCTTCAACGGTGTCACATGGACGCCAAGTATTTAAGTTTGGTGTACCACGTAAAGATGCAATTTGCTCTACAGGTTGATGCGTTGGACCATCTTCACCCAAACCAATTGAGTCATGTGTATATACATGGATTACACGTTGTTTCATCAACGCAGACATACGTACTGCATTACGCGCATATTCCATAAACATAAGGAATGTTGCAACGTAAGGAATGAAACCACCGTGAAGCGCAACACCGTTTGCAATTGCAGTCATACCAAACTCACGTACGCCATAGTGTACGTAGTTACCCGCTGGATTGTCTTGAACGCCTTGGCAACCTTTCCAAAGTGTTAAGTTAGAACCAGCCAAGTCCGCAGAACCGCCTAATAATTCAGGCAATAATGGACCGAATGCTTGCAATGTGTTTTGGCTTGCTTTACGTGTAGCAATGGTTTCGGCTTTTGCATTAGTTTCAGCAATAAACGCATCGGCTTGAGCAAGGAATTCAGCTGGCAATTCACCTGAAAGGCGACGTTTCAATTCAACTGCTTCAGTTGGATATTTTGCTGCATATTGCGCAAATAACTCATTCCAAGCCGCTTCAGAAGCTGTGCCTTTTGCTTTTGCATCCCATGCTGCATAAACGTCAGCAGGAATTTCAAATGGACCTTCTGCCCAACCTAATGCTTCACGTGTTAATGCGATTTCGTCATTACCAAGTGGCGCACCGTGACAGTCTTCTTTACCTTGTTTGTTTGGTGAACCTAGGCCAATAATCGTTTTGCAGATAATGATCGTTGGTTTTTTCGTTTCAGCTTTTGCTTGCAAAGTTGCAGCACGTAATGCATCTGCATCATGACCATCAGCTTTAAGAACTTGCCAACCGTAAGCCAAGAAACGTTGCTCTGTATCGTCAGAGAACCAACCTTCTACTTCACCATCAATCGAAATACCGTTGTCATCATAGTAAGCAATCAGTTTACCCAGACCTAAAGTACCTGCAAGTGAACATGCTTCGTGAGAAACACCTTCCATTAAACAGCCATCACCTAAGAAACAGTAAGTGAAATGGTCAACAACACTTAGGTCATCTTTATTGAACTGCGCTGCTAAAGTTTTTTCAGCTAGAGCGAAACCAACTGCGTTTGCAATCCCCTGACCAAGCGGGCCAGTCGTAGTTTCAATACCTGGTGCATAACCTAATTCTGGGTGACCCGGCGTTTTAGAGTGCAGTTGACGAAATGCTTTTAAATCTTCAATTGATAAATCATAGCCCGTAAGGTGCAATAACGCATATTGCAACATAGAGCCATGACCATTTGATAGTACAAAACGGTCACGGTTCGCCCATTGTGGGTTAGTCGGGTTATGGTTGAAAAACTCACGCCATACCACATCAGCGATATCAGCCATCCCCATTGGCGCACCTGGATGTCCAGAGTTTGCTTTTTGCACAGCATCCATTGCCAATACACGAATTGCGTTTGCAATACGACGTTCGTTAAGCGGGGTTGTCATAGGTCAGAGTCCAAACAAATGATTTAAAGAGTAAGATGAATAGAATTCAAAGATAGGTGTATTGTCTTAAAAAAAGAGGAATGGGTAAAGCCTAATGGACAATATTTCGCTATTTATTCATCATCAATGTCTAATAAATGCAGGCATTGCCTAAAATCACAACAATTTCACTCAGAAATGCCTCACTAGCTTTTCTCTAGTTCAAATCCCATACGATAGAATCTTCAACTTTTAAAAACAAAGCTCAAGCATCCTATTCACTAATCAGAACAAACCGCTATCTTTGAGTATCAAACACATCACAGCATACATTTGTATTTTTTACATACAATTAAACACGCATGGTGAATTTTATTCATTTTTTTAGATTTTTCATGAATTAGTACAAATTATTGATTATTTTCTGATGCTTATTTTGAGCATTTTTTATTTACCAACTTAACACCCAAGCCAACAAAAATTTAAACAAGCTATTGTTTTACAATTAGATAGAACCAAAGCACAAAATCTCATGATAGGTACCTGTATACTTTGAACCAAAACCCGTTATTTTGTCATTTCGAACTAAAAATAAACGCTATATCAATTTTTTAGATGCTTATATCAGATAAAAAGTCGTTGAATTGAAATAAATTCAGTCATTTTGGTCGTGTAGAACTGGCTCAAATGGCTAAGTCGATGTACCATATTGCGTCTTTTAAATTAACTGTGATAGGACTTATGCGCGAGTACGCTGTATTTACCTCGGAATCTGTAAGCGAAGGCCATCCAGATAAAATGGCTGACCAAATCAGTGATGCTATCTTGGATGCGATCTTAAAAGAAGACCCATATGCGCGGGTTGCTTGTGAAACGCTTGTAAAAACGGGTGCGGTAGTACTTGCCGGTGAAATCACAACAACTGCAAATGTTGACTTTGAAGCAGTAGTACGCCAAACCGTAAATGGCATTGGCTATCACCATTCTGACCTAGGTTTTGATGGTTCAACCTGTGCTGTGATCAACATGATTGGTAAACAGTCACCAGAGATTGCTCAAGGTGTAGACCGCCAAAAGCCTGAAGATCAAGGCGCAGGTGACCAAGGTTTAATGTTTGGTTATGCAAGCCGTGAAACTGACGTGCTTATGCCTGCTCCAATTTCATACGCACACCGTTTAATGGAAAAGCAAGCTGAACTACGTCGCAGTGGTGCTTTACCATGGTTACGTCCAGATGCAAAAAGCCAAGTGACTTTTGCTTATGAAAATGGCATGCCTGTTCGTTTAGACGCAGTGGTTCTGTCTACCCAGCACGATCCTGAAATTTCTCAAAGCAACTTAAAAGAAGCTGTTATTGAAGAAATCGTGAAAAAAGTAATTCCTGCTGAGATGTTCCATGCAGACACCAAATTCCACATCAACCCAACAGGAATGTTTGTGATTGGTGGCCCAGTGGGCGACTGTGGTTTAACAGGCCGTAAAATCATCGTAGACACCTACGGTGGTATGGCACGTCACGGTGGTGGTGCTTTCTCTGGTAAAGATCCATCTAAAGTTGACCGTTCTGCTGCTTACGCAGGTCGTTATGTTGCGAAAAACATTGTAGCTGCGGGTCTTGCAGACAAATGTGAAATCCAAGTGTCGTATGCCATTGGTGTGGCTGAGCCAACGTCTATTTCAATCAATACCTTCAATACAGCAAAAGTATCTGAAGAGCTGATCATTGCATTAGTCCGTGAACACTTCGACTTACGTCCATACGGTATCACTCGTATGCTTGACCTCATTCAACCGATGTATAAGCAAACTGCTGCTTATGGTCACTTCGGTCGCGAAGGTTCAGATACTGCATTTACATGGGAAAAAACTGACAAAGTGGAAGCGCTTAAAGCTGCAGCTGGTCTATAAGTTTGATTCCAAAAGAAACCCGCTTAATGCGGGTTTTTTTATTTTCACTGATGGAAAATAGCCCATCAGTTCAATCGTGAAGTCATTGAACATCACTTACTTTGGTTTATTTTCATGATTAAGCACATCAAAAAGTGAAGTCACAGCGGTAGGTTCACTATTTCGATCCGTCAAATAAACTTGTACAGATTTAACAATAATGGCCGCTGCTAAACATGCAACAATACAGAAAATCCAAAATCCAAAAGGGCTTCTAATATTGTGTGATCCACAGTTTGGGCAGTCTTTGTCTGTTGATGCGACAACTGTTTCGCAACAAGCGCAGTGATATTGATAGAGCATAACTTTCCCCCTTTGTTTTCTTACTTTCTTGTTTTTATTGTCCATCACCCTGCCTCACAGAATGTTAGATTAATTTATCTTATGTGAGTATTTGTTGAGGCACAAGTACCATTAACCTGAAATGCTGTCAGCAAAAACTTACACCGTAAAACTAATCAACTGAATTAAAAACAATTCCTTGTTATAACACCCAATCATGACAATTTCATTTTGTAACATAATAGTTTTTGACGTATTCCATCATATTTGCTTAAAACCCTTTAGTTTTCTAGCGATTGTTTATTAAAATACGATGCAACGATGAGGAAGAAAGAATGGTTCAGTTGATCAAAAAAGGCGGTTTACGCGAACGTGCCAACCGTAGTCGTAGCTATAAGGGCTCAGAAAATACCGAAGCGACATTGCAGCCTAACCGTTATACACAGAGTAAAAAAGACGAGGCCTCCACCTTGGAACAGATCCCATCATCTAAAGAACTTAAAGAGAACTTAGATGTAGATTGCAAGAGCATCATACCAAAGCCATAAAGCAAAAATCAGGAACAACCCACCAGAAAAAATGTCGATATAACATCCTGAACGCTGATAAGCCGCCTTAATTTTAGGTAATGACAAAAGCATCATCAACAATGCAAAAGTCATAAAAGTTTGAATTGGAATAATCACCGCAAGCTGCATTTTTAAGTAAGGACTTGCGCTAGAACTCAAGGCTAGTGAAAACACACTACTAAAATAAATCAGCGTTTTCGGGTTGGACAAGTTCGTCAGCAAACCTGACATGAAATAATGGTTGGCCTTCGGTGTAGCCAGTTTTTGACCATCATCCAGCATTGCGTCTTGCTGTATTGTGTTGATGCCTGTTTTCAACATGAACCAGCCCATACGTGCGAGAAACACCCCACCAACCAACATCAATAGCTGTTGAATCCATGGCATTTTGTCGATGAGTACAGTAAAACCTAACAAGGTTAAAACCACCCAAACCACGATGCCAACGGAAATACCTAAGATAGTTTTTAACGTATTTTTTTGTGTGGTCGAAGCTGAACTTTTGGCAATCAGCAAAACATCAGGACCGGGACTAAGCTGTGCAACAAAATGCAAAGCACAAATCGTGAAAAGCAATGACATAAAAAGAAGTATAATTTTAAAAATTAATTATATCGTTTGTTATATTTATTTTAAATCATCAACACCTCAACATTTTTAAAGCAATAAAAAAAGCCGAGTCAAACTCGGCTTTAAGATTAAATATGAAATTATTTGTTCACATCTTTCATTTCAATTTTTTTCGCATCGGGTGTTACTTCTCGTGCTTCACCATCAATAATACTCGAGTCACGGTAGCCTGAACCACCCTGCTGTTGTTGCATTTCCTGCATCTGACGCATGATGTCTGCAAATGGGTTTTGACCTTGAGCACCACCGCCCATGCCATTCATATCGCCCATCATGCCACCCATCATTTTTTCCATCATCGTTTGTTGACGCTTCATCATCACTTTCATCAATGCGCCTGTCATGGCTTTTTGGACAGCAGGGATAAGTAAAAGCACAGCTAGCACGTCCGTTAGCAAACCAGGAATCAATAAAAGAAAACCTGCAATAATTTTAGGTAGATTACTGGTTAGTGCAGGATCACCGCTCATCTGCCCTGTTTGCATTTGCTGCATTTGCGGCATTAAACCTGCTGAGTACTTGCGAATCAGGCTCATGCCAATAAAGAAAGCAGCAATAAACCAGAAGAATACGTACCACATACTACCAACGAGGTCGCCCACGCCAATCCATACGAAAACTTCGAGAATGACACCAGCCAATATAAAAAGAAATAATTTCATGAAAATTAATCTAATCTCAACAAAATGAATAAGGTGCAATGATCAACTGCTCAATCTACATCAAGCTTTTTTCATCCGCTTATGTAACAATATGGGCATATATTTTTTTTTAAAGGGCTTGCATGTCATTAATTATTGGTATTGACCCCGGTTCTCGCCTCACAGGCTACGGTATTATTCAAAAAGAAGGTCAAAAACTAATTTTTGTCGATGCTGGCACGATTCGTACTGAAACAGCTGATATGCCTGAACGGCTAAAGCGTATTTTTGCAGGGATTGATCGTATTGTAAAATTTCATGGTCCAACTGAAGCTGCTGTTGAACAAGTCTTTATGGCACAAAACCCTGACTCCGCACTGAAGCTCGGGCAAGCACGTGGTGCCGCAATTGCTGCACTAGTAAACCTAGACTTACAAGTTGCAGAATACACAGCCCGTCAAATTAAACAGTCTGTGGTCGGTTACGGTGCTGCAGACAAAGAACAAGTACAAATTATGGTGATGAAACTTTTAAACCTGAGCATCAAACCACAGCAAGATGCCGCCGATGCGCTTGCTGCTGCCATCTGTCATGCGCATGCTTCGGGCAGTATGACCAAACTTGCTGTACTCAATGCTTTAGGCGGCATGGCACGTGGACGCAGCCGTAGTAGCTCTCGTCGACGCTAATGAATTAAGTGACATAGCCTTTAAAATCTTTACGCATTTCACGTACTGAAGGTGCTTTGGGATAGGTGGCGATCAGCATTCTTCCTGAAGTGCGCAAATTTTTCTTTTGAGCAGGGTCAATACGGATAAAGACCAACTCTTCTGGTTCATTGCGATGGTTGATCTCACAAATCATAATGGTGTAATTTTTTTCAATCACTTTATAACGACTAAATGCCTGTTGCACAATTTGCTTAAAGTTTTTTTGCCCACCTGTTGGTGCAAGTTGAGTGTAAATCACCAAAAGTATACATGCACCAACCACCAAGGCGACCAGTAAGTATTTATCCATTCTTCCCCCATTTTTATTTTTGAATTCAATAGTTTCTATTCAAACGCTAGAAACATCATAAGATTGACCAATAAAATATGCAAAAAAGATCACCAAAAGTTTCATACGAGAATAAGATTAAATCAATCATTTACGTCCTATTCAGGAGGCACTTTTCTAAAGCTTGAATATTTGCAGAAATTAATTCTTTTCTCCAAATTAATTCAATCTGGATGCGTCCTAATGCTGAATCTATATAATGTACGGACAATAAATCTTGATTTGGAAAAGTATCTAACATCGTTTTGGGAATAATCGCAATCCCCATGCCCGCGGCTACACCACCTAGAATTGCGTGATAGGATGCAACCTCAGCTATCCTTTTTGGTGTGATATTAAAGGACTGATACCAGTTTAAAAGTCGATCCCGATAAGAACAACCCTCTTTAAATGCAAGAATAGTTGCACTTTCAGCATCTGAAGGCATTAAAATTTTAGGATGCCCCTTAGGTGCAATAATTATAAGTTCTTCATCATAAATGAGCGAACGATTCAACAGTGGATTTTGAGGAGCATCTCCAATTAGAACAACATCTAACTCGCCATCCAGTAAAGATTGATATAAACCATCGCGTATACCTGTAACCAGTTCCAATTTAATTGCAGGATAAATCGAATATAACTGAGCTAGTGGTGCGGGTAATCTTGTTGCCGCCATACTTTCCAATGCCCCCACTCGTAAAGGCCCACTAGGCTGATCAGCTTTGATTGTATTTTCAGCTTCATACGCCAGTGCTACGATTTGCTTTGCATATTGATATAGTAATAATGCTTTGGGTGTCGCAACTAAACTTTTTTTCTCTCGAATAAAAAGTGACACTCCCAAATACTCCTCAAGCTGTTGTAAGCGAATAGTAATTGCGGAAGGTACTCGGTTTAACTTTTTGGCTGCACCAGTAATACTTCCAGTTTCAATAAGCACAATAAGTGTTTTAAGTTGGCTAATTTCCATGATTCAATAAAATTAAACGATTTACTCAATATTATTTAATTTTATTGAAGAAAAATACCCTCTAACATTCGAGACCTTAATTTTATAATGTGTAGAAGATGTCGATGCCTTTCGTAAATGTGAAAGTGACAGGTGGAAATGAAGCGCCTACGATTGAACAAAAGAAGCAAATTATTGACGGGATTACTCAGCTCTTAGTCACCGTTTTAAATAAAAATCCAGCAACAACGATGGTCATTATTGATGAAGTTGAAATGGACAATTGGGGTGTCGCGGGAAAAACCACAACAGAACGTCGACTAGAGGCTCAAAAATGAAAAAACTTGGATTAATTGGTGGTATAGGCCCCGAATCTACCCTGCTTTATTATAAAAAACTGGTTTATTCCTTACAGGAAAAAGTTGGACCAACATTCTTCCCCAACTTAGCAATCGAAAGCCTAAATGTATTTGAAGTTTTAGCGTTCTGTGAGCATGAAGATTTTGAAGGGCTGATTTCATACTTAATGAAAGGAATTAATAGCCTCATTGCTGGTGGTGCAGAAATTATTGCCTTAACAGGCAACACCCCTCACATTGTGTTTGATCAACTTCAAGCAAATTCGACAGTACCCTTAATAAGTATTGTAGAGGCGACAAAAAAGGAAGCACAACGTCAAAATTATGCAAAAATTGGGCTATTCGGAACACAGTTTACAATGCAGGCAGCGTTTTTTAAAAAGCCTTTTGTAGAAGCTGGAATAAATATTGTGATGCCTCACTCGGATGAGCAGTTATTTATTGCAGACAAAATTTCTAACGAATTAGAGCATGGGATTGTTTCCGTTGAAACACAAAAACAGATGCTCCAAATTGTGCAACGAATGCATGAAGAAGATGATATTGATGCCATTATATTAGGCTGTACGGAACTGCCTTTAATATTTAAGGATACTATTTTACCGCTCCCTACTTTGAATACCTTAGAGATTCACATTCAAGAGTTAATCAACGTAATTTGTAATTAATATACCCCCTAAAAGTGACTTCATCTAGATTCCCAGAAAGTTCCAATTGTGCAAATAGAGATTAATGGATTTTATATATTTACTCCTAAACCATCCATTTTATAGTGTAATAAGTATATTAAATATATCTAAGACACTGATTATCAAATATTTCAGGAGAATTATAGCCTTTCAGTTCTATGAGTTGCTTTATATAAAAATTCAACTAAGTAAAGAAATACTGAATTATATATTTTTACTCTTCGCATATTGAAAAGCTTTCGTTCCTGTCTATCTAACGTCTCTTTTTTACTCTGCATCTAAAACAATAGACCTCTTGTGTAAGTACTATTTTCAATCATTTTAGAATTGATCAAACTTAATAAAATCAACGCTTACACCTGATTATATTTTGACTTTTGCAAGAGGTCTAATATAAAAAAGCCCATCAAATGAGATGGGCTTTTTTACAACTGGTTTAATCTACACCGTTCAAACTTACTTTTTCTTTTTAGATTTTAGATATTCCTGATAAGACTCTTCCGCAAAACGTCGTAATGAATCACCAATGGCTGCATATTGAAATTCATTCAGATTTGCTAAGGATGCACGTGCAGAAGGATGTTGTACGCCAAAACCTGAGCCTGGAAGTAAAACCACGCCCGTTTCATCCGCCACACGGAAAAGTAATTCAGTTGGGTTTTTATTTTTCATAACCCAGTCTGCAAACTCATCACCATAAAGCGTCCGCGAAGTATTTTCCAAATTCACCAGTGTATAGTAATCGACTGCATTTGGATCTTGAGGAACATCAACACCCAGTTGTCGATACAGTGCTGCATCACGCTCACGCACCACAGATTTAACTGCTTTTTTATAACTTTGACGTGAATCCATTAAGTTAAATAACGCAAATAAAACCATTTGAACCTGTTGTGGTGTAGACAGTCCAGCGGTGTGATTTAAGGCCACATTACGACTATCTGCCACCAGACGATCAATAAATTTGATACTCGATGGGTCAGTCGTAAGTGATGAATAGCGTTCTTCTAGTTCTTTTTTGTCTTTTTTAGATAATTCAGTAAGCTTCTTATCCAAAATATTATTGTTGGTCATGGCGATGACCCCAAGACGCCAGCCTGTCGCACCAAAGTATTTGGAGAACGAATAAACCAAAATGGTGTTATCTGGACAAATGGCGAATAATGATTTGAAATTATCAGCAAATGTTCCATACACATCATCGGTCAAAATAATCAGATCAGGACGTTTTTTAACAATATCTGCCAAAATCGCCAAGCCTTCATCACTCATTTTAACTGAGGGCGGATTACTTGGATTCACCAAGAAGAAAGCTTTAATTGATGGATCTTCTAGTTTGCGAAGCTCTGACTCTGGATATTGCCATCCTTGTTTTGGATCTGCCTCAATCAATACTTCTTCTAGCTGATAATCATTGAGTTTTGGAATTTCTAAATAAGGGGTAAAAATCGGGGTACCGATGGCAATTCGATCACCCGTAGCAATAATTTTATTTTCTTTAAGCGAGTTAAAAATATATGCCATTGCTGCTGTTCCGCCCTCTACGGCAAACAGGTCTAAGCCATCTTTTGGCATACCTTGCACGCCCATTTCACGTAGCACATATTCTTTAATGATGGTTTCGCTGAGGCGTAGCATCCGATCTGGAACAGGATAATTACAACCCAAAATACCTTCAACCATTTCCAGTAAAAATGCATCTGGGTCTAAGCCCAGCTGGTCTCTGACGTAAGAAATTGCTTTTCCTAAAAACACTACGCCTGGCTTATCACGATTTTCAAGTACAAAGTTATCAAAGCGAGATTGCAAACCGACAGGTCGTGGAAAACCCCCGAGCCCTTCTGGCATATATGAAAATGAAAACTCAGATTCGGTTGCAGAAAATAAACCCAGTTGGAAAAAAGCCCTACGAGGCACAGTTGCAAGGAAGTTTGGGTTTCCTCGACCTGCGTTCAGCATCATCCGATCAGTTCGACTTTCTGCGAGTGCAATCAGTTTATCTTTTAATTCAAATGGGCTTAGTTTTGCGTATTTTGAGTAATCAACGTTCCCCATGGGAAGTCTC
Source organism: Acinetobacter halobius (assembly GCF_044130335.1). Lineage (NCBI taxonomy): Bacteria > Pseudomonadati > Pseudomonadota > Gammaproteobacteria > Moraxellales > Moraxellaceae > Acinetobacter > Acinetobacter halobius. The sequence goes on from NZ_JBIQOD010000003.1 coordinate 14,662, forward strand.
CTTTAATTATAGTGAAGCCAAAGATTTATTGTTAAACATCAATTTTTAAGCTAAACCCACAATCAGTGGACCCAACAAGGTGAGGAAAACATTGGCCAATGCATAGGTAATTGCAAAAGGAACCGTAGGAATTGAATTGCCTGCTTTATCAAGCACTCCACCAAATGCTGGGTTTGCACTGCGTGAACCAGTTAAAGCACCTGCCATGACTGCGACATTGTCATAACGCAGGACATAACGTGCGAAAAGCATCGAAAGAATGAGTGGCACAACGGTGACCACCACACCAATCATAAATAATGACAAGCCACTGTCTTTAATGGTTTGAATGGCCTGTAAGCCTGACTGCAAGCAAACTGCCGCCACAAATCCTGCAAGACCTAGATCTTTAAGTAACTGCGAAGCGGCTAAAGGCATATTGCCATGAACTTGATTTCGGCTACGTAACCAACCAAACAACAGACCTGATAAAAGTGCTCCACCGCCAGCACCAAGCGTCAGCGGAACATCACCGATACGCACGACAAATAAGCCAATTAATAGACCCACCACTAAACCCGCGCCATGGAAGATCCAGTCTGTTTTTAAGCTCTCTGGTAAGGCTTTACCTGCTTCTTTGACTAAACGCTCAAGATCACTTTTGGTTCCGTATACGGTCACCACATCGCCTTGACGCAACATGGTTTCATCATTTAAGAGTTGTGTTTCGTCCTGACGTTTAATGCCCAATACATAAATACCGTGTTTAAGATAATCAGGCGTATTGGCTTTGACATCGCCTAGTGTTCGATTGATGTATTTAGAATTTCTTAAAATGACATCCGTCGTATCCATGACCATTTCCATGCCTTGGGACGATTGGAGTTCTGAACCAATATTCTCTGCAATAGAAACAACACTTGCTCTGCGACCGACAATGAGAACCACATCATCTGTTTGTAACGTAATTTCAGGAGATACATCAATAAACTGATCTTTACGTTTAAGCCGCTCAATGGTAATGCCTGATTTTTGGGCTTCTAATTCTGCAATTGTTTTTCCAGAGGCTTGTTGGACTTTATAAATTCGTCCTACAATTTCTGGCATCGCCAGTTCTTGACCTGGGGCAAGTTCAAAAGCACCTTTTAAACGCTCAGACTGCGCTTTAAGTGCATCATCATGAATTTCTCGCCCCATAAATTTCGGCAAGATGTTCACACAAATAATAATCGCACCTAGAGAACCAAAAATATAAGTCACGGCATAGCCAATTGCGACATTGGCTTGCAGTCGTTGAATCTCTGCCATTGGCAAATCTAAGCGCGAGAGAGCATCGCCTGCTGTGCCAATAATGGCAGACTGTGTCATACCACCTGCGGCTAAGCCTGCAGCCAAACCTTTATCTAGATCAAAGATTTTTGCCATAGCAAGCACGGTGATAAGTCCGCAAATGGCCATAAAGGCAGCCAGTAAAATTTCTTTAATCGACTGAGGTCCGAGAGATTTGAAGAATTGCGGCCCACTTTCAAACCCAACCGCATAAATAAATAGGGCAAATAGAATAGCTTTCACACCATTATCAACAGGGATACCAATCAAACTGAGAATCACTGCAACCAGCAATGATCCTGCGACACCACCAAATTGAAACTTACCAAATTGAAATTGACCAATCCAAAAGCCTATTGCCAAAGACAAAAACAATAGAATTTCGGGACTATGTTTTAATTCACCTTGTAGCCACTCAATCATATTATGGACTCACTTTTATTATTAGGCTTATTGTTAAAACTAAGAATTATTTTCCAACTGTTAAAATACGCCTCAGAAAATATAAATGCAAATATATTGGTTGTATTTATAAAAATGAATATTATTTATTTCAAAATTATTTAATTTTTATATCACCAACCAAAATAGTCGAAATTAATGTTTTTTCGTGTAACAAAAACCCCATGTAATATTTAAAATAATTTTTATTATATGTATTTTGTTTTTACATATTAATATAAATATATGATTTATTTATTTTTAAAAAAAAATCTTGTTTTAATAATCCATTTTTTATATTGTGATTTAGTTCACAACTAGAATTTTAAAATTGCTCGCATCCTTGCGAATTTTACTCAACCATATTTTGTAGCTACTTTGAAGCCCTCAAGTTTCGAAATTGAACTGTGCAAAAAATATAGAAAGTGCATGTTGCGCAATTTCAGCATCTTGAAAAGATTTTGCACCTGATACTCCGATTGCTCCAACCAATTGCCCTTCATACATAATCGGTTCGCCACCTTCGAGCATTCCCGAAAAGCTTTGCATGCTCAGAAAACCCATCTGCCCAGATCGAATCAAGTCTTCAAATAACTTTGATGGGCGACGACTCATTGCTGAACATTTGGCTTTTTCAATACATAAATTTGCTGTCATAGGCGATGCTCCATCCATTCGCTTCATTGTCAGTAAAACTCCTGTTTCATCTACAACAGCAATACTTACATTAAGTTCATGCGTCTGAGCATAATCAAAAGCATGACTTAGTATAAATTCAGCATCTACCAACGTTAAACAATGTTTGATTTTCATTTTTCATTCCTCCAAATACCTAATACAAAAAAGCCCATCAATTAAGATGGGCTGTATAATGATAGAACTGAAAATTTACTTCATGCTGGCAAAAACATCTTTTGCGGCCTGAAGAGTAAATTCAATGTCTTCATCTGTATGTGCGGCAGAAATAAAACCTGCTTCAAATGCTGAAGGTGCAAGGTTCACGCCACGGTCTAACATGCCATGGAAGAATTTACGGAATGCGTCGATATCGCACTTGAGCATCGAGTCGAAGCTGGTAATGTCTTCTTGATCGGTAAAGTACAAACCAAACATACCACCTACTTGTTGTGTTTTAAAAGCAATACCTGCTTCATTGGCCGCTACTTGTAAACCAGCAAGAAGTTTTTCTAGCTGCGCTGTCAATTTTTCGTAGAATCCCTCTTGGCGCAGGTGCTTAAACATCTCAATCCCTGCACGCATTGCAAGTGGATTCCCCGACAATGTTCCAGCTTGGTAAACTTTACCCAGTGGAGCAATACACTCCATCACTTCTCGTTTACCGCCAAATGCACCAACAGGTAAGCCTGCACCAATAATTTTGCCCAAGGTGGTTAAATCTGGGGTCACGCCATAGTGAGCTTGCGCACCGCCTAGCCCAACACGGAAACCTGTCATCACTTCATCAATGATAAAAACAGAACCATATTCATCACACACATCACGAATCGCTTGCAAGAATCCATCAATTGGTTTCACAAGGTTCATGTTTCCTGCTACAGGTTCAACAATCACCCCTGCAATCTCGGAACCAAACTTAGCAAAGCACTCTTTTAAGGTTGCAATATCGTTATACGGAAGTGTGAGCGTATGTTTGGCAAAGTCAGCAGGAACGCCCGCTGAGGTGGCTTCCCCCTCACCATTGGTTAACAAGCCTGAACCCGCTTTGACCAATAATGAGTCTGAATGACCGTGGTAACAGCCTTCAAATTTGACAATCTTGTCACGACCTGTGTAGCCTCGCGCAAGACGAATCGCAGTCATAGTTGCTTCAGTACCTGAATTGGTCATACGTACCAACTCAATTGACGGCATAATTTCGCAAATAATGTCGGCCAAAGTCGTTTCATGTACAGTAGGTGCACCAAAACTTAAACCATCTACCGCAGCACTTTGTACAGCTTTAATAATTTCAGGATGAGCATGACCTAAAATCATTGGTCCCCATGAGCCTACGTAGTCCACATAGCGTTTACCATCCACATCATACAAATACGCACCTTGCGCCTTTTCAATAAAGACAGGCGTTCCACCTACACTATTAAAGGCACGTACAGGTGAGTTCACACCACCTGGAATATGTTTGCTAGCTTGTTTAAACAATTGTTCTTGCTTTGGAGATAAGCTCATGAAATTACTCAACTCAAAAAATAAAAAGACATCTAAAACACTTAAGCTTTAGATGCAAATAAATCAGCCCACTGTTCAATACGATCGGGAATCGCAGACATTGATCGACCTAATATATCACTAATCACTGCGCAAAGGTCGGCACCCGCATCAATCACTTCACTTGAATTTTCAACTGTTAAACCGCCAATTGCACAAATGGGCACATTCAATCTGGCTTTGGCTTCTTTTAAAGTCTCCAAACCAATATGACCTGCTTCTGGCTTGGTATGAGTTGCATATATTGCACCAAAAGCCACATAAGTTGCCCCTTCAGCAATCGCTTTTTCAGCAAGTTCAATCGAGTTTAGACAAGTACGACCGATAACCACGCCTTGAGGCAAACGGGCAACAGCTTCAGCAACTTCACCATCATCTTGTCCCAAATGCACCCCAACGCCGTACTTAACCGCCATTTCCAAGTCATCATTAATCACAAAAGGAACTCGATATTCAGCACACATAGCTTTCATGTACTCAACTTCATAGTCTTGCTGTTCTTTGGGTACTTTCTTACGACGATATTGCAAAATCGCAATTTCACCAGTTGCCATCGCACCCTCCAACTTAGCCAAAAGTAGCTCTAATGGATCATCATTTGTAATTAGATATAAACCGCGCATTTAATTCTACCTTTGGGTTATGTTGTTCTATTATAAAGCTAAAAATCAATCTAACCTTAATGAATTGAGATTGAAAACATACTGCTTTGTACAAAAAAGTCGCGACTAAACAAGTGCCGTCTAAAAATACCTATTATCAGTGATAGCCACCCCAACGCTTTCGCAGTTTAATGGATACATAAGGTAACAAGAACAAAATTAAAATAACAACTTCATAACAAGAATAAGAGATGAGCAGCGATCTAAACGGCTTTTTAGCTTTTTAAACCAGTGATGTTCAAACAACATCATAAAAAGCTAAAAAGCCGCGTATTTTATTTGAATATGACATAAAAAAAGCCTAGAGAAGGTCACTCTAGGCTTGGAAAACTCAAAGCAAAGATAAGCTAAATGTGCCTACTTGCAATAAGATGAAAATATATACAACGACTTCATTATTAGAACATTCACTTTAACATTGCAACTGTTAATTTCGGGTTGCGACGAATATTTTCATCATTTGGTCATAAAGTACTTCACTCACTTGGAATTTTATCAAAAGTACGATCTTGTAAGCTAAGGTTTCCGCGTAACACATCGAAGAACATGCGCCAATCCGAGATAAAACTATACACAGGCTGTTTAAAACTGGCTGGCTTATTTTTTTCAAAAACAAAATGACCTACCCACGCACAGGCATAGCCAGAGACTAAGCCGTAGACAAAATAACGTGGTTTGCGTTTAAGTATGGCTTTAGAGAAAAAGTACAGCCCCATCGAACTGCCCGTGACGTGCAACCGACGGCTCATGATATTACGGTGTTCTGTTAGATAAAAACGATAAAACTGCTGAAAGTCCTTAATCGGCAACTGAAAATTAGGTTCTACATCACGTTCCTGTTTCGGTTCAACCTGTGCATTCATCTGTCATCATCCTGATGGTTTTCTACCAACATAGCCGAAAATGTTCAGTCTGCAAAGTGCAATCGCCTCTAAGAAAGTTTCCAATAAAAACAGAATTGTTTTTTGATCAATCTCTCACTGCAACTTTGTTTTATTGTGTCGTCAAGTCTTACATACGGTCTCTTTTTCGCTACAATTCAGTTGTCCATTGGTGTGCCTTTAGCGCACATAAAACAAACTACAGATCATGCATCTAAATACATAAAGGCTTGGCACTGACCTAGCCCCTCGAATTAGGAATTTTTCATGGTTGAAATTGAATTAAAATTTCAGATTAGCGAAGCACGACGTACCGCCCTTCTTAAAGCTTTAGATCCTAAAAAATCTGAAAATATTCAACTTCAAGCCAAGTATTTTGATACGCCTGACCGCCTTTTGGCTCAACACGGCGCTGCTTTGCGTCAGCGTCTCGAAGGCACTTGCTGGATTCAAACACTCAAAGCCGCAGGTAAAAGTCATTTACACCGTTTTGAACATAATCACAATTTGGGTGAGTTAGAGTCATCTCCTGAACTCGACCTCAGTATTTATGAAGCTATTCCAGAAGCTCAACAGATTTTAACCCAAGCTTTAGGATCAGATGCAACTGCGTTAAAGCTCACCTTTGAAACGGACATCCAACGTACCTATCGCGTTATTGAGTTTGAAGATGCTGAAATTGAAGTCTGTTTGGATGTCGGTGTAGTTCGTGCATCTGGTCGAGAACAGACCATCCATGAAGTAGAGTTTGAACTCAAATCAGGCTCTGTGCAGTCGCTTTTGGCTTTTAGTTTTGAATGGGTGAAGAAGTATCAACTGTGGTTAGATGTTCGTAGTAAAGCCGAAATGGGTAACTTACTGGCACTTGAGCAAACAGTGAGTCCAGCGCGCTTTGAAAAGGAATTTATCTTATCAAAAAAAGAAAGTGCGGCACATAACCTGAGTTTGCTGATTGGTCAGCAAATGCAGCACTTACTGCCCAATATTGCCGCAATTTCGGCAGGTGTTGCTGAGCAAAGTCATATTGATCAAGCACAAACTGCTTTAGAGCACTTACAACTAACGCTAGCGTTATTCAAAGACTGGAATAGCAATATTTCTGATAAATGGGCAATGCAACTGGGCGCATTTAAGCATCAATTCGACCAACTACAGCATTTGCAACACATGCAAGATACCTTAGGTGCATTTTTACAAAATCCAACCACAACAGAAAATCTTGCTAAAGACATATTGTATGCTCAAGAAAAGCTTGGAAATTTAGTTAAATCGACCCAAAACGTCCATCATTATCTTGAATTATTAACGTTTAGTTTAAGCCCACATGATCAAGTGCAAAAGCAAGATTTAAAAACCTATGCACATAACACCCTGCAAAACCAATATCGACAGCTACAAGAAAGCTTAAATGCTGCGGATATTAGTCACTTTGAAAGCTTAGATGTATTGGCACAGAAAATTAAGGAACTGAAGTTTAGCTTTCCTATTTTAACGTCAATTTATGATGTGAAAAATTTGCAGAAATACAGTAAAGCGTTAAATGACGCCCAACAAGCCGCACATGAATATCAAATCTTAGCGACTTCTGCTGCGTACATTCAACAGACAGAACTTGAAGCCAGTGATTGGTTTGTTTTGGGCTGGCTCACAGCAAAACTTGAAGTCTATGCAGATAAACTTTTAGATGCCACAGAACAGTTCTTAATCAGCCGTAAATTCTTGAAATAACGCTCTGCATACCATAATAAGCAGTTATATTAATATATGACTGCTATCGCCCCTCCACAAGACCTGAAAAGTCGTAAAACCACGATAGAAAATCGTGGTTGTTATCTTCCAAACCACTAATTTATCTATGGCAAAACGGCCTATCATCAGAACAATACAGGTTATATCCATTTTTATTCTTAAGAAGTAAGGCGATACATTCCTACTCAATGTAAAGTTATCGTCACTTCACGGCAACCATCAGTACTTATTAATCCTCATACATTTAACTTCCACCTCATTATTTTAAAAGTGACCTCTATCACACTGTTTCTGCTCTTTTAGCTTATATTTATTCAAAATTGGTCTTTTTTTATTCGATTTAGCATATAGTTAAATGCAGGTCGTTATGAGTAAGCGCTATGCAAGAGATTGAGTTTAAGTTTCAAGTTCCAGTTAAGAAGCGTAAGGCCTTACAAAAAGCTTTTAGCTTGCTCAAGGCTGAACCGATTCATCTGGCAGCACAATACTTTGATACAGCTGAACAAACCCTTGCTAAACATTGCATCGCGATTCGACGTCGTCAGGAAAATGATGAATGGAAACAAACCTTCAAAGCCGTGAACAACGCTAAAGCGCTGAGTCGATTTGAACTTGAATTTGATATAGCACCACCTGAAACAACGACTCTCGACTTACATAGCTATGATGCTTATCCTGCTGTCTATAAACAATTAAAGCGCGCTTTGGGGCTTCCACTTCCAACCCTTAAGTTGATCTTTGAAACTAACATCCAACGTTTACGTGTTTTGCAGGATGTTGGGAACAGTACAGTTGAGATTGCACTCGATATTGGAAAAATTTTTAAAGAACAAAGCAGTGTAGATATTTTCGAGATAGAATTTGAATTAAAACAAGGATCTATAGAGGATCTTATCGCATTTATACGGCCTTGGATTCAAAAGTATCAACTGTCGCTCGACACACACAGTAAATCTGACTATGGACTTCTAGCTGTCCGTCAGCAAAGTTACTTTTCTGCGCAGTATCAAACATCTCTTGCACTGAACAGAAGCTCAAGCGAAGTTGAGGCTCTGCAAAGCATAGTGGCCAATTGCTTACAGCACCTACTCCCTAATGCTAGTTCAATTGCGCGACAGCAACACTCTAGTGAACATGTCCACCAAACCCGCGTGGCAATCCGCCGATTACGTAGCGCACTGAAAAGTTTTGCTGCATGGTCGGACGCCATTCAACTACACTGGAAAACGGAACTTACCACTATTTTTCAAGCCTTAGGTGGAACCCGCGACATTGATGCCTTAAATGAAGATTTACTTCCTCAACTGATTGAGGCAGGTTATCCATTAGATCATCTTGCGCCAAGTACAGAAGTCATCACTGATATCTCTGCCCTATTTCAACGACCCGAAACGACGCAACTTTGGCTTGAATTGATTTTATTTACAGAGCAACAACTAGATTCACCTTCAAAAGCCAAACTGAAAAAGCATGCACTCAAAGTAATCCATGCTTTACACCATAAAATATGCGCACATGCCGAGCACTTTAGCCAGCTTGAGGATGAGGAAAAACACCGCATTCGTAAGCAAGTCAAACAACTACGTTATAGCATTGAGTTTGTGGCGTCTTTACTCGATGCAAAAGCGTTAAAAACCTATTTAAAAAAACTCAAAGTAGTGCAAGAAAGCTTGGGATACTATAACGATTTGGTCGTTGCAGAAGCCTTATTTCAACAAGCTACAGAACCCAATGTTGCCTATAGTTTTGCTGCGGGCTGGATTGCTGCGGAAAAAAATAGAATGCTGAAATTGCTTGAACAACAACTGATGCAGTTCAGTCAAACCAAAAAGTTGAAATAGACGTTTAAATCAGAACACACATCAGCAGTGAAAGCTTCTTCTATAAGTGAATTCTGCCAGCACCTAAGTTAGCGATACTTGCCGTATACTTTCCACGTGTTGTTATCTGCGAGTGGATCATTATAACTATCGCTACGCTGTTTACGTGGTTTGTCTCGCGCATCGACCAACTCAAAGTGTGCTTCGGTACTTAACACGATACCATTTACATAAAATCGGGTACGGGTATATTCACTCTGCCCATGCTGAAACACATAGGTTCTGAGGTCAATAAACTCCCTATGCGCAACCAAGGCTGCGTTATCATCGCTGTCTAACCAAGTGCGCATAGCTTGGATTTGCTCGGGTTCAAACTGCCCACATTTTTCGATTAAGCTCGCAATACCGCGAAAACTTTTAGACTCTTTGGCACGGGTTTTATTAATCCGAATACGATCGACGTGAAAATAAAATAGCGGTAAATTCAAATGACTGGGTAAATGAATCGCGTCCAGTACCTCATCTTCCATAAAGGGTTGGAATAAGTCTTGCGCCCGCTCAATCAAACCCGTCCACTGACGGTAGTAGTCTTCGACCTCTGCTTTTGTAGCGTAATAGATCGGTAAGCCTTCGACATTGGCCAAATTTTGTGGTGGCCAAATGTTTTGACGCAATAATGCAATATCACTTTTTAAACTTTGTACCGCAATCGCATCTTGCATGAATATTCTCTATTTTACTGCTTAGGCTATTTTTAGATTAAGGCAAAGGTTTAGTTTCTGCAAGGCTTTGCCTATAATGCAGTCTGAGTTATTTATGTATTTTAGGACAAGTTCATGGTTCAGAAGATTGAAGCAACAGATGTAACCGAAGAAGAAGCGTTGAATGCTAAATTCTTTGAACGTGCAGATGAATTTATTAAGCAAGCAAACGATTTTTGTCGCACTGAAAAAGGTTCACAAGTGAAACCTGCTGAAATGCGTGGACAAGTGAGCGCAGCAATGTTGTTTGGTACAGCCCGTTTTAACACGTGGGTAGCAGCCAACAACTTTAAAGATGGCGACGAAATGCGTGATGCCAAAGAGCAAGTCATGTCTTATATTTTGCAGCAATTCCAAATGATGCTGGAAGACAACTATGATGAATATTGTGAACAGTTTGAAAACTATCTTCGTTTCCGTCATAACGAAGAATTTCATGCCAATAAGCATGACCACAAACACGATCACTGATCAATCAAAGCCTGCCTCGTGCAGGCTTTTTTCATTTCGTCGTATTTGAAATGAAATACAATGTTGCAATACCTCAATTTGCAGTAAGGTAATCCTGAAAGAATATAATTTAGGGAAAAACATGCAGCATTTGGACTTTGCACTCATTGATCCGCACATTCACCAGTGGGATCCCTATAACACGCCACATGCAGCGGCTTTGGCAGTCAAATTATTGGGCAAGCATCCTAAGCTCTTGGACAAAATGGTTCGTTTGGTGAAACCTAAAGATCTGATTGAAACTGTCGGTCTAACCCGTCATATCACACGTCCTTATTTGCCTCATGACTATAAACACGATACTGGCCCATACACAGTAGAACAAGTGGTACATGTTGAAGCCAGTTGGCATCACAGCAAAGGCAAAGGTGTGGTTGAGGAAACTCAGTTTATTGAGTCTTTAGCTTTTGGGGCAGATACGGTCAAATTGGGTGGCATTGTCGCAACAGCTGACCCGCGGGATCGTAACTTTAAGAAGATCCTAAAATTACACCATAAAGCTTCACCACACTTTCGTGGTATTCGTAAAATGGCGTCTTTTCATGAAGACAAAGCAATCCATGCGTGGACAGATGAGCCACACTTATATCGCAATAAAAAATTTCTCAAAGGCTTCGAAGTACTGTCCCAATACAACTTGAGTTTTGATGCTTGGGTTTATTCCACACAGCTTGAAGATGTGATTTATCTGGCCAAGCAGTTCCCTGAAACCTCCATTGTGCTAGACCATTTGGGGACACCCGCAGGTTTATTTGGCCCAATTGGCGCAAATACAGGGATGACACAGACGGCACGGGAAAATATTTTCTTCCGTTGGAAAGACGACTTAGCTGAGCTTGCAAGCTGTCCAAACGTCTATACCAAAATGTCGGGACTCTTCATGCCGGTATTAGGACATCGTTTTCATAAAGAAGACCGGCTGGCGTCCAAACAAGAAGTCTTTGATCTGGCACATCCCATGATTACGCATGCCCTCGCCTGTTTTGGCACCTATCGGGTGATGTTTGCCTCTAACTTTCCGATGGATTCGGTCAGTACATCGTTGGTCAATATTATTGATGCCTTTAGTGATGTCGTCGCAGCCTATGACCCTGATGCTTTAGAGCGTATATTCCATCACAATGCCAAACAGTTTTATCGGCTTGAATAGAAAACTAAGAAAACTGCTTCATAAGACTTATGACAAAAAACCCCTCTATATTGAGGGGTTCTTTTTCGGTGAAAACTGAAATCTTTACTTTTTCAACGCTGGCTGCGCTTTGCCATATTGGTCAGCCATCACTTCAACCAACTGATCCAGCTGAATATATTTCTGAATCACGGCATCAACATCGGCTTTACTGATTTTGGCCAAAGCTAAATCGCGTTGCTCACGATCCAGTAAAGTACGATTGCGCTTCATTTGAGGAATCAACATGCGATGGATATTGCGACTATCTTCAAGTGCAGTCACACGCTTTTTCAAAATATCAGCTTTCGCAGCTTCGACTTCCTGTTCAGTAACGCCTTTTGCCAGTAACTCATTCAACACTTTATACACGGCTTGAGACACTTGAGCCGATTTGCCTGCGCTATAGTTTGCATCAATCGTCAGCGCTCCTGACTCCGTCCAATCATCCAGTGAAATGCTACTGCCAAAACCATAGACCAAGGCATTCTTTTCACGTAGCTCTTGCGCCAAACGAGAGGACAACTGCGACTCACCTAAGATATGCTCAAGTACCTGTAAAGCAGGCGCATCGGGGTGGTACGTACCCACAGGGAACGTCATAATGCTCTGATAGCTACCAAACTCACGCTGCTCTGACAGCGCATGTACCCGCTGCGCTTTATATGCAGTAAAATCAGAAGTAATCCGCTGATAAGGCGCTGCCGAATTCCAGTTTGCAAAGGCCTGATTTAAAGTCTTTTTCATCTTTTTCGTATCAATCACGCCCGTCACCGAAATTTGTGCATGATTCATCGCAAAAAATTGCTGATACAGCTGTTTAACCTGTGCTTGTGTTGCAGCCTGATACTGCTTCTTGGCATATTCAGGCTCGAAGTGATGGCGAATATCCCCAATTGGATAAGTTTCAAGTAAACGCGCAATGGTTAAAGCTGCTACAGTTTCAGGCTCAGTATACGGTCGATCTAGACTTGCTAAGCTTTGTGACTTAATCAAATCAAACTGGCTTTGTTCAAAAGTTGGATTTTTAAGGACATCTACAACAAAGTTAAAAAATTCATCAAACTTTTCTTTCTTCGCCACGATTGAAATATTGATGCCGTTACCATTACTTGCTGCACTTGCACCACCGCCAGCATCAATAGAATGATCGGCAATGTCTTGCAAACTATATTGAGTTGACGCTCTGAGCAGTAAATAAGAAGTCAGGTCTAATAGCTCGGCCTTATTAAACAAACTTTCTGCCGTACCAAAGTCAATCGAAATGGTGGCATAGGTCTTATCGTCACGCGTGGTACTCGGGTACAGCGCATATTGCATACCATTTTTTAGCTTGCCACGCTGAATTTGTTTTTCAGCACTTTCTAAATATTGCTTTGAACTTTTTACATACTCAGCAACTTCCGCTTTATACACACTTGCATCTTTCAATGGCTCTTCAGCAACGGCTTGCTGATCTAAAGTTTTTGCTGGGGTGGCTGCTGCCGCTTGTTCAAGTGCTTTTTTCTGATCTTCTGGGGTAGGTAAAATAGTACCTGAAATCCGATGCTCTGGGATCAAAAAGTCATCTAAACGTTGATTAACTTGCGTAACGGTAAGCTGTTGTAACTGTTGCTGATCTTTAAAGTATTGTGTCCAATCACCATTGGCAGAAACCACATAGTCACTGAGCATGCCACCGACTGCCGTTGCACTACTGAACATGCTTTCTTGTGCATTTTTAATCATGCTCTTCACGCGGTTGAGCTCAACCTCGTTGAAGCTTGGTGTTTTTTCGACCCCAGCAACCAAAGCTGACTCGACTTTCTTCACATCATGGTTGGGGGCATAAACTGCGCCCATAAACACCATATTGAAATCTTGGTCTAACCACGTGGTTGACTGAACTGCTGTCGCCGTTCCCGTCTCTACAATATTTTGGTACAAATGCCCACTAGGTTGCATGGTATATAAATACGGTGACACCGCCAACGCAGTTTTAATGTTCTCGTTTTTACCATTTAGGTAAATATTGTATTTGGCGAAGTTACTGCCTTTTTTCACCACAAACTGGCGATCTTTAATCTTGCTGGCATCTAAGACAGGTACTTTAACTTTCGCAGGCACAACGCGCGCTTGAATCGCACTAAACTTTTCATCAATCTGCTTTAGTACAGCAGCTTGGTCAAACTTCCCTGAAATGACAAATACCGCATTATTTGGTGCATACCAGTCACGATAAAACTTATTCAGTTCAGCCATTTTGATTGACTGTAACTCGTTTAAATCACCAATCGGTAAACGCCCTAAATATTGATTACCATAAGCAGACTTCCACATCTGATCCATGAGTACCGAAAAAGGCTGATCCATACGGACTTCACGCTCGCGTTTTACAATCGCGATTTCAGACGGTACATATTTTTCTTGGAGCACCAAGCCATCCATACGCTCAGCTTCAAGATGAATCAGCTCATTAATCGCATTTTGTTCAGGACGAACCACATTAATATATTTGGTTGAATAATAATCTGTACTGGCATTATTCATTAAACCGTATTGATCTAAACGGCGCTGAAACTCGTCTCCTGGCACATTTTTAGTTCCCTTGAACGCTAAGTGTTCCAATAGATGCGCTAAACCGCCCTTTCCTTTAGGATCGTTCAATGAACCAGTCAAATAGACCATATTCATATACACTTTATTTTCTTTATCGTTTGGCGCAAGAATAATGCGTAAACCGTTATCTAATTTATATTCTTCAATTTTCTGTTCCGATTTTACCAATACGGGTTGTGCCCATACTGTGCCCCCAAAGCCAAGTAGCAATACCGACAAACTCAATGTTTTAAAACGCATTAACATTATTTTTCCAAATAATTCGACAAAATATGAATGATTCTCAACATCATAGAGGAAAGTGAAATTATTTTTATAGTAATTTGGTGAAAAATAGCATTTTAATCAATGCTTATTTTTCACCAGTAGTTTTATTTTAAGAGAATTATAACTTAATCTAAATACAATTCAGCCGTCATATATAACTTGGCATAGCCAGAAATTTGGATCCGCGTTTCAGACTGAATATCGCAATAAAGCAATCCTCCACGGCTCGATGCCTGATAGGCAATCAATGAGGTTTTACCCAACTTCTCCGCCCACAAGGGTGCAAGACCGGTATGCATGGAGCCTGTCACAGGGTCTTCATTGATGCCTTTATGTGGCGCGAAATAACGCGCGATATAATCATAATCTTGAGACTTTGAGGTCAAGGTAACATCCAAGTTTTCAGCGGTAATCGCGGTACTGACTTTATGCTTTTCTGCCATTTGACGAATTTTATCCAAGTTCGGTTTGGCATCCTTAACTGCCTGCTCAGACTCACACACTAAAATATAAGCCTGCGGATTTAAATAGACTTCTTTAATTTCACAATCGACCAACTCATGAATTTCCGCAGGATAGTCTTCTAACTTTTGCGGTGCACGAATTGGAAAATTCATATGAATCTTGCCGTCTGCATCTTGATTAATGATAAAAATACCCAAGTCTTTTACATGAAACTGGATACGTTTGGCATCGGTATAATCCCGAAACAGGACGAAACTACTGGCTAAAGTCGCGTGCCCACAAAAGTCCACTTCAACCTGAGGAGTGAACCAGCGAATTTCAAAGTTTTCAGCATCAATTACTTTCACAAAAGCCGTTTCTGCCAAATTGTTTTCCAAGGCAATATTCTGCATCAAATCTACTGCTAACCATTCATCACGCACAATCACAGCGGCAGGATTACCTTTGAATAATTCAGTTGTAAAGGCATCGACTTGATACATTTTCATCGTTTTTCTCCTAAATTGAGGCTTTATTTTGCAAAAAACTGAGTAAAAAAGTAGATACAGTTTTTAGTCATTTATGGATACACGCCCAATAAAAAGAAGCCTAATCATTAAGATAGGCTTCTTTCCAGTTCATAAGCGATATATTACTCAGCTTAGACTTCTTTTAAGTCCACATTGTCTTGCTCAAAAATACGCTTATCGGTTTGACCTAAGACTTGGCTGGTCACGACACCTGCAGTCATCGAACCATTCACATTCAAAGCCGTACGACCCATATCAATCAAAGGCTCAATTGAAATGAGCAGTGCAACTAAAGTCACAGGCAAGCCCAACATTGGCAGGACAATCAGCGCTGCAAATGTTGCACCACCACCTACACCTGCCACCCCAATCGAGCTCAAGGTCACGACACAAACCAAAGTCAAAATCCAAAGCGGATCGAGTGGATTAATACCTACTGTCGGTGCGACCATAACAGCCAACATTGCAGGATATAGCCCCGCACAGCCGTTTTGCCCAATGGTCGTACCAAATGAGGCTGAGAAGCTGGCAATTGACTCAGGTACGCCCAGACGTCGTGTTTGTGCTTCAATATTTAAAGGAATACTGGCAGCACTTGAACGGCTGGTAAACGCAAAAGTCAGCACAGGCCAAACCTTTTTAAAGAACTGAATTGGGTTCATACCTGTGAGCGCCAAAATCACGGCGTGCACGATAAACATAATCGCCAAGCCGATATAAGACGCAACCAAGAAGCCACCTAAGTTTAAGATGTCCGCCATTTTAGAGTTGGCCACAATATTGGTCATGAGTGCGAACACACCGTAAGGAGTGAGCATCATAATCAAACGCACCAACTTCATGACCCACGCTTGTAAGATGTCAATTGCAGACAACAGCTTTTTCCCTTTCTCAGCATCCGCTTTCATGAGGTTCAAGCCTGCAATGCCTAAAAACACTGCAAAAATGACTACACTGATAATGGAAGTTGGATGTGCCCCTGTCAGCTCGGCAAAAGGATTGCTCGGAATAAATGACAGAAATAAATCAGGCACTTGCAAGTCAGCCACTTGCCCGACATAGTCAGTTTGAATCGTATTTAAGCGTTCAGTTTCTTGTGTCCCTTGTACCAAACCTGCCGCAGTTAAGCCAAACAGATTGGTCACCACCACACCAACAAACGCAGCAATCGCTGTGGTAAATAACAAGGTTCCAATGCTAATAAAACTAATTTTACCCAATGAGCCTGCATCGTGTAGCTTGATCACAGCGCCTAAAATGGAAACAAACACCAAAGGCATCACCACCATTTGTAATAGTTTGACATAGCCTTTACCGACCACATTAAACCATTGCACCGACTCTTGCAGTACAGGCGAGTGCGTACCATAAAACCCATGTAAAGCGAGACCAAAAACAATACCAAGACAGAGACCTGCCAGTACTTTCTTCGCTAAACTCCAATCGGTTTTACGGGTTCGACCAAGTAAAATAAGCAATGCAATAAAAATGATGACATTGACGATTAAGGGGATATTCATATTGTTTCCCTAAATGATGCTGTCATAATTATAAATCAAAATTGAAACGGCCTTACGGTTTTGCGCCACATTCCCCACTGAATGTACAAATTTAGACTGAATCGGCAGTTTTAGAATGTGGTATAAAGCACTTAAAACGGCTGTTAAAGTGTGCTTTTACATGAATCAATCTCTGCTTAATCCTCACATTCTGCCCGTTCCTTTAGAAAAAGCATATCGGCTACTCAACCACGGCCCAACCGTGCTGGTTTCCAGTCAAGATGATGAAAGCACTGATGTCATGACTGCAGCTTGGGCATGCGCCGTAGAGTTTAGCCCCGCCAAAGTGACGGTCGTACTCGATAAATCTACGAAAACCCGCAGTATCATTGAAAAATCGGGTCTATTTGCGCTGCAAGTCCCTACACTTAAACAGCTGAAAATGGTTTACGCACTCGGCATGATCAGTCAATATGATGCTCCTGAAAAGTTGCGTCAGTGTGGGGTCGAACTTTTTCAGTTTGGTCACAGCCCAATCCCCGTGGTCAAAGGCTGTAGCGCATGGATTCTGTGTGAACTCATTCCTGAACCGCATAATCAGCAGCAGCATGATTTATTTATTGGCAAAGTCACTGCCGCTTATGCAGATGATCGTGTTTTTAGAGATGGGCATTGGTACTACCATGAAGCTGCAGAGGAATGGAAAAGTATCCATCATGTTGCAGGCGGACATTTTTATACCATTGGTGATGCAGTGGATATCAATACACTTAAAGACACTGAGTAAATTGGCTTCACCTTTACTCCGCTCGACTAAAGGCGAACATTACTCGATTGTTTTATTGTAAATTTCACCTTATAGTTCAAGTGTGTTTTTTAAACAAATAGTCAAATGATGATGAACAGGACGTTCTCGAGCACCGTACAACTGAGTCTCTTTCTCTGCCTAAGTATGTGCTTGGGAATTGGCATCTTACGTTTTTCTTATACCGCTCTACTGCCGTCCACTCGTGAAGCCTATGAATGGTCACACAATTTCGCCAGCCTACTCGGCAGTGCCAATCTACTGGGCTATCTGATCGGCGCGTTCTGGGCGATGAAGCTGCCACAAAATGCAAAAATGCCGATCTATATCATTTTTGCTGCGCTGTTTGGTTCAATCAGCCTGTTTGCCTGTGCATTTGCACATTTTAATGAAGTTTGGTATTTGGTGTGGCGCATCATTTCAGGTATCGGCGGTGGTTTGCTGATGATTCTATCTCCTAGTATTGTGGCGCAGTGCAGTGAGTTACAGCACCGTTTTAAAATTAATCTAATTGGATTTAGCGGAATCGGGATTGGTGTATTGGCAGCCACGCTGTTTATGCCATATTTAGACCGTATTGCTATCAGCAGCGCATGGTTCATTCTCTGTGGCTTTGCATTTGTCATTACATGGTTATTATGGACACTGGTTCGTCCTTTCCAAAAGCAACTGCACAGTATTCCTACAAACCAGCCCCAGACTCATACAGTAAATAAAATTTACTATAGCTTACTCATTGTGTATGCCTGTAGCGCCTTTGCGTATATTCCCCATTCTTTGTTTTGGATTGATTATTTAAGCCATGTTTTAACGCTAAATTTATATTGGATCAATTTTAACTGGATTTTATATGGCCTAGGCAGTGCTCTAGGTGCTGCAACTGCCTATGCTTTAGCACGTAAATTTGGCAACTTTCTGGCTTTAAAGATTTTATACAGTGTCTATATTGCGGCAGTTTTTATGGCGGTTCTGAGTTTTTCGCCTGTATTTACGCTCATGTCCTCTTTTCTCACAGGCCTACTGAACCCTGCGGTAGTCTTTCTCACCTCCTACACCATCTTACAACTCTACAGCTTGGCCTATAAAAAACTGTGGAGTATGGCAACACTCAGCTTTGCAACTGTACAGCTGGTTGGTGGTTTAAGTTTTAGTACCTTGCAGCATTTGGGTTGGTCATATCACTTTCAGTTTATGCTTGCTGCGGGAGTCCTCGGTTTAGGAACACTGCAATTGTTTTATTTTACGCGTACGACCTCTACCTCCAATCCAACCAGTAAAAAGAAGGCCTTTTAAGCCTTCATATTAAGGAGAATCAAAAAAGCAACCTACTTGCGTTAGTAGGTTACTTTATAGAGGGTCGTCCATGTTAAATACCTGTGATATTTTAACTTACCCCTAAATATTACAAATGAACGATGTAAGAATAAGAAAAAAATTGATGAACCATCTATGAGCAAAACAATGAATGCATTCGAACTTTTACAACTGTAGATCAAAACTTGGCTATTTCAATGCATTTAAAGTTAAATACGGATAAGGATTCACAGCTCCCTTTCCAGTCTTATAAATTCCATAGTGCAAATGTGGTGGCGTATTCTTAGCATTGCCCGTGTTTCCGACATAGCCCAATACCTCTCCCACTTCAACCCAATCCCCCGTTTGAATATCAGGCGCATAAGCATCTAAATGTGCATAGTAGTGACGGCTTAAGTTAGGTCCCATCACCCACACCACTTGTCCACCTAGACTATTGATCCCGACATCCAAGACGATGCCTGATGTGGCGCTTAAGACAGGCGTACCACGTTTAGCAAAGATATCAATACCTTGATGTTTTCGTCCCTGCCCACGTGCAGCCCCCCAAGTGTCCTGTATCTGCTTGTGGCTTACTCCTTCTACAGGCACATTTAAATTTTTCGCTAAAGGCGTCTTATATAACTGCCAATATAAATAGGGGTAACTCAAACCCGCTGCTTCACCCGAAGCCGGTGGCTGACATCCAATCATCAGCAGATTTGTACTTAAAATAGCTCCACTCAGAACTAAACGAGACATGATTCAACTACTCAGCTAATTTTTAGATATTCAAATAAGATAAAGTTACTTATTCATACTAAATGCTTCATATATTGAAAGATATCTTATATATGTAACGGCAAAGCCCTCATATAAAATGAGGGCTTTGCTTCAAATAAACTACGTAAAACTACTTACGCTTCTTCAGTTTTTTCTCTAAGGCTTTCAGCTTAGACTGATGCTTAGAGATCTTTTTTAAACGAGCTTTGATCTTCTGTTTTAATGTTTTCACAACATTATTCGACATAGAGTCCTCCTGTTAGTTCAATTCCTTTTGCGTGATTCCTCCGTGCTGTGTTTTAAGATAAATTCATTAAATCACGACAGCTTTAACGTTGCTGATTTGGATTCTGTTGGTTTTGGTTCGGTTGTTTTTGCTGGCCCTTATTTGGCTGCTGTTGCTGTTGTTGCTGATCTGGCTTTTGTTGCGGTTGATTGGGTTGCTGTTGACGCTGCTGCTGATTTTGTTGATTAGCCACGAGACTACTCCTTTGATCATCTGCCGTAACATTCGACAAAGACCACCATACAACACTGGCTCAAAAACCCAAGCTATAAGCTGTATCAAAGTACTTCAATGTAATGACAAATCTAATTTCCCTTTATAAATCAAACTATCAAATTGTCATGCTGTACTTTCACTCACCTAAAGCACGAATGCCTTAACCTAGTCTTACATTGCAAACATATTTCGACCGCTATATTCAACTTATAAAAGGCTTTGTTGCATAAACATTCAAAAGCTGAATTTTCCCCAATCCTTTCAAATTTAAGTGACAACTTGGGTGTGAGGTCTACCTAATTCCGTAAATCTATTCAGAACTGCCACACGCGCATGAATTTCATTGACCTGACTTTGAAAATGTCTTGCCGTCAGCTTATCTCCTAATAATTTGATGCAATGCATCTTGGTTTCCACCAAACTGCGACGGTGATAGCCCGACCATTTTTTCCATAGGGTTCTGCCTAAATGTTTAACCGTTTGAAGTAACTCATTTCGTTCTATTAAACTGATTTTAGAATCTTTCCAGCACTTCGTGTCGTACGCCCCATCGGTATAGACAGAATCTATTCGCTCATCTAGTGGGATTTGATCCAGTAAATCACCTAGTACTTATGAATCACTGACATTATTTGTCGTAAGCTGAACGGCACGTATTTGCAGTGTTTCAGCATCTATAGCAATATGCAGTTTACGCCATTGCCGACGGTATTCAGGCTGATGTTTCTTACGCTTCCATTCGCCTTCACCTAAAAATTTTAAACCCGTAGAGTCGACGAATAGGTGTAACCCATCACGACTTTTCTAATAGCTTATCGCAATATCAATATGCTTTTGTCGTCTACAGAGGGTGGAGTACGAATATCACTGATATTCGGGGCTGTCCAATTCAAGCCACTGAGTTTAATCAGGCTTTGAGCAAAGCCAGTGACCATACGTAAAGAAAGACGGAATAGAGATTTGATCATTAAACAGCATTGAATCGCTGTATAGGAATAAGTTTGATTTCGTCCGTGCTTGCCTTGTGGTTGTGCATACCATTGGGTCTTAGGATCAAACCAGATTGAAATATTCCCTCACTTGATTAAAGCTTGGTTATACGAGGACCAATTGGTTGTACCGTAGATTTTAGGTGCAGGCTTCTTCATCTGGAAATTATATTGCTGAAGAAGCCTTCAAGAATAGCTTTGTGCAACAAAGCCTTTATGGATTGACTCAACGACTCTACCCGTCTGTAAAAATCAACGTATCCAACGCCATAAATCATTAGTGAGAATTGCGTCTCGCAGCAAAAGCTCGATGGGTTGGTTTTATGGCTGTAAATTACATATTGCGATGAATCAATTTGGTGAAATCGCTTGTTCTGCTTTATCCAATGGACATATTGCTGACATCAAAATGGTTGAACATTTGGTTGAAGGTTTAGAAGCAAAGCTTTATGCAGATCGTGGCTATATCAGCCAAGATTTAAAAAGCAGGTTAAAGCATCAAGGTACTGATTTAATTACGTATCATCAAAAGAACATGCAGACTGTTCAACTCTGTGCATAAGATGAATATCACTTAAAACAACGTAATAAGATAGAAATGTTATTCAGCTTATTGAAAGGACGATACAATTTAGTGACGAGTAAAGCACGTAGTATTCGCGGATTTCTAAGTGGGATTTACGCATCGTTATGTGCCTATCAATTAACCCATCGAAATAAGCCAACAATTCAAATTATGGAATCAGTGGCTTAAACAGGATTCGGGTTAAAATAATATATTAAAGAACCCCTTATTTTAGGGGTTCTTTAATAGGCCAAGTCCCACTCAATCGTTCGACATCAATTGCGTGGCCATCTGCTTTTTCTGCCATGCTTTGATATTCTGCTGTGCAAGATTCGAGTAACTCACTGTTGGTAATGGTGTACTCAATGATGGTTTCTCGGAGAGCTGTGGACAGACGTTTGTTTGCTTCACCGAGTTGGATTAACCTCCAATTCATCACCGAAGAATTTGCACCATTCGTCATAGGCAAATCAGGTACCACCAAAACTTTCACGGCGGAGCAAGCCTCTACCCTTTATCAAAGTCTTGTGCACGTTGGGTATTCAGACGAAATACTAAATTCAATTTCAGTGAATTCAAGGGAGGCGGTATGATTGAGATTGATCATAGAATTCGAGCTAAAGAGTTTATGCAACTGTTAGCTATTGGAAAAGATAAGTTTTACAACATGATTAATGCAGGAGATATCCAGCAACCAGTTAGACTCTCTAATAAGGATGTGTTCTAGTATTCCTCCTACGTTAAGAATAAAGTTGAGGAGCATAAGCCTAAATCTGATATAGTAGCCCACAATTTAGTGGGCATTTTATTCCTAATTTTCACCCTACCTCATCCAAAACGGGTACTTAAACGGGTAATCAGGAAACCGCATCAGAATTAATTGATATATTTTAGTAGGTTATAATGAAAATCGTCATCTTGAATAAACCCTATGACGTCCTCTCCCAGTTCCGTAAAGATGAAGCACATATGACGATGTCTGACTTTGTCAGCGACTCGACTTTGCGCTTGGCTGGCCGTTTGGATATGGACTCTGAAGGCTTAGTATTTTTAACTGACCATGGTGGTTTAAACCAATACATTACCAACCCTGCCAATAAAAAATTTAAAACCTATTTGGTTCAGGTCGATGGTGATGTCACTGAAGAAGCCCTTGAGCAGTTGCGTAAAGGTGTGGAACTTAAAGATGGTATGACTTTACCTGCTGAAGCATCTAAAGTTGAACAACCTGAATGGTTATGGGAACGTGATCCTCCTGTACGTTTTCGTGCATCCGTGCCGACATCTTGGGTTGAAATTTCAATTTGTGAAGGCCGTAACCGCCAAGTACGTCGTATGACTGCTGCTATAGGTTTTCCTACTTTACGTTTAATCCGTACTAAAATTGGTGCAATTGATTTGGTTCAAATGGGTTTACAACCAGGCGAAACCAAAGAAATCGAGCCACTTTTATACCCTGACTTTCAAAACATTCCTGCTGAAGAACCTTACCGTTCACGCTCTTATGTAAAAAAACCGGGTGGTACAGGCGGTAAGCCTATGGTTCGTAAGAACAAAGATGGTTCTGTGAAAAAGTCAGGTACAAAGCGTATTTGGCAAATGGACGAAAGCGAGAAGCCAAAACGTAAAACCAATGGTACTACTCGCCCCAATACGAAAGCGCCACGTGGTCGCGGACGTAATGGTCGTTAAGATTTGATTGTTTTAAAGCCCACGAAAGTGGGCTTTTTATCATAAATATCTAAACAATAATCTTATCTCTTTATAATATTTACTCGCTCTGTTTCCCATGAATCTTCAATAAAATATACCTTAATTTCATAATGCTCTTTTATTTGAGAGTTGAATTTATTTGCACAAATAAGAGTAAACTCAATATTTAAAAAATCTAAATTTTTAGATAGTTTAACCAGATCAGGTTCAAGATAAATTACTACATTAATGACTTCATCTACAAAAATTCTTTCACTTATCAAAAATTTTTTATTGTTTACTTCTATCCTAATATCTAAAGCTTCCCCAATACCTTTATTAAATATTTTGAGGTTTAAACTACATAAATTATTGACTTCGTTTTCTTCCTCTGAGTATCCCACAGAGTATATTTCACACTCACATGAGCTAATCAATAAATTGGGATTGGAAGCATAATTGATTGCATCAAATTGTTTTTGCTGAATTTCTGCTAATTCAGTTTATTGCTTAACACTTTCTCGCATTTCCTCAATTTGCAAATTGAGCGCCTTTTCTTGTTGTTCCAAAGCTCTCGTGTTTTGATCTAACTGCTTACCTTGCTAGATATAACCTAAAATTAACCAAGGAAATGCAATAGGTGCAAAAACACCTGCAAGGAAATCACCTAATTCATTGAGTGATTCTGGTGATTTCAAACTTCCAAATATCCAAGTTAAGCCAATCCCACCCAACCAAATGACTGTAATTGCTATAACCCTATTCAAATTTTTCTTATTCATCTTTTTAGCCATTTGAAATATTTTTTAGTATAAAAAAAGCCGATGTTTTCACATCGGCTTTTTTTACTTCATCGGCAAATTTACCGATTTAGTTTTGACTTAGACCGCTTCAAGTACTGCATTCAAAGTCGTGCTTGGACGCATTACAGCATTTACTTTAGCTGTATCTACAGCATAGTAACCACCGATGTCCGCAGCTTGACCCTGAACTTGAGAAAGCTCAGCAACAATCTTATCTTCATTTTCAGCAAGCGCTTTTGCAAGAGGAGCGAACTTCGCTTTCAAGTCAGCATCTTCGTCTTGGGCTGCTAAAGCTTCAGCCCAGAACTTCGCTAAGTAGAAATGACTGCCACGGTTATCAATCTCACCAGTACGGCGTGATGGAGACTTATCATTATCCAGTAACTGGCCTGTCGCTTGGTCTAAAGTCTTCGCAAGAAGTTTTGCTTTCGCATTATCTTCTTTAATACCCATCTCTTCTAGAGATACAGCAAGTGCCAAGAATTCACCTAAAGAATCCCAACGTAAGTGGTTTTCTTCAACAAGCTGCTGTACGTGTTTAGGCGCTGAACCACCCGCACCAGTTTCGTACATACCACCGCCCGCCATAAGCGGAACGATAGACAACATCTTCGCAGATGTACCAAGCTCCATAATTGGGAACAAATCAGTGAGGTAGTCACGCAGAATGTTACCCGTTACAGAAATCGTATCTAGACCACGTGCAACACGTTCAAGTGTATAACGCATCGCGCGGACTTGAGACATAATTTCAATGTCTAAACCAGTTGTGTCATGATCTTTCAAATACGTTTGTACTTTCTTGATCAGTTCATTTTCGTGTGGACGGTATGGGTCAAGCCAGAAGATCGCAGGCATACCTGAGTTACGCGCACGTGTTACTGCTAGTTTCACCCAGTCACGGATTGGTGCATCTTTCACCTGACACATACGCCAGATGTCACCCTCTTCCACGTTCTGAGACATCAACACTTCGCCAGTTTCTAAGTCAGTGATGTTTGCAACACCTGCCTCAGAGATTTCAAAGGTCTTGTCGTGTGAACCGTATTCTTCCGCTTTTTGCGCCATCAAACCAACGTTCGGCACTGTACCCATAGTACGTGGGTCAAAGTTACCATTCCACTTACAGAAATTGATCATTTCTTGGTAGATACGTGCGAAAGTTGACTCAGGCATGACTGCTTTACAGTCATAAGGTTTGCCGTCAGCGCCCCACATTTTACCGCCACCACGGATCATTGCAGGCATAGAAGCATCTACAATTACATCGTTTGGTGAATGGAAGTTCGTGATGCCTTTCGCAGAATCAACCATTGCAAGTGCTGGACGGTGTTCTTGGCAAGCGTGTAAGTCTTCAATGATTTCTTCACGTAACGATGTCGGTAAAGTTGCGATCTTCTCGTAAAGACCCGCCATACCGTTGTTAACGTTAATACCTAGCTCATCAAATAATTTACCGTGTTTTTCAAAAGCATCTTTGTAGTAAATTTTCACACAGTGACCGAAAACGATCGGGTGTGAAACTTTCATCATGGTTGCTTTCACGTGCAAAGAGAACAAAATGCCTGCTTCTTTACAATCATCAAGTTCTTTTTCATAGAAATCGCAAAGCGCTTTCTTGCTCATAAACATTGAATCAATGATTTCGCCATCTTGAAGCGCAACTTTTGGCTTAAGAACGATGGTTTCACCAGACTTTGTCACGAGTTCCATTTTCACATTGCGGGCACGGTCTAAAGTCATTGATTTTTCACCATGGTAGAAGTCACCTTCATCCATGTGAGAAACGTGAGTTTGAGACCATTGCTTCCACTCGCTCATAGAGTGCGGGTGTTTTTTCGCATAGTTCTTAACAGCAGCAGGCGCACGACGGTCAGAGTTACCTTCACGTAATACTGGGTTCACTGCTGAACCAAGACATTTACCATAGCGTGCTTTAAGCGCTTTTTCGTCTTCAGTAGTAGGGTTTTCTGGGTAATCAGGAATCGCGTAGCCTTTTGATTGAAGCTCTTTGATACATGCTGTTAGCTGAGCAACAGAGGCACTAATATTTGGCAGTTTGATGATATTAGTATCAGGATCTTGTGTTAGACGACCAAGTTCTGCAAGATTGTCTGGAACTTTTTGTTCTTCTTTTAGGTATTCAGAAAATTCTGCGAGAACACGTGCGGCAACAGAGATATCAGTTTTAACGATCTCTACACCAGCAGGTTTAGTAAAGGTCTCAATGATCGGCAGTAGCGAGTAAGTCGCTAGCAATGGCGCCTCGTCGGTCAGTGTGTAAATGATGGTTGACTTTCCACCAGCCATATATAGCCCCTTGCGTTAGATTGAGTTTTTTAGGGTGATGAGCTTCTGGCTCAGCCCCTGCGAACCGATGTGCTTGAATAAAACCCTGAAAGTATCGGCTTTCATTGCTTTTCAGTCAACGTAATATCCTGTGATAACGACATTTCGAAAAAAAATGATGCTGAATATTTACTCTAATCCTTCCTGTTTTCCGCAAACGCTCTACAATCTTCTGGCAAATTGACAACAAGATCCCTAAAACAGTGCGAATTTAGAGAAAAATAGAATCACTTGCTTCATTATAGAGCTTAGACTCGCAAACTCGATGAAGAAAAAAGCCAAAAAATTTATTTCTTATTAAACCAATTTTACATTTTTAAACCTATGATTTTTATGAGTTTGGTTAAACTTAATACTTTTATGCAACATTAAGGATCAATTAGATGATGAAAATACTCCTTCCTCTCATTGGACTTGGTTTTTCTTCATTATGTTTTGCACAGAACCCATTAAGTGTACACGTACTGAATTTAGAAAATGGTTTACCATCAGCTAATGTCAAAGTAACGCTTGAAGCACAACAAAATGATAAATGGACTGAAATCAATTCAGCGGCAACGGATGATCAAGGGCGTATCAATGATTTATACCCTAAAGATACCAGTCTACAAAAAGGTGTCTATAAAGTTACTTTTAAAACAGGTGATTGGTTTCGTCAAAAAAATCAGCGCTCTTTTTTTCCAGAAGTACCTGTTGTCTTTGTGATTGATGGCTCATTGGATCATTATCATATTCCGTTATTGATCAGTCCGTACGGTTATTCAACTTATCGTGGTAGTTAACATTCACAAACGAACAAATATAAAAACCGATGCCTAGGCATCGGTTTTTACCTCAACAGAATGACAAATAAAGTGGGTTAAGCATTAAACCTTGAGCCACTTCTCTGCTTTCGCTTGATCTTCGACTTTCAATTCAACTTCGGTCAGTTCTGAACCAGCAGCTTTTACATCAAAGCTCAGCAACTCATCACGGCGGAATGCCAGAATGCTATAGGTATCGTCTTGCTTGGCGTATTTTTCTACCAATTTCACCGTTGCTTTGAGACCATCAATCGCAATGATCACATCATGGGCAGAAAGACCAGCTTGAGCAGCAGCGCCATCACGACGCGCACTTTGCACCAACACACCCTCTGGCTTATCTACAAGCTTTAAACCCAACGGTAATGACTTGTCATTTTTCAGGCTATAACTTAAACCAAACTCAGGGAAAAGTTGATCCAGTGGCAACTCATCTGTGGTGTTAATTAAGTGATTGATTTGCTCAATCCAGTTATCACCCGTCAGTTCATTACACAACTCAACAATTGTACGCTCATGTACTTGTATGCCCTTTTGCGCGTTTTCATAAAGTTTACGCATAAGCGCATCTAGACTTGAACCACGTAACCGTAAACCCAAGTCTAAGCATAGCGCTACCAAACAACCTTTGTTGTAATAGCTGGTGCCTGCATTGTTCGAGTTTTCATCCTGACGGTAAAATTTCACCCATGCATCAAAACTTGACTCAGACACAGACTGAACAAAACGACCCGGATTTTGTAAATAACGATCAATCTGAGTTTTGAGTAATTTGATATATGAGGCTTGGGAAATCACACCGCTACGCAGCAAAATCAGGTCATCATAATAAGACGTGAAACCTTCAAAAATCCAAAGCAAAGAGGTATAGCCTTCTTTGTTTAAATCATAATTGACAAAGTTTTCAGGACGAATGAATTTGACCAACCATGAGTGGAAGTATTCATGACTACATAAACCTAAGAAACGTTGATAGTCTTCAGATGGCTCTTCAGGCTCATTAACTTTGGGCAAGTCTTCACGTGGACTAATCAAACTGGTTGAATTTGGATGCTCCAAACCACCATAACTATTTGCTGTAGCCATCGTCATAAAGGTGTAGTTTGCAAATGGCGCTGAACCAAACATTGAGATTTCTGTTGCGCAGATTTTTTCAATGTCTTGCTGCATACGTGCAGCATTCATGGCATGTTTGCCTGACACTACAAACTCGTGTGGAATGCCATTGGCTTCAAAAGCAAAACGAGTCTGCTCTGCCAACTCAAATGGTGCATCAATTAGCTCAGCATAGTTTTTGGCTTTTAAGGTAAAACGACCTTTAACAAGGCTTTTTGAAGCCATACCTGTCGCTAATTGGAAGTGCTTCAGCTCATCAGGAAGGAATAGTTCAACTTCAACGGCTTTGTCCTCTTGACCCTCCAGACCTAAACATGCACATGCAGGATTGACATATAAACGGGTTTGATCTACATACGCACCGCGCACCGACAGATCATAGGCATAGACATCATATTCAACTGTAATCAATTCATGATCGGTATTAAAAAGACGCCATTTATTCTTTTCAAATTTTTGGATTTGTAATAACCGCCCTTCTTCATCATAAGCACGAACCGATTCAATATGCTTTGAAAACTCACGAATGAGGTAACTACCCGGAATCCAAGTCGGTAATGAAAGTACCTGCGTTGGGTCTGCTACAAAACGTAAAGTCACGTGTATAAGGTGCTGACGATAATCGTCAAATTCGATCTGATAATGCAACATAATGGGCGATACAAAATAAAATGAAATGAGTTATAACTTAGCTTAGCATTATTTAAGCCAGTTTTGCGTCACAGTCACATTTGTCTGCATTTTTGACTGGTCATTGGCGAAAAAAAGGCATAGCATTTGCAGCTGTTTTCGGTTTAAAAGTCACGGAATGGCTTAGTTAGGGAATTTCATTGAAAGCTGTCATCTACTTTATCGCTACACTCTTCGCCTTGTGTTCAAGTTTCACTCAAGCCGCATTACTCAACATTGTTCCTGAAACAGTTGAAGCTCAAGCTTGGACCGTTTTTGACAGCCAATCAGGGCAAGTCATTGCAGAGCATAATAGTCATGTTCAACGTGCACCCGCTTCGCTCACCAAAATGATGGTTGCCTACATTGCACTGAAAGAAATTAATGCAGGAAAACTAAACAAAAGCGAAATTCTTACCGCGACACCTGTGGTTAGTACGGTGATGTGGGATGAGTCGCAAATGTATTTAAAACAAGGTGAACAGATTTCAGTTGATCAGCTTTTAGCGGGTTTAGTGGTGATGTCGGCCAATGATGCAGCGGTGACTTTGGCAGAACGTATTTCTGGTGATATTCCTCACTTTGTGGCACGAATGAACCAAGAAGCCAAAGCACTGGGAATGACTGAAACACATTTTCAGAACCCAGCAGGTATTACCATGCCCGAACACTATTCGACTGCACATGACTTAGCGCTGTTAGGTCAAGCCTTAGTGAATGAAACACCCGACTATTTGTACTATTCAAAACAGCAAAGTTTTAGTTACAACCAACGCTTTCACCGTGCGACCAATCTTCTGTTAAAACAAGACCCAACAGTCGATGGCTTAAAAACGGGTTATACCAAAGCAGCGGGATATAACCTAGCCCTAACAGCGAACCGCCCAACAATGAACCCTGAAAACCCAAACCGTCGTTTGGTGGTGATTGTATTAGGAACGCAAAGTGCAGCAAAACGTGCAGAGGTTGCGCACAATCTCATGAATTTGTCTTATACCTATACACGCAACGAAGTTGCGCTGAAAGATAAACAAATCATTGCGGAACTTCCCGTTGTCAAATCAACTTTGAAAATTTTCAAAGTCGAAAGCAAACAACCGAAAATTGTGACCACATCATTGTACGATCAACCTTATGCAATTGATTTACATGCCTTTGATCAAACCAATCAACGTATTATGCTCAATACAGGCAATGGTACAATCCAACCGATCGCACCTTTAGAATCGACTAAAACACATTTTAATATAGAAGTTTTACAGAACAAACTAACCGCACCACTTGCAGAAGTAATGCAACTGGCTAAAGTTCAGGTTTATCAAAATAACCAGCTTATTCAAACTTTTACTATAGAAGATGACGTACATATTGAAGAAGCCAATATTTTCCAGAGACTCATGATCTGGTTCAAAAGCTTGTTTCCATTTTTATCGAGCGATGAACCTCAGGCCAAAACCTATACTCTAGGCTAGGTTTAAAACATATCTTGAGTTTTATACTTTATGTAACTTGTAAGACAATCTAATTATCATTAAATCAAGAAGATGGCATATTCAATGTCATCTTCTTTTTTTTAATAATAAAATAGGTTGCTTCATATGGCTGTACAAACAGAACAAGTGCCACACCATATTGTCATTATTGGTGGCGGTGCAGGTGGTCTAGAGTTAGCAACACAACTCGGAGACAGCTTAGGAAAATCCAAACAAGCAAAAATCACCCTTGTCGATCAAAACCTGACGCATATCTGGAAACCGTTATTACATGAAATTGCGGCAGGTACACTCAACCCTAGTGTTGAAGAAATCAATTACTTTGCCCATGCCTCTAAACATCATTATGAGTTTGTTTTGGGTCGTTTTGTCGGCTTAGACCAAGAACATAAACAAGTAAAACTTGAAGCACGCCAATATGCCAAACAAAGCAGTGAAACCACGCAGTTTGAACTCAACTACGACAGCTTAGTCCTTGCAGTTGGTTCGACCTCTAACGACTTTGCGACCGAAGGCGCTAAACATTACTGCCATTTCCTCGACAGTCGCCAACAAGCTGAAATTTTCCAGCAAGACCTTCTACATTTGTATTTAGATGCACAAAACCGTCCCGAAACACGCGCACTCAATATTGCTATTATTGGTGCAGGTGCCACAGGAGTTGAGCTTGCTGCCGAATTGGTCCATGCGAAAAGCACCTTTTTTAAATACGGTCTCAATAAAATTGACCCAAACAAAGTGAAAGTCACCTTGATTGAGGCAGCGGATCGTCTTCTTCCCGCCCTATCCACCAAAATGGCAAATCACACCCATGCGCAATTGGAAAAGCTTGGTGTTGAAGTCCTCACTCATCACCGTGTTGCAAAATTAGACAAAGACCATATTTATTTTGCCGATGGTCAACAAATTGATGCTGATTTAAAAGTTTGGGCGGCAGGTATTAAAGCACCTCAAGTTTTAAATAGCCTTGAAAGTTTCCAAAAAGACAAGATTGGTCGCTTAATCGTCTACGCGACATTGCAAACTCGTACTGATCCCAATATTTTTGCCTTTGGAGACTGTGCGCACTGCCAACCTGCTGCCGATGAGCCAGTCCTTGGCCCACGCGCTCAAGTGGCTAGTCAACAAGCTGCCTTTTTGGTTCGAGCGCTCAAAGCGCGCATTCATGGTCAGTCTTTGCCGATGTTTAAATTTTCTGACAAAGGTTCTTTGGTTTCCCTCAGCCAATATAAAGCAGTCGGCGAACTCCTTGGACAAGTCAATGTGCAAGGCGTGCTGGCAAAATCCATGTATGTTTCTTTATATCGACTCCATCAAGCGACCCTACATGGTTATACTCAAGCTGGATTAATGACCGCAAAGGATCTGATGAATAAAAAAGTCGGTCCAAAAATAAAATTGCATTGAAATCTAAAAATGTGTCCCCACTAATAAAAAAACGCCATAAGAACGTGGAAAATGCAGTTTTTTACTAAATTTAGTCTACAAAAGCTGCTTTTCACTTTATGATATACCCCTTAAATTCTAAATGAATGGACGAAAAACATGACTGCTATCGCAAATGATCACGTGGTTTCTTTCAACTACAAATTGACTAACGCAGAAGGCGAAACGCTAGACCAATCACAAGGTGAACCACTTGCATATTTGCACGGCGCAGGTAACATCATCCCAGGTTTAGAAAATGCATTGCTAGGCAAAACTGTAGGTGAAAAATTCACTGTTACTGTTCCTGCTGCTGAAGGTTATGGCGAATACAACCCTGAACTTGTTCAAGAAGTTCCAGCGCAAATGTTCCAAGGCGTTGACAACATCCAAGCGGGTATGCAGTTCCAAGCTCAAACTGATGATGGCGTTCAAATCGTAACTGTAAAAGCAGTTGAAGGCGAAAACGTAATTGTTGATGCGAACTTCCCACTTGCTGGTCAAGACTTAACTTTCGAAGTTGAAATCGTAGAAATCCGCGATGCAACTGAAGACGAATTACAGCACGGCCATGCGCACGGTGCTGGTGGTCACCATCACTAAGATTTAACACGCTTAGAAAAAAGGCGGAAGTTAAACTTCCGCCTTTTTTATTTTGAATACTTAGTCATTCGCGACGTATTTCAAAAGCGGTAAATGATTGCTGTTCTGAAGCCAGTTCTACGATGACTACATCCTTGACTACCGCATGAGTTGGCCCGACTTTAGCATGATTCACCAGTTCGGCAACCGTACCATCATCACCCAAAAGCAATGCTTCAACTGCACCTGAATCCAGATTGAGTACATAACCCTTTAAGCCTAAAGCAACAGCATGTTGTGCAAACCAACGTCGATATCCGACACCCTGAACTTTTCCCGATATAGTCAGTTTTACTGCTTTCATACCGTATGCTCTCGGTTCACGACCGTATAAATAGCCTGACTCATGTGCTGTGCTTGTAAACCACGCTCACCTTGCTGAGCCAAGAGGTCGCCTGCTTGGGCATGTAAAGTCACAATTTGATGTAACGCAATGTCATCTTGCAACTGTGCTTTTAAACTGGCAATCATGCCTGCCAATACATCCCCCATTCCACCTGTCCCCATCCCCGGATTACCTGCGGTACAAATCCAAAGTTGCGTATCTAAAATCAAGCTTCCTGAACCTTTCAGCACCCATTGCCCTGCATATTTTTCTTGTAAGGCATAAATAGCTGCAATGCGGTCAGATTCTACCGCCAAAGTAGTTATGCCCAGTAAAGTCGCCGCTTCTCCCGGATGCGGTGTTGCGTAGATCTGTTTACCAAGCTTTACTGGCTTTGAGGCCAAAAACCATAAGGCATCTGCATCTAGCACCACCTGTAAAGCACTGATCTGAATGAGTGGAAACCATGCCTCAAACTGCTGTTGAGCCCACGAGTCTCGTCCCAACCCCATACCAAAACTGACTGCATCCACATGTGCCAGCAACGCTTCACGCTCTTGGAGCGACATTTGGTTAATATCACGCAGCATAATATTCGGTGCACGGGCTAAAATTGCAGTATGGTGTTTTGCATCACACACCACCGTCACCTTACCTGCACCCGCATGAAAGGCAGCTTCTGCAGCCAGCATCACTGCACCGCCCATCTGTGCATGCCCTCCAATCACAAGTACATGCCCATAACTTCCTTTATGCCCAAAGGCTTGACGCCGTTCAAGCTGCACATGCTGTGGAGCAAGTGACGCTAAAGACTTTAATTCGCTGTCTACTGGAAGCAGTGAAACAAGCGTGACTTCCCCCGCAAAAGCCTTCCCCTGTCCAGTAAATAAACCTGCCTTTAAACCGAGAGCCGTAAAGGTATAATCAGCGACAATAGCACAAGGTAAAGCCTGCCCCGTGTTGGCTTGTAAACCACTCGGAAGGTCGATGGCAATTTTTAAACCTGATTGTCTATTGATTTGCTGAATCACTGCTTGCCAGTCTGAACTGAGTTCACGGTTTAAACCAATCCCAAACAAAGCATCAATATACGCATCATAAGCACGTTGAAAAGCAAAGCCTGTATGAATCACTATCCCCTGTTGCACAGCCGCTGCATGCGCTTGTTGCAGTGATGTAGATGCACCCAAAGCCGCTGCATAAATTTCAACATCATAACCTTGAGCAGCTAGATGAGATGCAATTAAGTAACCATCACCTGCATTGTTGCCTTGACCACAACACACCGCAACACTTTTGACTTGCTGCTGTTTAAGCCTAGGCAGCACCTGCTCAGTTGTTGACCATGCGACTTGTTGCATCAACCCATAAGCACTATTTTGCTGCGCAAACCAACGCCCTTCCCATGCTTGAATCTCACTGCTGTGGTACACTTGCTGATGCATGATTTTTCCTTTGTTCTTGGTTATGACAACACTCATATCTTCCTCAAAAATCCCTGTAGATCAATATGATCCAGAGCAAATTAAGGCTTGGATTAAATCTGAAGCGCTGGCTTTGGGGTTTTCTGATTGTGTCATCGCCAAACCAGATGCTCAAGTTGAATTGCCGCGTTTTAAAAAATATTTAGAGCTTGGTTATCATGGTGACATGCATTTTCTTGCTGAAAACTTAGAAAAACGTGCAGATCCAACCCTGCTTGTTCCAGGCACCAAAAGTATTATTTGTGTGCGTATGGATTATTTAGTTGCCGTGCCTGAACCCCGTCTTGTGCCTTTTGCACCAAATAGTGCCATTATTGCGCGCTATGCACGTGGACGTGACTATCACAAAGTCATGCGTGGACGTTTAAAGACCCTTTCGCAGAAAATCAAAGCCAAAGTGGGTGATTTTGAATCTCGCCCCTTCGCAGACTCAGCACCCATTTTTGAAAAATCATTGGCTGAAAATGCAGGTATGGGCTGGGTGGGTAAACACACCTTACTCATCCATAAAACATCAGGCTCATTTTTTGTCTTAGGCGAACTCTTTACCTCTTTAGAGTTACCTTTTGACCAAGCAACGACCAAACACTGTGGCTCATGTAGCGCATGTATTGATATTTGCCCGACTCAAGCGATTGTTGAACCTTATTTGCTAGATGCACGTAAATGCATTGCCTATTTAACCATTGAGTTCCAAGGCATTATCCCTGTAGAACTACGCCGTGGTATCGGCAACCGTGTGTTTGGTTGCGATGACTGCCAGCTCATTTGCCCGTGGAATAGCTTTGCCAAAACCACGCCGATTGATGATTTTAACCCGCGTCATGGCTTGGATGACATCCAACTGCTTGACCTTTGGCAATGGGATGAAAGTACCTTTATGGCAAATACCGAAGGGAGTCCTCTGCGGCGAACAGGCTATCAAAGCTTTATGCGTAATGTCGCGATTGGTTTGGGCAACGCACCATTTTCGGATGAAATTTTGCAACAATTACACACTTCTCGCTCAGAGCTTAACGATATTGTGCAAGTCCATATTGACTGGGCCATCCAAGAGCAACTGATGAAAAAGTCGTAAAACTTGCTTCGAACACACTCCATCCAAAAGGGTTTAATCAAACAGCCAGTTGCTTGCATAATTTTATCTATTTTATCCATTTAGCTGCATTTTCAACACATCCATAGATTCATAGAAATAGAATTTTGCAGCCAAATTTCGAGAAAAGTGCTCAACTTTGCAACTATTTCCATAATCTCATAAAAAGATAAAATTAGAAAAACAATCGGGAGATACTATTAAAACTGAGCAATAATGCCTTTTAAGTTGGCACGTTAAATGTATGATGTATACAAGTTAGAATTAAAAATGGATCGCCATTATGAACCTACGCAATGATTGGACGCGTGAAGAAATCGAAGCTTTGTATGATCAGCCTTTTCTTGATCTCGTCTTTCAAGCGCAGACCGTACATCGCCAACATTTCCAAGCCAATACCATTCAAGTAAGTACTTTATTGTCGATTAAAACAGGTAAATGCCCTGAAGATTGTAAATACTGCTCTCAGTCAGCACGTTATGACTCAAAACTTGAAGCAGAAAAACGCATTGCTGTAGACAAAGTCATCTCTGAGGCAAAAGAAGCGTTAGCATCAGGCTCATCTCGTTTTTGTATGGGCGCAGCTTGGCGTAATCCACATGAGCGCGACATGCCTTATGTACTAGAAATGGTTAAAGAAGTAAAAGCACTCGGTTTAGAGACTTGTATGACTTTAGGGATGCTGAATGAGTCTCAAGCTGGACGTTTAAAAGATGCTGGTTTAGATTATTACAACCATAACCTCGACACTTCACGCGAGTATTATTCACATATTATTAGTACACGTACCTTTGATGACCGTTTAAATACCTTAGAATATGTCCGCCAAGCAGGCATGAAAGTGTGTAGCGGTGGTATTGTTGGTCTAGGTGAAAAGAAAGAAGACCGTATTGGTTTATTACAAGAACTTGCAACAATGCCAATCCACCCAGAATCTGTACCTATCAACATGTTGGTTCCAATTGAAGGCACACCATTGGCAGATGTCGAAAAACTCGATGTGACGGAATGGATTCGTACTATTGCTGTTGCACGTATTATTATGCCGCACAGCTATATCCGCTTATCCGCAGGTCGTGAAGCACTGTCTGACTCAGACCAAGCGCTTGCGTTTATGGCGGGTGCAAACTCGTTGTTCTCGGGTGAGAAACTACTGACCACGCCAAATGCAGGCGAAGGTAAAGACCGTCAACTGTTCAGCAAACTAGGTTTAGTGGCTGAAAAGCCAAAACCGACAGTGGCAGACCTTAGCCTAGATGCCATGGCAAGCTAATTCCTAAGATTTGCTAAGCACAAAAAAGCCCCTTATTCAGTATGGGGCTTTTTAATCTCTATCTGTTTAACGTTCAGATGACTGAGCAAAATTATGTGCAGTAATTAAAATACCATAACTGGCATTCAGATAATCGCCTTGGAAGATCTCATCTTCACCATTGGCATGGCGTACAATTAATGCTTGGCGAATCGCATCATAGTGAAAAGAATCAAAACACTCTTGATGCTGACACAGCCAGCTTAAGGTATCACTCAAATTATCATCAACAATATAAGTCTGTGCTTGAAAATTTTTAGTCATCATCTAGGTACGCTAAACACTGTGATCAGACTATTGTAAGCAATTTTGACTGCATTCAGTCAAACTAAGCCATAAAATATAGACATTAAAAAAGTGAGCCTGCGCTCACTTTTTTTACTTAATTTAGTCGGTTTTAGAATCCCCACACTTGCGGCATTCCATATGCTCCCCGATTTCAGTCATTTGTTCATATTCATAAACGTGGATGCAAAATAATTTTTTAAACAACTGAAGCATTTTTAACTCCTGTAAGTGATTTTTTAAAAATTAGCTTCTTAAAACGAGTATATCGTCCTGAAATACCCACAACTCATGTTTCATGAGCTATACACATTTTTAAACATACTTTTTATAAATTTCAAGTGCCTTTTGTCGAATAACAGCATAAAGTGATCAATGGTCATTTACTTTTTTAAATGATGCTTTTCATTTACTTGTAGTTCTGCTTCACATCACTTTTAAAAATGCGGCAGAAGATGAAACAAAACTTGATTTAAATTTGGATCAAGCTAGGATAAAAATACAATGAATGCTCAAAGCAGATGTTTTGAGAAACCAATAAATAATTTGATAAAAAAGCAACGATAAGGATATTTATACATGCTTGGACGTATGATGTTTCAACCGCTATTGATTAGCAATCTGATTGATCACGCAGAACGCTATCATGCCGACACAGCCATTATTTCTAAAAATACAGACGGCAGTATTACTGAAACCAACTGGGCCAAAGTCGCAGCCAACTCTAAACGATTTGCCAATGTGCTTAAAGGTTTAGGGCTTTCGCAAAGCGACCGTGTGGCGACCATCGCATGGAACAATCATCGTCACCTAGAATCTTGGTATGCCATCTCTGGTAGTGGTTATATTTGCCATACCATCAACCCACGCTTGTTTCCAGAACAACTGATTTTTATTATCAATGATGCGCAAGATCGTGTGGTGTTATTTGATAAAACCTTTGCGCCACTCATTGCTGCGGTAAAAGCACATTTACCACATGTTGAACACTTTATTTGCCTAGATGCCTCAGATGAGGCTATTACAGAAAAAATCGCCGATGTGAAATTTTATGATGACTTGGTCAGCAAAGAGTCTGAACAGTTCACATGGCCAAGCTTTGATGAGCAAACCGCAAGCTCTTTGTGCTATACATCAGGTACAACAGGAAATCCAAAAGGTGTGCTATATAGCCACCGCTCCACCATTTTGCATAGTTTTGCCATCAGCCTACCCGACTCACTTAATCTGTCTGCAAATGACATCATGTTGCCTGTAGTGCCAATGTTCCATGTCAATGCTTGGGGTACACCTTATGCCGCTGCTATGGTAGGTTGTACAGTTGTATTGCCTGGACCTGGTTTAGATGGGCCGAGTCTAGTGAATATGATTGACTCGTATAAAGTTACTGTGGCTTTGGGTGTTCCAACTATTTGGCAAGGTTTACTGGCAGCAGCAAAACAATTAGGTAGTCAATTGACAAGTATGAACCGCAACGTTGTGGGTGGTTCAGCCTGCCCACCCTCCATGTTAGCGGCGTTTAAAACCGAATATAACTGTGAAACCATCCATGCATGGGGCATGACCGAAACCAGTCCACTCGGCTCTGCCAACCAGCTGAAAGCCAAACATCAACAGCTCTCTGAACAAGAACGTTTCCAACTGCGCTTATCTCAAGGTCGTCCGCCTTTTGGCGTGGATTTACGTCTTACTGATGAGGAAAAAGGCAACAACGAAATTGCACGTGATGGCGAGCAGATTGGCAATCTACAAATTAAGGGTCACTGGATTATTGACAGCTACTTTGGTAAAGCTGAATCCGCACTCACAACCGATGGCTGGTTTGATACAGGCGACATCGCAACCTTAGATGAAGACGGCTTCTTATACATCAGTGACCGTTCTAAAGATTTGATTAAGTCTGGTGGTGAGTGGATTTCATCGGTTGAGCTTGAAAACCTTGCAATGGGTCATCCAGACATTCTTATGGCGGCTGTCATTGCTGCAGAACATCCAAAATGGGATGAGCGTCCAATTGTGATTGCGGTGAAACGACCTGAAAGTACAATCACTGAACAAGACCTTTTGGAGTACTATACCGACAAAATTGCGAAATGGCAGATTCCCGACCGTGTGATTTTTGTCGACAGTATTCCACTGAGTGGCACGGGTAAAATGCTAAAACGTGAACTCCGCGCCCAATATGGCCAAGTGCTACTAGAACACAACCCTGTTTAACGTTGTTTAAAATAAAAAGCCTGATCATATACGATCAGGCTTTTTCATGTTCGGATGGTTTAAATGCCATCAATACCATTGATTTGAAAGCACGTCTAATAAAGACGCCTTAAACACCTCACCATGCTTTAAATTTGGATAGATTAAAAATTTAGCATCCACTCCATGTTGCTTAGTTATAGCAAGCACCTCTCTATTGTTGTTGATACCACTTGCATCAAAATTAGGACT
Organism: Acinetobacter halobius; assembly: GCF_044130335.1. Lineage (NCBI taxonomy): Bacteria > Pseudomonadati > Pseudomonadota > Gammaproteobacteria > Moraxellales > Moraxellaceae > Acinetobacter > Acinetobacter halobius. The sequence continues at coordinate 54,405 of NZ_JBIQOD010000003.1, forward strand.
CTGCTGGCTGCCTACATTTGCTAAAAGATCACCTTCCATCAGTAATAGATGCTTTTTCGAATCTTGGGCTATTTTTGCGTTCTTAGTTTTTTTCATTATACGCTGATCAGCCCAAGATAGAGACGGGCTTGCGGCAAAGAAATGACTAAAGTAACGCCCATCAATCAAACTATCAAGGACAAATAAACCACCGTATGAATGTCCCCACAGTGCTCTTTTTTGTGCATCAAGCTTTACATTTTGCTCAACCCAAGGCGCGATATCGCTCAAAATCACATTTCTAAAATCAGCACTTCCCCCGCTCATTCGCTCTGGATTTCTTGGATCATGCGCAGGTTTTCCAGTCGATAGATCCGCTGGCGTATAGTCGAGCGAGCGAAATGCTGTGGCAAATGGCAAATTGGTTTTATAACCTATAGCAACCAATATAGGCGCATCATTTTCCAGTAAAGATTTCAGCACATCCTCATTCAAATGAGACATCGCAGAATTCCCATCCAACATAAAAACAGATGGATAAGCTTTTTGTTCATTTTGTGCTGTTTTAGGAATACCTAACCACACTCTATATGTTTTTTGTGGGTCTTTAGATGCAAACTCTTTAATTTTAAAATTATAATACTCAGAGCCCACTTCTGCGATATTCGCAGCTAGAGGTTTCATTTCTGGCTTTGCATATAAACCTGAACTGAACCCCAACAGGGATAACGAAGCCAATACAATATTGAAAGTCTTTCTATAAAAATGAGTCATTTTTCATGTACAAAATCATGTGATAACGAATATTAACATACAATAATGGTTATCATTTTCAACGAGTAATTCATTTTTAATAAATATTCACTTAAACAATATTGTGGTCAGTTCGACTTCTTAAAAATATACTTTCAAAGTCAGCTTTCCTATAAAGCACATACGTCGAGTGATTTCCTACAAAAAAGCCACCACATTCAAGTGTGATGGCGATCTTTACCTTATCTTGAGATTTTTACAACTTTTTCCAAGTCATGTTGCTCACACCCTTCGCATCTTTTGCTGAAGCTTGTACTTTCAGTTGGTCTTTGCCTGCGTTGATTTGTGCCGTATTGATATTATATGTACGACCATCTTGAGGATTTATCCATACGCCTTTTGCAAACGTCTGGCCTGTTTTATCAGCTACTAAACCGCTTAAAATTTGCATACCAAAGATTGGTTTATCCTTGAGCCCACCCTGACATTTTGTACAAACATCACTGATCGGTGCGCCAGCCAAAGGATAATATTTCGTCACTACTGCGCTATATTGTGCTGTTTTTGAATTCTTACGAATCACAATATCTGAAATATAAGAACCTGTTCGGTCATCAATAACCTTCCACGTCCCAATCAGTGGGTCAAAAGGCATAGCAAAGACAGAGTTAGACAACCCGAAACATAGTGCAGATGTACACAAAAATTTAAGCTTCATAAAATCAATTACAATTGAGAAAAATAAGAATGAAAACGGTCGCAATTATAGCAACTATATTTTTCTATTTATAAAATATTTCATGAAAATTAAACATTTATATGAAATTAAAAAATCATCACAACAGTCCAGACATCTAAGCACTTTTTTGAAACAGATATTGATATAAAAAAAGCCTCCGAAGAGGCTTTTTTGTTGACACACTTATGCAGCTGTACGCTCTTCAATTGGCACAACTTTACGTAGCTCAGGCCCAGTATAGTCTGCACTCGGACGAATAATACGGTTATCCGCACGTTGTTCCATCACATGTGCTGCCCAGCCTGTTACACGACTCATCACGAAGATTGGGGTAAATAATTTGGTTGCAATACCCATAAAGTGATATGCTGATGCATGGAAAAAGTCTGCATTACAGAACAATTTCTTCTCACGCCACATCACCTCTTCACAGCGTACCGATACTGGATAAAGCACTGTATCGCCTACGTCTTTGGCTAAGCGCTCTGACCAAATCTTAATGATGCCATTGCGCGGATCATTGTCTTTGTAGATTGCATGACCAAAGCCCATGATCTTTTCTTTACGCTCCAGTTTACCCAACATTTCACGCTCAGCTTCGTCAGCTGATGTCCAGTTTTCAATCATTTCCATCGCAGCTTCATTGGCACCACCGTGTAATGGACCACGTAGTGAACCAATTGCACCTGTAATGCATGAATGCATATCGGATAAAGTTGAAGCACACACACGTGCAGTAAATGTAGAGGCGTTGAACTCATGCTCTGCATAAAGGATCAAAGATACATTCATTACCTGCTCATGCAATTCGTTTGGCTTTTCACCATGCAGTAAATGCAGGAATTGAGCGCCAATTGAATCATCATCAGTATTTTCTTCAATACGCACGCCATCATGGCTAAAACGATACCAGTAGCAAATAATCGCAGGCAGTGTTGCAAGAATACGGTCAGCAACATCTTGTTGTTCTGCAAAAGAGTGTTCCGTTTCTAGATTACCCAGCATGGACACGCCTGTGCGCATCACATCCATTGGGTGTGAGTCTGCAGGAATACGCTCAAGCACTTCTTTCAACGCTTGCGGTAATTGGCGTAGTGATTTAAGTTTCGCTTTGTAGGCTATAAGTTGTTCTGCTGTTGGTAGTTCACCAAAGAAGATCAAATAAGCGACTTCTTCAAATTGACAATTTTCTGCCAAATCTTGCACATCGTAACCACGGTAGGTTAAGCCTGCGCCACTTTTACCTACAGTTGAAAGTGCCGTTTTTCCCGCAACTTGTCCACGCAATCCTGCGCCTGTAAGGACTTTTCCTTCTGCCATTTTTAATTCTCCTGTTTAAACAGCTTATCTAATGTGTTTTCAAAGGTGTGATAATCGAGAAATTCATAGAGTTCTTTTCGTTGTTGCATTTTATCCAGTACATTGACCTGCGTACCGTCATTGCGAATAGCATGCATCACTTCCAGTGCTGCCTTTTGCATAGCGCGGGTCGGTGACAGCGGATACAGCACCATCGAGATGCCTTGTTCTGCAAGTTGTTCTTTGGTGTAGTATGGAGTATCGCCAAATTCGGTAATGTTCGCCAGTACAGGGACACCGACTGCATCACAAACGGTCTTGTACATCGTGATATCTGTCATTGCTTCGGCAAAAATCGCATCAGCACCTGCTTCCACACAAGCACATGCACGGTCAATCACTGCTTGTAGACCTTCCTTTTGTAGGGCATCAGTCCGTGCCATCACCACAAAGTTTGAATCCGTTTTGGCATCAACAGCAGCTTTGACACGATCGACCATTTCTTGTTGGGTCACGATCTCTTTATTTGGGCGATGACCACAGCGTTTTTGTGCCACTTGGTCTTCGATGTGGACAGCAGCAGCTCCAGCAGCAATCATTTGTTTCACGGTACGTGCAATGTTAAATGCCCCACCCCAACCTGTGTCAATATCAACCAGTAGTGGTGTATCTACACGTTCGGTAATACGACGTACATCTTCCAAGACATTGTCTAAGCTGGTCATTCCCAAATCAGGAAGACCGTAAGAGTAGTTCGCAACACCAGCACCCGAAAGATAGATGGCCTTGTAACCCACCTGTTTCGCCATCATTGCTGCATAAGCATTGACTGTACCGATAATTTGTAATGGTTTTTCCACTTCCAGTGCTTGTCTAAATCTTAAGCCTGCAGACGTTTGTTCTGTCATAGTCCTTTCCACGGCATTTACTTTAATTTTCGAGTTTTGAGTATAGCCATAATGTTCCAATTGGCTATGACATTTTAGAATGATCACTCTAAAACTTTAGTCCCATGGTTCACGTTTTTATTGTGTAATTTTCTTCCATAAGCAGACCTTTAGTGCTAAACAGATACACCTCAAAAAGACAATGTGTGCATATTTTTGCTATGATAGCAACTAGAGATACACATTTTATTAGGCTGTTTTTAGTTATTATGCACACTTCTGTTCAACTTGAACCACTAACGCGGGATACACCACAAACTAAACGTGGTCATGAACGTTGCTTAGCGCTTTTAGAGAGTGCGACTAATCTTTTTCTAGAACACGGTTATGAAGCTGTATCACTGGATGATATTGTGAATCATGCAGGCGGATCAAAAGCCTCAATCTATAAATATTTTGGGAACAAAAAAGGCTTGTTTAAAGCAATTTGTGATTATCGGCGTGATCAATTTTATCGCGATATTACCCTGACTTGTATCTGTGAGACTGAGGAATTACGCACTTATCTTATTCGTATTTTAACCAACTTCCTCAAACACATCATTCAACCTAAAAACATTGCCTTTATTCGTTTAATACTCAATCAAACACAGAAAGATCCTGCGCTTGCACAATACATCCATGAAAATGGTGCACAAATGATTCAAAAAACTATTGCTCAAGCCTTATCTCAAGCACATGAAAAGGGACAACTCAATTGCCCCCAACCCAACAATTCAGCCATGCTGTATTTCGGTATTTTACGCGACTATGAGTGGCGAATTATTTTGGGGGTCGATCTTGTTCTTGATCGTGAAGAACTCAACAATCATATTGAATATTGTGTAGACCGCTTTTTAGCAGGTCATCAAAAACTCTAGTTTTTTTGCAATTTCCTTTGCTTATAGTATATTAATCAACTCTCGTTTTCTTTTAACCAACCAACAACTAATTGTTGTTCTGTTTTTATTTCAGTTTTCAGCAATTATTGTGGAGTAACAATGGCTCTACGTCACTTTCTTACCTTACGCGATTTATCTACTTTAGAACTTAACCAAGTTGTGCAACGCGGTATTGAACTGAAACGTAAACAGCACAATAGCGAAGTCTTCCAACCTTTTGTTGGTAAAGTTATGGGTATGATTTTTGAAAAATCGAGTACTCGTACCCGTGTATCGTTTGAAGCAGGCATGAGCCAGTTCGGTGGTAGCGCAATTTTTCTTTCTCCACGAGATACGCAACTGGGGCGTGGTGAACCGATTGAAGATTCAGCACGTGTGATCTCAAGCATGTTGGATATTGTGATGATCCGTACTTTCGGACATGACATTGTTGAACGTTTTGCGTCTTATTCAAAAGTTCCTGTGATTAATGCTTTGACCGATGATCACCACCCTTGCCAACTGCTTGCAGATGTTCAAACTTTTGTTGAACACCGTGGACCTATCGCAGGTAAAACTGTAGCGTGGATTGGTGATGGCAACAATATGTGTAATTCATATATTGAAGCAGCGCACATGTGGGGCTTCAAGCTCAAAATTGCAGCACCTAAAGGTTATGAACCCAAAGCAGAATTTTTAAGTGAATTTGCACACTGTGTAGAACTGGTTAACTCTGCTGAAGATGCTGCTGTCAATGCAGACCTGATCGTGACCGATGTATGGGCAAGCATGGGCCAAGAAGAAGAGCAAAAAATTCGTGAAGCAGCTTTTGCTGACTATCAAGTGAATGAACGCCTGATGGATCTTGCTCATCCTGATTGTTTATTTATGCACTGTTTACCTGCACATCGCGGCGAAGAAATTTCTGAAACAATGCTCGACCATAAAAATGCTGTGGTTTGGGATGAAGCCGAAAACCGTTTACATGCACAAAAAGCATTGGTTGAATTTTTAATCAATGAAAATGCAAAAAAAGACTGATTTATTTTTCCAAAGAAAAGCACCTAAGGGTGCTTTTTTTATACGTGCAAAGCTATAATTGGAACATAATTTTTATAAGCGACACTTTCCATGCATTTCAAAAAGACTGGCCTGTGCCTTGCTACACTCCTAAGTACTATATTTTGTCAGGTTCACGCTTCTGAATTCGATGACTACCTACAATCCAAACAAATTATTGATGCAAATTTTAAAATTCAACAACCTGAAACGTTGAATGAAATATTAACGGTATTAACAGCAGAAGACTCCAGAACACTTCCCATTGAAATTGATAATAACACCATCATTGAACAATTTAATCTATATGCAGACCGTACCGAACTTAAAGGGATGATCATTACCCCAGATTTCGCCCAGTTTGAACAAGATTTAGGTGAAAAAGAAGTTCAAAAAGTGATTAAAAATAATGTCCTGCAAAACTGCAATATTTTCTTCGAGCATCAATATCAGCGCCATAATCCCTACATTGTAAAACTACAGCTTAACTCCGAAAAAAACAGCTACGATCTAGAGCTAAAACAGAAAGACTGTGGTATCAAATAATAATGCCTTATAGTGATTGGTTCTCTGCTCTAGCGAACCAATCCTTGTGGTTGCAAAATAATCATAGCAGCACCCATTAAAACTACTGCACCACCCATTATATCCCAACGGGAAAGCTGGACCTGATCGACATAACGCAACCACAGCAATGCGGTAAAGATATAGATTCCACCATAAGCCGCATAAATACGTCCTGACGCAGCCGGATGTAAAGTTAACAGCCACACAAAAGCACCTAACGCTAAAGCTGTAGGAATCCACAACCAATGGCTTCTCGCCTGATTTAAAATCAAATAAGGAAAATAACAGCCTAATATTTCCATCACTGCTGTAATTAAAAACAGTACAAATGTACTAAAAATCTTAGTGAATTGAATATCCATACAGTCTATTTTTACTCGCTATTGGTCTTTAAATCGTTTGCTTTCAATAAAAAACCCGTGCGAACACGGGTTTTTAGATGATGTAAAAATCTTTAAGCAGGTTCAGCCGTTTGGTCTTCAAAAACTTCGAGTTTCAAACCAACCGCTTTACCATTTTCTTTTTTCACAGAGACCGCAACATTGCCACCATGTTCTGCAAGCTCACCGAATAGAATCATTTCAGCCAGTGGTTTTTTCAAATGCTCTTGAATCAATCGTTGCATTGGGCGAGCACCCATTAGACGATCATAACCATTTTCGGCCATCCACTCACGCGCACTTTGGTCCACTTCAAGAATGACTTTTTTCTCGTCCAGTTGCGCTTGTAATTCAGTTAAGAACTTATCCACCACATTTTCAATCACAGTAGTAGGCAGCGCTTTAAACTGAATTACGCTATCCAAACGATTTCGGAACTCTGGAGAGAACGCTTTTTTCATCGCATCTTGGTTATCATTGCTGTTGTCTTGATCCATGAAGCCAATACTCACACGAGAAATACTTTCCGCGCCAATATTTGTAGTTAAGACCAACACCACATTACGGAAGTCTGATTTACGACCATTGTTATCGGTCAATGAACCATGATCCATAATTTGCAACAATAAGTTGAACACGTCTGGATGTGCTTTTTCAATCTCATCTAGCAATAATACACAGTGCGGATTCTTATGAATCGCATCGGTCAACAGACCACCTTGATCAAAGCCCACATAACCGGGAGGCGCACCGATCAAACGTGAAACCGCATGACGCTCCATATACTCCGACATATCAAAACGAACCAGCTCAACGCCCAATAATTTCGCAAGTTGTTTGGTAACTTCTGTTTTACCTACCCCAGTTGGACCCGCAAAAACAAAACTACCTACAGGTTTATCAGGTGATTTTAAACCTGCACGTGACAGCTTAATTGCTGAGCCTAAAGCTTCGATGGCTTCATCTTGACCAAAGACCACTCGTTTTAAATCGCGCTCAAGATTTTCAAGAACAGTCTTGTCATCTTTAGATACGGTTTTTGGTGGAATACGTGCAATTTTCGACACGATATCTTCAATATTTTCCACCGTAATAAGCGTATCATCTTGTTCAGCTTTCAGACGACGCTGCGCCCCTGCTTCATCAATCACATCAATGGCTTTATCTGGCAAGAAACGGTCATTAATGAACTTTGCAGATAACTCAACCGCTGAAATTAAAGCTTTGTCATCATATTTAACATGATGGAAATCTTCAAACTTGCTTTTCAAGCCTCGTAGGATATCAATCGTTTCTGAAATAGATGGCTCATTCACATCAATTTTTTGGAAACGACGTGACAATGCATGATCTTTTTCAAACACTTGGCGATATTCTTGGAACGTGGTTGAACCAATGCAGCGTAATGAACCATTGGCCAAAGCAGGTTTAATTAAGTTTGATGCATCCATCGTGCTACCCATACTAGAGCCTGCACCAATAATCATGTGGATTTCATCAATAAATAAAATCGCTTCTGGTTTCTTTTTTAAGGCATTCAACAATTGTTTTAAGCGCTTTTCAAAGTCTCCACGATATTTTGTTCCTGCAACCAGCGCCCCAATATCTAAACTATACACTTCTGCATTTGCCAATGGTTTAGGTGCTTTACCATTGACAATAAGCCAAGCCAAACCTTCTGCAATAGATGTTTTACCGACACCAGGATCACCCACCAATAACGGGTTATTTTTACGACGACGGCATAGAATTTGTGCTGCACGCTCAATTTCTTTTTCACGACCAATTAAAGGATCTGTTTTTCCCTTTTGCGCTTCAACATTTAAATTGGTTGTGTAAAGCTCTAACGGGCCAGCATTACTTGAACTGCTCGACTCACCATCTAAATCTTCAACTTCTTCTTCAACTTGCACTTCGTCTTTACGAGTACCATGTGCTAAATACTGAGTTAAGGTTAAACGATTAATTTGATGACGTTTTAATAAATAAACAGCAAAAGAATCACGCTCAGAATACATTGCGACAAGGATATCTGCACCTTCAACTGTACGGTCTCCACCACTCGATTGCACATGGAATATCGCACGTTGCAAAATACGGTCAAAACTCTCAGTTGGATGCGGTGCTTGGTCGCTGTTCTCGCCCAATTTAGGGGTATGTTGCTCTACATATTCTTCGAGCTCTTTACGAAGCAAAATAATATCCGCACCACATGCTTTCAATGCATTCACGGCTGAATCATTATCAAGTAAAGCCAATAACAAATGTTCTACTGTTAGGAATTCATGTCTCTTTTGTCGAGCCATACTAACAGCCAAACGTAAGGATACTTCTAATTGACGACTGAGCATGGAACCCCCTTAATCTTTCGGCTCAATCTGACAAAGTAGCGGATGACCTTGAGACCGAGCGTAATTATTGACTTGGTTTGCTTTTGTTTCCGCGATGTCTCTCGGGTAAACGCCTGCAACACCCTTTCCTTCATAATGTACAGTTAGCATTACTTGAGTGGCTTGGTCAAGATTCAAAGCAAAGTATTGTTGTAAAATTTCAATAACAAAGTCCATTGGGGTATAGTCATCGTTCATTAAAACGACAGCATAAAGTGGCGGACGTTTCAATTCAGGTGGCGCTGTTTGGACAGCGACATCACTATTTTCGTCTTCATGCGGTTCATCATTGCTCAAGCGCGGGCTGATATGCCAATCGACATAGCCAGACTCATGAAAAGACTGCTTAATTTCGTTTAAACACGTTGAACGCTTAGAAATACCCATAAACTTACAATTCACAATTATTGTGCATTCGCCTCTGCCTGAGGAATTTCAGAGACAAATGCAGATTGACTTTCTACGGCCTCACCACGTGACCAACTAAAGCGTCGTGTCACTGGCGTGCTGCCTGTTAAACGGACTTCGATAAACTGTGGCGTAAAGCCTTTAGGCATCGTCCAACGCCCTGTTAAACGCTCATAGTTTTCAAAGTTAAAATTTTTGTCTTCCAAAGGAACAACCAAAACTTCTGTACCACGAATCAGTCTGAGCTCAACGGTACCAGAGGCTGCACGTTTTGAGGGACTGACTTGAACCAAATCAAGTTGGTATTCAAATGCATTTTCAGGCAAAGGTTTGATCGTAATATGCTGAACAGCCAAAGGAATACCGCCGCGTTGACGTAAAACCTCACGATAAATGACTGCTGTCGTTTCAGACTGTGCTTGTTGATCTAGCGCTTTTTGCAAAGACAAATATAGCTCGTTTGAATTGGTGACAGCCACATCACGCTCCTGAACAGCAGCATTATAGTTTTTATTTAAAGCATCCAGACTGATCTTTTGCTTTTGTACTACTTCGACCAGTTGCTCAGCATCTGCATCAAAACCCACGACCGTTAAACCCTGACGATGTCCAACGGTATAACCCAATAATCCGCTCGCAACAACCAATATTACTGCACCAATCGCTAAGGGCTTATTGGTCTGTAAAAACGGCTTTGCAGGTTCAGGCTGTTGTGACGTCATATTTGTGTCAGTGTTCGGCATCGTCATCTCTTATTTTGATTCAATTCAAAACACACATTTAAATCGAAATCTAAATGTGTGTGAAGTTTTAAAACGTTTTTTATGGTAATAAACCAATTCCATCTAGACCCGCAGTTTCGACAAATCCAAACATTAAGTTCATGTTTTGAACAGCCTGACCTGCTGCACCTTTAACTAAATTGTCTTGTACAGAAATTACCACCAATTTTTTCGGTTGTGGCTTATACAAAGCAATGCGTAATTGATTTGCACCACGCACAGAGCGTGTCTCTGGTGAACTTCCCGCAGGCATGACATCGACAAAAGCTTCATTGGCATAAAACTGCTCATATAAGCTCTGTACATCTATAGCTTCACCCGCATCAGTTAAATCCACATAGATCGTACTGAGCATGCCACGAATCATAGGCACCAAATGTGGCACAAATAAAATGTGATTAAACACATTTTTTAAGCCTGAAATATTTTCCAATGCTTCCACAATTTCAGGATGGTGACGGTGACCTGCAACGCCATAAGCTTTAAAATTATCCGCATTTTCAGAATAGATCATACCAAGGCTGGCTTTACGTCCCGCACCAGACACACCAGATTTCGCATCAATAATAATACTTTCAGGTTTAACTAATGTGTCGTTTTGCTTAAATAATGGCGCTAAACCCAGTTGCACTGTCGTTGGATAACAACCTGGATTACCAATGACATTGGCTTGTTTAATCTGTTCGCGGTTTAACTCAGATAAACCATAAACTGAATCTTTTAATAGTTCAGGACACGCATGTTGCATGCCATACCATTTTTCGAACTGTTCTAAATCTTGTAGACGGAAGTCTGCAGCAAGATCAATCACTTTGGTATTTGCAGTGACTAATTCTTCAGCATGCTTCATGGCAACGCCATGCGGGGTTGCAAAGAACACCACATCACATTTCTTCAGTTCATCAATATTCAAATCTGAATATTTGAGTTCAGTATGTCCACGTAGGCTTGGGAACATATCATCTACACGGCGACCATCTTCTGTACGCGATGTTAATACGCTTACTTGCACATTTGGGTGTCGTAGTAAAAGACGCAACAATTCAACGCCTGTATAACCTGTACCGCCGACAATACCAACTGAAATCACGTGTATTACCTCAAACTTAAACTATCCACTTTGTAGCTGCCTAGTATGACAGGAAGTTTCTGCTTTCTAAACTGTTTTACTTGGAATTTATGCGTTTTTGGTGCTATAGACATTTAATGTTGCGCATCTAATACAGTCAGTGATGGCTCAAAACAAATTTGGTTTCGTCCTGAATTTTTCGCATCATATAACAATTGATCGGCAGCATTTATAGCATATTTTAAATTGTGTTGATGCACTGCAGCGAGTCCAAAACTCGCTGTCACAGTTATATTTTCTGAGGATAATTGAGTATCCGAAATGCGTAAACGAATACGATTGGCAATACTATAAGCCAACTCTAGATCATCCACTTGCAATAAAATAATAAATTCCTCTCCACCGAAACGTCCAACAAGGTCATGACCACACACGTTTTGCCCAATAATTTGACTCACCTGCTGTAAAATTTGATCTCCAATCAAATGTCCATAGCGATCGTTAATTTTTTTAAAATGGTCAATATCACACATCAGTAAAAAATAAGACTGTTGAGATAAACAATGCAGCTTTACTTTGGCTGCTTCATTAAAACCACGTCGATTAAATAAATGTGTGAGTGGATCTCTTAAACGCTCATCATTCAGTTGATGGATAATATCTCGGACTAAAGTGCCCAATAAAACAATAGCAAACCACATGCTCAAGATAATGCTGGCAGCAAGCATCATTAACCACCAGACAGAAGTTGCCAACATATCTGCTTGTATATTTTTTAAAAAGAAAAAAGTGATGATGCCACGTGCGAAAGTATAAAGCACAATGAACAAATAGGAGAAATCAACTATTTTATTAAGAAAATCAACATTTTGATAATTTTTAAACATTAAAAATAACACCAATGACTCAACTACAGCAATGGATATATTTAAAACGAGCATTCTGATCCACAACTGATCGTCAATATAAGAATAATGGCTCAACAAAACCAATGTGATTGCAATCAATATCGCACATCCAGACGAATGTGCGTTGGCTGTTTTTCTTAGCCCCATAGCATAAGCACTAGACCATGCCCCGAACAAATAAAATGATCCCAAAATCGGAGCGAACAATGCTAGTTGCTTATTCGACATGAAACACTGCGTAGCCACAGAAAAAGACGGCACGATATACCCTAGACCCAACCACAAAAGATATGCAGGAGCCTTAAAAACAAAATGACATATTAAAAGTAAGCTACCCATTAAAATCAGGCATGCTGGAACAATTAATATAAAATAGTGGATATCTGCAAAATTCACATTAAATGTCTGTCGACTGAAATTGGTAAATATTGATGTTACTGCATGAGGTTTATAGCATTTTTTAATGGCATCTCAATCAATCTCAAGAAATATATTTTATATTTTTTGGTCAAAACTTGCTTTTATTTTTGGTACCACCAATGCGGCAATGCCGTTGTTTTTAGCGTTCTACGATGTTGTTGAAACGCTGGATCATGTTTCTCGACTTCCGACCAAAAACGTACACTGTGGTCAAAGTGCCGTGTATGCGCCAACTCATGCACACAGACATAACGCGTAATCGCTTCAGGGAACAGAGCCAAAGCACTATTCAGCATAATATCATGCTTTACACTACAACTTCCCCAGCGGGTTTTAGGCTGACGAACCGCGCATTGTACAAATTTTAAACCAGTTTCATGACTAATCTGTTGCAAATAGGCAGGCAAGTACTGTTTGGCATATGCAATTACAAAAGACTTTAAATAACTTTCAGGCTGGCGATCACTAACCCACAGTTGGTTAGATTGCTCATCAAAAAGATAAGCATGTCTTTGTGTTTTATAGCTGATCGTTAACGCATGCTGTCGATTAAATAAATGTAATTCTGACGGTAGGGTTCGATCGACTTGTACAAGGCTCACTTGCTGCTTTTGCCAAGTTTCAACCATCCATTGCTCAGACTGATTTAAAAATTCCTGAATTTGTCGTTTACTACAGAACTTAGGCACGGTTAAACGAATTTGAGTCCGTTCAACACGCAGTCGTAAACGGGTCGCACGTGCATGATGGGTGATTTGGATTTCGGGTAGGTCTGTTAAGGTCATTAAAATTATTCTTTTATTGAATCATCCTCCCCAGCCCTCCTTTGTTAAAGGAGGGAGAAAAACACCATAAAAATGCTGTTGCTTTTAGCCCCTCATTTTTTTAAGAGAGACTTGGGGAAATTTAAAATTAAACTGCAGTACGTTCTTCAATCCCGTTATCCGTTGCAACCACAGCAATATCCGCTTTATTGATCGCAAAAATACCGTTACATACCACACCAGGAATGTTATTGATGGTCTTTTCAAGCTCAAGTGCATTTAAGATGTTCAGGTTATAAACATCTAAAATCACATTGCCATTGTCGGTCACTACACCCTCACGGTAAGCTGGATCTCCACCAAGTGCCACAATTTTACGTGCTACAGCAGAACGTGCCATTGGAATCACTTCAATCGGAAGTGGGAAGTCGTGACCTAACTGATTGACCCATTTTGAGTCATCCACGATACAGACAAATTTTTTCGCAATTGAAGCTACAATTTTTTCGCGAGTCAGTGCGGCACCACCGCCTTTGATCATATGCATATGACGGTCAATTTCATCTGCCCCATCTACATAAGCATCTAAACCGCCAACAGAGTTCATATCAACCACTTCAATGCCTAATTTCTTTAAGCGCTCAGCCGTTGCTTCTGAACTTGCCACAGCCGCTTCAAGCTGAAGCTCAGGTAAAAGTTCAATCAAGAAATTGACAGTACTGCCTGTACCCACCCCTAATATGCCACCTTTAGGTAAGTGCTTTAAGGCAGCTTTTGCAGCAGCTTGCTTTTTTTCATCTTGGGTAGCATACAGACTCATAATTTGGCTCAACTATTTTTGACATTTGTTGCTGATTTTACAGCCCAAATGTACAGGGGTTTGTTACAATGATCCCCTATTTTAAACTGTTAAATGGGAAATTAACATGCTGTCTCGTTTGGTTCGACAAATATTACAAGCAACAGTCTATGATGTTGCAATCGAAACTCCACTCGAAGCGGCACCTCGAATTAGTGAGAAACTCAATAACAACATTCGTTTTAAGCGCGAAGATTTACAACCAGTCTTTTCATTTAAGCTACGTGGTGCTTATAACCGCATTAGTCAATTGCCTCGAGCACAACTCGAACGTGGTGTCATTACTGCATCTGCTGGCAACCATGCCCAAGGCGTAGCCCTGTCAGGTAAAAAGCTCGGAATTCGTGCCATTATTGTCATGCCGAAAACCACCCCAGATATCAAAGTACAGGCAGTGAAGCGTTTAGGCGGTGAAGTAGTCCTACATGGCGACTCTTTTGATGTTGCAAATAAATATGCGATTCAACGTGCAACCGATGATGGTATGACATTCATTCCGCCTTATGACGATGAATTAGTCATGGCAGGTCAAGGAACCATTGGTAATGAAATTTTACGTCAATGGCGCGATATTGATTATGTCTTCGTGGCTGTGGGTGGTGGCGGTTTAATTGCTGGTGTTGCCGCTTACTTAGGTGATGTAGCACCGCACGTCAAAGTGATTCCTGTTGAATACGATGAATCTGCTTGCTTAAAAGCTGCATTTGAAGCGGGTGAACGTGTAGTACTGCCTCAAGTCGGACTATTTGCCGATGGTACGGCTGTCGCGCAAATTGGTGAAAAACCATTTGAAGTGATTCAACTGCAAAAATCAGATAACTCTGGCCCAATCGTTGAACGTGAAGTAGTTTTAGTCAATACCGACGAAATTTGTGCAGCAATTAAAGATACCTATGATGAATGTCGTAGTATTGTTGAACCATCGGGTGCAATGGCTTTAGCAGGCATTAAAAAATATGTTGAAGCCCATGAGCTGATTGGCAAAAACATCGTCTCTATTGTTTGCGGTGCAAACATGAACTTTGACCGTTTGCGCTATATTGCAGAACGTACTGAATTAGGTGAACGCAAAGAAGCTATTTTTGCTGTGACCATTCCAGAGAAAAAAGGTTCATTCCTGAATTTCTGTCGTGCGTTACAAGGTCGCAACATCACCGAATTTAACTACCGTGCGAGCGATGCCAGTGCAGCACAAGTCTTTGTCGGCATTAGCTTAAAAGGTGGCGAAAAAGAACGTCACGATATTTTCGAGGCACTAAAAACGCAGTTTGATGTCGATGATTTGTCTGATGATGAAGTGGCGAAATTGCATATTCGCTACCTGATTGGCGGGCATGCAGACATTGAAAATGAGCGTTTATTCCGTGTTGAGTTCCCTGAGCGTCCAGGTGCACTATTAATGTTCCTTGAACGTCTTGGTCCAACGCATAACATCACCTTGTTCCACTACCGTAACCACGGCGCTGCTGAAGGTCGTGTACTGGTTGGTTTAGAAGCAAGTGATGCAAAACAGAACCCAGACGGATTGGTTGAAACTCTAGAAAGTATTTCATATCCATACGAAGAAATTACCAATAACTTAGGTTATCAACGTTTCTTAAAATAAAAGATTCAATACATAAAACCGCCTTTCGAGGCGGTTTTATTCTATGAGCTGGATTGGCTCTTCATCACCAAACGTATGGTTATATGTCACAATGATTCTCTCGATCAGCTCATCATTATGCGGAACCAACAGCCAATATGGATTTTCTCGCTCTATCACCAACAGGCTAAGTTCATAAGGTTCAATAAAAATCTTAATGTGGTTAAAAATCACATCAAAACTAAACTCAAAATCATAGCTGTGCATATCTGAGTTTTCTTTAAGTTCATCACTGTCGTACATATGGTAAAAAGAAGCCATATCATCGTTGATTTGATTTTTCAGCTGATCTAAATCAACCCCAAGTTGTTGTAGTCTGTGGCATTCATCAATCCCATTTTGCTGAAAATCATCGAGTGCTATTTTTTGTATATTTGAATAATAGGTATTTAACCAACGAACAAAGTGCTCGAACTCATCTTGTTCTTCAGGAATTGCGGTATCATTTAGTTCTGGAAAGGCAATTCTAAGGGATTCATATAGTGTCTTCCGCATTTATATACTCCTCTGTATGAGTGATATATTCGGTATAACTCAAAAATGATTGATCAAAAAAGTGTGTCTGTATAAAGATGACATCTTGTGAAATTCGGCACAACATGCGTTAACAATCGACGTATAAAAAATTTAAGGAAAAGATGACATGGCGCAATTTGCAGTGATTGGTTTAGGAAGCTTTGGAGCCACAGTTGCAACTCAACTTATTGAACTCGGGCATGATGTGATTGGCATCGACAGTGAAAAAAAGTATGTTGAAAATATCTCTGAACAAGTAACCCATGCTGTTATTGCCGATGCAACGGATGAACATGTGCTCGATGAACTCAATATTAAAAACTGCGATGCGGTTGTGGTCGCAATTGGTGAAAATATTGAAGCCAGTATTTTATGTGTATTACACCTCAAAAATATTGGGGTCGAGAAAATTTGGGTTAAAGCCAAATCCAAATCACACCATATGATTTTGAGCCATTTAGGTATCAGTAAAATTATTCACCCCGAAGAAGACATGGGCGTTCGGATTGCACAATCTTTATGTTACCCGATGGTCAGTCGCTACATGGCGCTTGAAGATAATCACTATATCGTCAAAATTGAAATTGACGAAAAATTGCAAGGTACACGCTTCCGCCAACTCATGGATCAAGCACCTGATGTAAAAACATTACTCCATAAGCGTAGTACAGAAGTTTTGTACAGCATAGATCCCAATTTAATTTTACAAGTGGGTGATATTTTAGTTGTTGAAGGAGTCCTTGAAACATTACGTCGTCTTTCAGCACGGTTCAAATCATGAAAAATCTAAAAGAATGGCAACCCAACCCGCAAAATACAATTAATTTAAGCCCGCCTAGCTTATTAGCTTTGGGTTTTTTAAGTTTTATTATTCTTGGTACGCTGTTATTAAAACTCCCTATTTCACACCATGGTGAACTCAGCTGGCTCAACTCTTTGTTTACAGCTACATCTGCTGTGACCATTACTGGACTATCTGTGGTGAATGTGGGGGAAACGTTTACCGTAACAGGTAAAGTCATCATTATGCTATTAATTCAAATTGGTGGCTTGGGGTTTATGACCTTTGCAATTTTGGCGGCATTAAGCCTATCGGCCAAGTTGGGCTTAAAACAACAAATCATGGCGCAAGAAACCATTGGTCAAACCAGTTTATCCAAAGTATCTTTTACCATTAAAGGCGTACTGCTTTATTCCTTATTTTTTGAAGCCATTGGTACTGTTATTTTAACCATTGCATGGATGGAAGACTATAACTTCAATCAAGCCTTTTTCTATGCTGCCTTTTATAGTGTCTCAGCATTTAATAATGGCGGGTTTTCACTCTTCCCGAACAGCTTGATGAGCTTCTCAGGTCAATATCTCATTACCTTTACCATCAGCATGTTATACATTATTGGTGGGATTGGTTTTGTGGTGCTGATGGATATTAAACGTAGTAAACGTTGGAAAGGCTTAAGTACCAACAGCAAACTTATTTTGTCTACGATTGCAGGCTTAAACATCATCGCCTTTATTCTTTTATGGGCAATTGAATCCAACAACCCCCTTACCTTAGCGCCAATGAGTTTAGGTGACCAAGCACTCAATGCATGGTTCCATGCAACCGTTCCTCGCTCATCGGGCTTTAACAGTCTCGATTTGGCACAAATGAAAGATGCTTCAACCCTAGTGACCATGTTACTGATGTTCATAGGCGGTGGCTCAATGAGTACTGCAGGCGGGATTAAAGTAGGTACTTTTATTATTGTTTTACTTAGTGTCATTAGTTTTTTAAGACGTGAAGATGAAATTCGTGTCTTTAATCATGCCGTTTCTGAAAAAACATCCTTCAAAGCAATGGCTGTTGTTTCTATTACCGCGACTCTGGTTTTTTTAGGCATCTTTAGCTTGACGTTAATTGAACCGAATCATGAGTTTATAGACTTATTATTTGAAACCATTTCCGCAGCCTGTACAGTTGGTTTGTCCCGCGGGATTACAGGCGAACTTCAACCTGCCAGTTTATTTGTTCTGATGCTTCTGATGTTTGCAGGCCGTTTAGGGCCATTAACATTGGCATACCTCATTGCAACACCGAAGAAAAGCCGGCTTAAACACCCAACCACAGATATTCAAATTGGTTAATCCTTAAAAACAATGTCATAAAAAAACCACGTTTGAAACGTGGTTTTTTTATTTACAGAGGCTTAGTACCAATTCATTAAAGACACACCCAAGCCCACATAAGTTGCCCGGTGATTATAATCAATCAAACTTTCTCCATAACCATCAAACAGTTGAAAATGTCCTCGTAGTTTGCCAGAGATAGGAAAAGCCCAATCAAACTGTGCCGCGCCACGAGAGTCATCCCCCCCTTTTAAACTATGTCGTAACATAAGCGAAAAATCATGCTCATTCCAACGATAGAATGCCGTTAAATCACCACGTCCAATATAGTCTTTAATGTCTGGGTTATTGTCATCTTTTGCATCTTCTTCTATTCGATACCATGGGCGCAGCATGAGAGCAAAGTTATCTCTTTCAAATCCAAGATTTAAAATGACACGATTCCAGCTACGAGAAAGCGGATCAGAGCGACCATTGGACTGATGGTTTAAAGTCAGCCCTAATAGGCGACCATTTAAACCAAACAATTCATAATTGGTTCTAAAGACCAAACTGGCTTCAGGCTCATAGTTGGTTTCACGAAATGGACGGGATTCATCCGCATTGTAGACTTGCCAACGCGAAGACTGGGTATACCCCAACCAGACATCGCCATTGTCCCCAAACAGATTTTCAACAGCTTTCGTTTTTAAAGACAGTTGGAATTTTGCTTCCATTGAATTTAAGTTTTGATCTTCATCCACCGTATTGGAAGGGTTTGGACTTTGAGGAAATTCATTTTTATCAGTCGTCCAAAAGCCTGGCATTAAATACACAGGCTGATAGGCACGAATATTCCATGTCCCGAGTTTACTTTCTGGAGAAAGCTCCCAACGGCTATCCATAAGAGATAAATTGGGCGTTATTTTAGGACCTTCCGAGGCAAAAACAGAGCTAACGCCTTGTGCGATCTTCCCTGAGATATTTTCAGGCGCTGGCGCGATTTCCATCGCTGCACGTTGTTCAGAAACAATATGCGGCTTTGCTACTGGAGGAATTTTAAATAATGCATCATAACAAGCCAAACGGTCTGCATTTGACTCTAATGCTACACATGCCTCAGCTGTTGCGGGAGCCGCAGGCACCTCTGAAACTTGTGCATGCGTTTTAGCGACAGCCAAAGCACTGAGCAAACTTACGCTCAGTGCTAAAGTTGAACGCTCAAATGGTTTAAACGCCATACGACCCTCTTATTATTTTACTGAACTTGTTGAATACTGAAACCTAGCTCAATCAAGGTATCACGCTTCGCAATAGGTGCAACCACTGCTTTCGTTGGTTTTTGTTCAAGCAAATATTGTACCGCAACACGCTTTAAATCTTCAAAATTCACTGCTAGAAGACGGCTACGCAACTGCTTGCGGAAGGCTGGAGTACGGGCATGTAATAGTGCATAACATGCAGTAATGGCTTCACCCGCTGGCGAACCTGGCTTATCCATACTTGCAATTAAACCCAAAATCGCTTCCTCAAGCTGATGTGGTTTTTGCTCAGTATTGAGTAACCATTGCACACTCCCTTCAAAGTCACTGAAAGTTTCCGCTAAACGTGGATCACGATAACTATAGAAGCGGAATGAGCATGCATTGCCATCATAGCTTGCACCGCCACCATACGCACCGCCTTTTTCACGAATCGCACTGTGTAGGAATCCATTGCGTAAGTAAGCAGCAAGAACCATCAGTGCTGCTGCATCTGGATGTGAAACTTCAACTGCTGGGTAAGCCGATGAACAGAATTGAACATTGGCCTGAATTAACCATGCTTCATCTGTATCTGTGTTTTCCTGCTCCACAGCTTTAAGACTCACAACTTGCTCAGAAACCTCTAGTTTGTCCCAGACATTTTGAACTTCTTCTAGCAAGCGCTCAGATTGGTGTTCTTCACACACCAACAAAAATTGTTTCGGTGCTTGTAAAAGTTTTAAATGAATGGCTTTTAATTCATGAATGAAATCTTCATAAGCAACTTCATCTTTTTCAATACGGCTAATCAACTCACCCAACCAGTTTAATGCACCTAAACCCGTGTTGTGATAATCACGATTAGCTAAAGCACTGTGGTTACGCCCTGCAATTTGCATAGCATAACTATGACCCGAGCCTGAAAGACGTGATGCCCAACGTGTTTTACGTTGTTGCAAGAGTTCAATAATGCGGTCTTTTTCATCGAAACGTAACTGCTCAAACGCCAATTTCAACAAGTTAATACTTTCTAAACTACTCACCAGCGATTTTGTAGTCAGCGTGAGCCACGCACTGATTTGGTTTTTATCATTCACGTGAGAACGTAACGACGCACCCATTCCTAAACCACCACTTACAGCAGTTTGCAGTTGTTGTAGCTCAAGATAATCGTACTGACCTGCCCCCACTTCACCCATCAAAATAGACAGTAAGTTAAAGTATGGTGACTGCACCACATCTTGTGGAATCTGAATCAGCACTTGGTTGTAGTAAATACCGTTCGTGCCTGCATGATAGAGATTGAGCGGGTAATCAGTACGATTAGAGATAATCTCCCGCAATTGACCTTGTACAATTTGCAATTCAGCTGGCACATCTTCCAAGCCCACCTTTGGCAATAAATTTAAGTCATCTGGTGTATCCTGACGGACTTTCAATGCCTCTGTCTGTGCTTCAATTTCTGCTTTTTGAGTTTCTGTAAGTTGCGCACCAATTGCAGCTAAACGTGCTTTCTCATCTGCGGCTTCCACCGCAGATTTATTGGCATCTGGCACCAAAGTCATTTGTACACGGTGTGAGTTATCAATTAGATGCGTCTTGATGAGATTGGATAACCACATCGGGTTTTTTAATTCTTCTTTCACCGCAGCAATAGCTGAGTCTACATCCCAAACAGTGACTGGATCGCTGTGGTGAATCGCACTACCCAAACCATTTAAAATCAGGCTTAGACCATAAGGCATACCGTCACCATTGATTTCACGTTGATGCAATTCAATCTGATGTAAAATCGCATCGACCATGTTTTGATCGACAGGTTTTGCAGCCACATCTTCTAAGATTTTAAAGACACCTGCTTTAAACTCTGCCGCATGTTCAGGGTTTGAACCCTGCACACCGCAGTAGAAGGTCATTTCGTAGTTCGAATCATCTACACCCATAATCGGGCCTGTAGACTGTGCATAACCACAGGTCTCAAGATAATGACGCAGTGGTGAAGCTGAGTCTTCTAAAAGTATACCTTCAACCAATCGCATACCTAAGCGAAGTTTTATATTGCTAGCTTTAGGCAATAACCACGAAATAATGTGATAAGTTTTATCTTTTAAATCTTCTGCATCTACCGCATAAGTTTCAGTCACTTCTACGGGTGCTGTTAAACGACGTTCTTCTTTAGAATAAAGCGTTTCACCTTTAGAAAATTTAGCCAAAGCCAAAGTTTCAAATTGCTCCTGCAAATTATAGGCAGGCTCATTACCAAAGGTCATGAAAACTGCGTTGCTTGGGTGATAATGCGACTTGTAGAAATCCACCAACTCAGGATAAGTCAAGTCTGGAATATCTTTCGGGTCGCCACCTGAATTGTAATGATAGGTCGTTTCTGGAAATAAGTGATGTGCAAGCTGATGATACAACTGGTCTGAAGGCGAACTCATCGCCCCTTTCATTTCGTTGAAAACCACACCTTTATAAACAGGTTCACTATTTTCAAGCTCAATACGAATACCTTCTTGAGCAAAATCAAGCGGATTTAAATTAGCCGCAAATGCTGCATCTAAATACACTTCCAATAAATTTTGGAAATCTTTTTTATTTTGCGTCGCAAATGGATAAGCCGTCCAATCCGCTGCTGTAAAAGCGTTCATAAACGTATTCAATGAACGACGAATCATTAAAAAGAACGGATCACGCACAGGGAATTTTTCTGAACCACAAAGCGCAGTATGTTCTAAAATATGCGCTTCGCCTTTTGAATCCATAGGCTGAGTACGGAATGCAACCAAAAATACATTTTCATCGTGATTGGTGGCTAAGTGATAATGCACCGCCCCAGTGATTTTATGTTTATATTCAGACACTAAGATGTCTAAAGCTTCAACATGGTGTTGACGTACCAACTGAAACGCAGGATGTACAGTTTGTGAAATGGTTTCAGTGACATCTACAGTCATGTGATCTCCTCAATTCAAAGCATTTTCTAAATGTTTCAAGTATAACCTGAAAATCAAGAACAAGACTCATTCATTGACAATTTTCCAAGTAACTTGGTCAACTTTTAAAAAGCGTTGAACTGATGGGACCTATACCCAACTGAATCCACCCGCAAATACTGAATCAATAACGATTAGACAGGATCATTAACCAGTTTTTCGGTTTTTTTTGCCCACCATACACAAAGCACTATTGCGATCAGTAACACTGCAGATGCGCCAAAACGACTCAAATCTAAACCACCAGAACTTAAAGGTTTATCTAAGAAATCACCAACAACCGCCCCTAAAGGACGCGTTAAAATAAAAGCGGACCAAAACAGAAAAGTCCTCGAAATGTGGCTCAACTTATACAAAAGTAAAATAAATAAAATCAGTCCACTAAATAGTGCAATCCCACCGCTATAACCTAAACCTGCTGTGTCTGCAGACCAATCACCTAAAGCAGTACCTAAAGTTTGGGAAAATGTCAGCGTTAACCAATAGAAAAGCTCAACTCGTGGCTGATTCACCACATGCGGTGAAATACTGCCTTCAGATTTATGCCAAATAAAAAGCGAAATCCCGACCAAACTTAATAATAATGCGCTCCCACCCACGTAACCAATGCCTAATGAGCGATCAACAAAGTCAGCTAAAGTTGTCCCCACAGTTGTACTGGCAATAATGGCGAACCAATATAAAAAGGGAAGATAACTCTTCGATCTGATTTGAAAAAATACAGCAACAATAAAAACGAGTGAAAAGATAAAAGTACTGAGTAAATAACCCAAGTTCATCGACATTGAAACAGCATCACCCGCCGTTTCACCAAATGTCGTTGCAAAAATTTTAGTTATCCAAAAAAGAGCCGTGATTTGTGGCACTTTCATTAATACCTGATGTACATCTTGTACACTTGCGGAGGAATTCACATCAATAGGCATTATTAACACCCCAATAAACAACAGATGCCCATTGTCAGCTTATTGGCTTAATATCAGATTAAAATAAGACCTAATCGGTGTCATAGCCCATTATAATTTTAGCTCTCATCGAAGCATTCAGCTGTATCACAAGCGGCGACAATACAGCTGTTCATGAAGACAATGTTCGCTATACTGATTAACCAATCAGGTATTTGAAATAATTATAGTTCGGATGATTTTCGACAAAAACATAATTTTGCTTTTGATAAAAACTTACAGCAGATAAATCTGCTGTGTTTAAACACAACGCAGAGAAATTCGGACGTGCATATTTTTCCAAATGTGCCAATAGTTGACGCCCCACACCACTTTTACGATATTTAGGATGCACATAGAAACGACGTACACGACCAATACGTGCCTCGATTTCGTTTTCACCCCATTGCTGGTTTAATCCACCACAGGCAATAAGCTGATCTTGATCATAAGCCAACAACAGCACTTCACCCTTTTGATTAAAACGATTTTTCCCACTTTGATATTCTTCGATCAAGCGGGTCAACGGTTCATATCCTTCTTTTGCTGCCAGTTGCGCCAAAGCTTGCATTTGAGGAGGTAATTGTTCTGCCGCTTGAATTAAAATTTCCATCTAAACTTCCTTGAATATAACCACAGCCATTTCACTACATTTGCCATGTAAATAAAATGAATTTTACTCAACAAACTACAGCAATTATGAGCATTAGTGTAAAATGTCGCTTTAATTTCAATACGTGACGAAAAACACATGGCAACTGTTGATCTTTTTGCAATTGGTAATGCACTAATCGACCAAGAATTTAAAGTCTCTGACGACTTCCTTATTCAACAAAATTTGCAAAAAGGCACTATGCAGTTAACTGATGGTGAAACACAAGCAGATCTGTATAAAAAATTAAAAGAAACACAAAGCTATAAAGGTCAAGCATCAGGTGGTTCAGCAGCAAATACTACCGTTGCCTTTAGTGCCTTAGGTGGCTCAGCCTTTTATGCATGTCGTGTAGGTAATGATGAATTGGGTAAAATTTATCTCAATGGTTTGCACGAAGCAGGGATTAAAAACACTGAGAAATCAATCAGCGAAGGCGTCACAGGCACGTGTATGGTTTTGGTCAGTGAAGACTCTGAACGGACGATGCACACTTATTTGGGTATTACCGCTGAGTTGACTGAACAACAGATAGATTTTGAACCTTTAAAAACAGCGAAATGGCTCTATATCGAAGGTTATCTTTCAACCAGCGATAGCGCACGTTTAGCTGTTAAACAAGCGCGTGAAATTGCCAAAGCACATGGTGTTAAAATTGCATTAACCCTCTCTGATCCAGCGATGGTGCAATATGCACGTCATGGATTGGATGAAATGATTGCAGATGGTGTGGACTTATTATTCTGTAACCAGCAAGAAGCCATGATGTACACCGAAACGGAAACGGTTGAGGCAGCTTTGGCAAAACTCAAAACGTTCAGTCAACACGTGGTCATTACCCTTTCCGCTGAAGGTGCTCTTATTTCAAATGCGCAAGAAACATTTAGTGTCGCAGGCCGTAAAGTTGATGCTGTCGATGCAAATGGTGCTGGCGATGCCTTTGCAGGTGCTTTCTTGTACGCTGTGAACAGAGGCTTAGGCTTACATACCGCAGCGCAACTGGCTATTTTGATTTCAAGCGAAGTGGTCGCTCAATTTGGTCCTCGCCTAGATATCGCTGATTACACTAAATTGTTCCAACAATTGCAAAAGGAATGCGCATAATGCACAAAATCTGCATGACGGAAGACATCCCAGAACGTGAAGCACGCTCCTTTGAGACACCCAATGGGGATACAATTTTTATCACCCAACGTGACGGTGCATTTTTTGCCTATCAAAATATCTGCCCTCACCTCCAAGTTGAACTGGAGTTTTTGGAAAATCAATTTTTAGATCGAGACCAAGAATTTATTGAATGCTCAACGCATGGTGCATTATTTGTAGTTGAAACAGGTGAATGCATCTCGGGGCCTTGCCAAGGTGAAGCACTTGAAAAAGTGCAGATTACCGTGCATTCTGATGGTGGAATTTACCTCACAGAAGAATAATATATTTGGACTTTCACCATGTATGAGCTGCTACACCACCCTGATTTGATGATTTTTCATTTCAGTTTATTGGCTTTGCTTTTACTCAGCATGGTGGAAACCCTTGGCTATTTTTTTAATTCACGCCCAAGTCACTTTCTCAAAAAACTATCTCCACAAAAGCTCACACAATCTCCATTATTAGACGTGAAATTTTCAAAAACCCTGATTGTGGTTTTTCTTTTGCTGAACTTCAGTGTCGCGGGTTATTTCCTTCAATTTTGTATTTATGCAAAGGAACAAGCCTTTACCTCCGCATACTACCTCATCCTGCCAGCCCTGATTATTGCAATCTTCTTCACCGTTTTTATGATTCACTGTCTAGATCAGGTGATTAAACCCAGACCCATCAAAAGACAAACCAATTTATTGGGTCGCCTTGCCACTATTTCCAGTGGCAATGCCCGTCCTGGCTTTTCAGCTCAAGCACGTGTGCGCGATGAGTATGGTCAACTACACTATGTCCAAGTTGAACCTGAGTTTGGCGAGCTCGAATTTCAGTCGCAAATTATTCTGATTCGACTAAAAAAATCACATTACATCGCCAAAAGAATTTCAAAATCTAACCAACTGTTTAGTGGTGAGATCAGCAACTAAACACGGCTCTCAAACATCCACTTGAGCTCCACTATTGGTCTGTTACACATTTTCAGTGTATCGGCTTTGCTTGCGCCATCATTGTAATATTCTCAGATCAATACAGAATAACAATATTTAAATATAACCTTGTATCACTCAACCTTACAAAAATGCTGCTGCCTAAAGCAAAGCCACACCAGAGTTTCGAGGCAAAAGGGCTATCGCTTCGACCAGCTATTCTTCAATGATTTAAAAGACCTATCAATTTTATAATTTTAAGACGAATTCTCGATAAAATGACATTTTTTTAAATATAAGCGTTTTAGTCGGATTTAAAATAAATATATACAAGTATTTCAGTCAGGTTTTTAAATATAAATATAAGTATTTTAGTCAACTTTAAAATGCTTAAATATTAGTTTATTTTTCATCACATAGCATCATTAAGTATTTGTATATAAACAAATTAATAATATATTTTTTATTTAAGTTTAAAGGCTATTTATTTTTTGTATGTTTTTGTTTAATAATATAAAGCAAGTTAAAAAAATAGGCTTTATGAAATGAGCTTAGTCCCCAAAAATCTCAATCAAAAAGTCACCAGAGAGATTATTGCCATTTTAATCATTAAAGTGATTATTTTAATGGTCATTAAGAACATTTGGTTCGACGCCCCAACGATTCCTAAAAATTTTGACAATCAAGTTGCTGAGCGTATTGCTGGCAATCCATCCCCAATCAAGGAGACACGTTGATGATTTCTGAAAGCGTGGTCGATCTCTCGCGGTTCCAGTTCGCTATGACCGCGATGTATCACTTTATTTTTGTTCCACTTACTATTGGTATGGCTTTTATTCTTGCCATTATGGAAACCACTTATGTGATTTCTGGCAAAGAAATTTATAAAGACATGACCAAATTCTGGGGAAAACTCTTCGGCATTAACTTTGCACTTGGGGTAACAACAGGTTTAACAATGGAGTTCCAGTTTGGTACAAACTGGGCGTACTACTCACATTATGTAGGCGACATTTTTGGCGCACCATTGGCAATCGAAGGCCTGATGGCTTTCTTCTTAGAGTCCACTTTTATTGGCCTATTCTTCTTTGGTTGGGATCGTCTTTCCAAAGTCCAGCATTTGGGTGTGACATGGTTGGTTGCACTTGGCTCCAATATGTCAGCCCTCTGGATTTTGGTTGCTAACGGCTGGATGCAAAACCCTGTTGGTTCTAAATTTAACTACGAAACCATGCGTATGGAACTGGTCGATTTTGGTGCCCTCATTTTCAACCCCGTTGCTCAAGTTAAATTTGTACATACTGTATCTGCAGGTTATGTAACTGGTTCGATTTTCGTTCTCGCTATTTCCAGTTATTACTTACTGAAAAAACGAGACGTTCCTTTTGCCCGTCGTTCATTTGCTATTGCAGCCATCTTTGGCTTGGCATCAACCTTATCTGTCATTTTACTCGGTGATGAATCAGGCTATGAAATTGGTGATGTACAAAAGACTAAACTTGCTGCCATTGAAGCGGAATGGGATACACACCCTGCACCTGCATCCATTACTTTGTTTGGTATTCCAAATAAAGAAACAATGACCACAGATTATGCCGTGAAAATTCCATATGTGATGGGCATTATTGCGACACGCTCGTTGGACAAACAAGTAACAGGCATTAAAGACTTAATCGCACAGCATGAAGTCCGTATTCGTAATGGTATGGTTGCATATTCTCAACTAGAAAAGCTTCGTGCAGGTGACACATCACCCGAACTTCAAGCAGCCTTCGAACATTCTCAAAAAGATTTAGGCTACGGTCTACTTTTGAAAAAATATACACCAAATGTTGTAGACGCATCTGAAGATCAAATTAAAGCTGCCGCAAAAGATACAATTCCGCATGTACCAAGCTTATTCTGGGCATTCCGTGCCATGGTGGCATCTGGTTTCTTAATGCTGTTGTTATTTGCCCTAGCAACCTTTGCTGTTGCAAAACGCAATGCAGAGAACAAACCATGGCTACTAAAATTTGCACTTTTCGCTCTGCCTCTACCATGGGTTGCTGCGCAAACAGGTTGGTACGTTGCTGAAGTAGGTCGTCAGCCTTGGACGATTGGTGAGGTTTTACCTACACACTTGTCAGCATCAAGCTTAAGCACAGGTGATGTATGGGGTTCTATCGCTGCCTTAGCTGCGTTCTATACTGTACTTTTGATTATTGAAATGTATTTAATGATCAAATTCTCACGTCTTGGTCCAAGTTCGCTTCACACAGGTAAATACCATTTTGAAAAACTTGAAGCAGCTCGCAATGAGGAGACTCAAGCATGATCGAATATGAATTACTCAAAATTATCTGGTGGGTTTTAGTCGGCGTCCTGTTGATTGGCTTTGCCCTCACCGATGGCTTCGATATGGGCTCTATGGCGATCATGCCATTTGTAGGCAAAACAGATGAAGAACGTCGCGCAGCCATCAACACGATTGCTCCGCACTGGGATGGTAACCAAGTTTGGTTCATTACTGCGGGTGGTGCATTATTTGCAGCATGGCCTATGGTTTATGCAACCGCATTCTCAGGCATGTATTGGGCGCTACTTTTAGTTCTGTTTGCCCTATTCTTGCGACCTGTAGGCTTTGACTACCGCTCCAAACTACAAAATACCAAATGGCGTACATCATGGGACTGGGGTTTAGCAGTTGGTGGTGCTGTGCCTGCGTTAGTCTTTGGCGTAGCCTTTGGCAATATGTTCTTGGGTGTTCCATTCAATTTAGATGAAACAGTACGCTCAACTTACACAGGGAGCTTCTTTGCTCTACTCAACCCATTTGCTTTGGTCTGCGGCCTAGTCAGTTTATCTATGCTGTGTGCCCACGGCGGTGCATGGCTTATGCTCCGTACTGACGGTGACTTACGTAACCGTTCAGCACAAGCAACCAAACTGATGGGTATTGTTTACCTCATCTGTTTCTTAGGTGCTGGTGCTTGGTTGTATTTTGGTGGGATCGAAGGTTATACCCTAGTGGCACCATTTGATACCAACGGTGTTGCTAACCCATTAGCCAAAGAAGTGGTGACCAATGCCAATCCAGGTTGGATGAATAACTATTCAACTTACCCAATCACGATGATTGCACCTATTGCAGGCATCTTAGGTGGTCTAATCGTCGTTCTTGCTGCAAGCAAAAATAAAGCGGGCTTAAGTTTCTTAGGTTCAAGCTTAGCTGTTATTGGTGCAATTTTGACTGCTGGTTTTGCACTATTCCCATTCCTTATGCCATCAAGCATCAACCCTGTTGCAAGCTTGACCATGTGGGATGCAGTTTCAAGTAAAACGACGTTGACTGTAATGACCGTTGCAGCCTGTATCTTTGTCCCACTTATTTTGTGTTATACCACTTGGTGTTACTACAAAATGTGGGGTGTTATTACCAACACTCACATTAAAGAGAATTCACACAGCCTTTACTAAGGTTGTGTCTAAGGAGATCAAATTATGTGGTATTTTGCATGGATTCTCGGCATTTTAATGGCTTGCTTTGCTGGCGTATTGAGTGCTTTATATATTGAACATCATCAAGACCTTGATGAGGAATAAACCATGACAGACGTTGCTATGGAAAACCAAACTGTAGATAAAAAGCCGAACAAAATTGCGATGCTAATTTCCTGCCTGTTGGCCTTTCCACTTGCAGCGGTGTTGTTAGTGCATCCTGCTGCTATGTTGGATGACAATGGTCACTATAGCCACAGCGCACTGATGTATATCATGATTGGTATTTCAGGTGGCTTTATCCACGGCGTTGGCTTCGTGCCACGCCACTGGATTTGGAAATGGTTATTTAGCCCGTTTCTATCGTGGCCACTGATGCTCTGGGGTTATTACACTTGGTTCTTCAGTTAAATAAAAAAGCCTTCATTTATTGAGGGCTTTTTTATTTGCATATGACAATTACATATCTGCAATCACACCTGTAATACCATTGATAATCATATCGACCGCGATGGTTCCAATCAGTAAGGCCGATAGTCGCCCAACGATATCAACATAACGGTCGATATATTTAGCATGCTTATAGCGCAAATGATCATGTGCAAATTTCATTAAAATCATCAATGCGCAGGTTAACGTTAAAGTTAAGAAAATA
Source organism: Acinetobacter halobius (assembly GCF_044130335.1). NCBI lineage: Bacteria > Pseudomonadati > Pseudomonadota > Gammaproteobacteria > Moraxellales > Moraxellaceae > Acinetobacter > Acinetobacter halobius. The sequence continues at coordinate 84,871 of NZ_JBIQOD010000003.1, forward strand.
ATCATGGCTGCGCCACCAATCGGTAAAGATATACCTGTCACCACAGCAGCACTGATCGTACCTGGACCAATCATAAAAGGCATCGCAATGGTTCCTGCCAAATGCTCAGGTGCACCACGCATTTCACCAATGGTATCTGCCCCCTGAAACACGTAGCGATAACCAATCACCAAGAAGATCAAACCACCAAATATTTGAAAGGCTTCAAAGCGTACATTTAAATATTTACTAAAGATCGCTTCTCCGCCCCATGCAAACAGCATAAATACCACAAAGGCAATGAGACAGCCCTGAATCAAGGCCTTATTAAACACTTTGGCTTCGGAGTTCCGAATCATGCCAATCATGTAAATACTCATTAAAAACGGATTCAACAATGAGAAGAACAAAGCAAAAGCATGTAAATATGAGGTCAACATGGTTCCTCCTAATTATCCTTGAGGATCTGGAAATAAGGGACGATTCCCCGGACTGATTCGATTGATATGTAAGAAGGTCATGTGGCGTTCATAACGATCCAGCACATCATTAATCACCTGCTCTTTGGTATAGCCGACTAGGTCGTTGCCTTGAGAGCCTTCATACAAATAGGTTTCAAGACGGTAATAGAAGCGTTTACCCAGTTTTCCGCGTTCACTAAAAGTCGGCGCGATATAACGTACTGGCCAAATTTGATAGACAAAGTTTTGTTCTTCTTCCAAATGAATCATCAAATCTAAATGATACAGATTTGGGTCTTCTTCTAAAGCACTCTCTTGAACACTGATGTCGATACCGCGTTTTTGCATTTCTTCTGCAACCGCCATCACTGCGGGTCGGCAAATATCATCAAGCATACGCCGAGTATCGGTTGTTCCTGGATGGTGCATGACTCGGGACAAGCGTTTTTTCCAGTTAAGGATGTCGACATTGCCCACCACGGGTGCGGCATTTAAACTGCTACTGGCTTGTCGATAGTCTTCTAACCGTAACGACTTATACAAACCTGCCATCACTAAGAACATCACAAAACTGAACGGCAACCCCATAATGATAGTGGCATTTTGCAGTGCCGTAATCCCATTAGCCATCAACATTGCAAGGGTCAATAAACCAATGGCTACGGCCCAAAAGACACTCAACCAGCGTGGTGCATCATGGTCGACATTGGTAAATTGAGTAGTGAAATTACCCAATACCAGTGCACCAGAGTCCGCCGAGGTCACATAAAACAATAAGCCTGTAATTGTGGCTACACCTGCAATAAACGGAAACCACGGATACTGTGCCAGCAAGTCATAAAAACCATGTGCAGGATTTGCAATGACACTTTGTGCAAGGGCTAAATTGCCATCAAAAATCACACTATGTAGTGCACTATTTCCAAATATTGATAACCACGTGAGTGTGAAAAATAAAGGAATAATGAGTGTCCCGCTAACAAACTCACGAATGGTTCGCCCACGCGAAATACGTGCTAAAAACAAACCTACAAATGGTGACCAAGCCACCCACCATGCCCAAAAGAACAATGTCCAACTGTTCATCCATTCTTTGGGTTGTTGAAAGGCAAAACTTTCCAAAGTCATACTTGGAAAACGGTTAATGTAATCCCCAATATTTTGCACAAAAGCATTTAGTAGAAATTCAGTATTGCCTAAAAACAAAATAAACAGCATCAACCCAACAGAGACATAGATATTGATCTCGGAGAGAACACGCAGTCCTTTATTGACTCCTGACGTCACTGAGATAATGGTCATGACAACCGCCACCCCAATTAATGCCGCTTGCATCCAGAGGTTCTCAGGTAAGTCAAACAGCACATGTAAACCATAGTTCAACTGTACCACCCCAATCCCGCAGGTGGTCGCAATACCAAAAATAGTCCCGATCACCGCAGCAGTATCGACGCTGTGACCAATTGGGCCATGAATCTTTTTCCCAAAAATTGGATAGAGTGCTGAGCGAATGGTCAGGGGTAAATTATAACGATAACTAAAATACCCTAATGCCATGCCAATCAAAGCATACATACACCATCCAGTGAGGCCATAGTGAAATAGCGTCCACACCATACCTTGACGTGCCGCTTCTAGGGTCTGCCCCTCACCCACAGGTGGATGCATATAGTGGGATAAAGGTTCCGCCACCGAGAAGAACATCAAGTCGATGCCGATCCCAGCTGAGAACAACATGGCAGACCAACTTAAAAGGCTAAATTCTGGCTTGGAATGTTTGGGGCCTAATTTAATGTTGCCATAGCGAGAACAGGCAATGAAAATGACAAAGACCATATACAAGGTCGCTGCGAGTAAGTAGTACCAACTAAAGGTAGAACTCACCCAAGCCAAGACCGTATTTAAGGTTCGATTGGCAAAGTCATTAAACAAAATGGTGGTAAGAGAAAAAATTAAAATAATGAGAGCTGAAATATAAAAGACCACACCATTTAAACGGTCTTTAGGCGCTAATGTTTGATCATCAACTGCTCTTGGATTATCTGTTGCCATACAATCCTCAAGAAAGTAAATAAAAAGACAAAAGCCAATTTTTAAACTTCTCGTGGTCGAGAGCTTAAAAATCGACTAACGAAAACGACAGTATTTTTATATGCAATAAAAATGCTATCTCTTTTAAACCCACAGGTCTAAATCATTTATTGGGTCGGTTTATTGGTACATATTAAAATATGTAAACCCGTTCCCTTTTCATCTATATCCCAATAGGAAACTTGTATCTTTCTCCCCACAAAATGACTATATGAGCTTTTGCCATCCTTAAAAAGTATAAAACCGTAATTTGCTTAAAATTTACACAAAATAAAACTACAGCTATTCATACCATTTATCTACCTGATAAATATAAATTTAGCTAAAAACCAAACCGCCAAATTGCTGACGCTTGCTGTGAATTTAAGCACCAGTGTACTTATTATTGATTGAACGTTCAATCAATAATAAGTATCATAAAAAAATGCTATGATACTTTCCATGTAAGTTATTGAATCTAACGCCTTTAAATTTAAGGCAAATTGTTCTGGATTGTGATGAATAAACGTAGAGTAAAACCTGAGCATGAGCGTCGTGAAGAAATTATCAATGCTGCCTATGCAGTCATTCACGAAGTAGGCTTATCCAACACCACCATTGCTCAAATTGCGAAAAAAGCACAGCTTTCTACGGGCATTGTGAGCCATTATTTTGGCGATAAACAAGGTCTTATTCACAGCTGCATGCGCCAAATGCTCAATGTCTTAGCCGAGACCACGGCAAGCTATAAGGCAAAGGTCGTGCAGCCCAATCCAGAACATTTACTCAAAGCCATTATTGATGCCAACTTTGACATCAGTCAGGTCAACAACACTGCTATGCGGGTTTGGCTAGATTTTTGGTCTGCCAGTATGCATCAAGCCGACTTAGGTCGCCTGCAACGAATAAATGATCAACGTCTTTATTCAAATTTGAAGTTTCATTTCTTGCAACTCATGCCGAGACCACAGGCAAGCCAAGCAGCTAAAGGGTTAGCAGCACTGATTGATGGATTATGGTTACGTGGAAGTTTAAGTGGTCATCAAGCATTTGATCGTGATTTGGCACGTTCTATTGCATACGACTATGTCGATATGCAACTTCGCTTAATTCAACAGATACGGCAGGAACAACAAAATGAGTAATGTACAGCTTCACTCGCTTTATATTCACGGACAATATTTCAATGCCACCAGTGGTCAAAGCTTTGACAGTATCAACCCTGCTACAGGTGAAGTCATTGCCACCATTCAACAAGCATCCAAAGCTGATGTCGATGCAGCCGTGCAAAGTGCTGTACAAGGACAGCGTGAATGGGCTGCCAAAACTGCGGTCGAACGTGCCCGTATTTTACGTCGTGCAGTCGATATTTTACGCGCTCGTAATGACGAGTTAGCTCGCCTAGAAACACTCGATACAGGTAAAGCATTCAGTGAAACCTCTATTGTCGATATTGTCACTGGTGCAGACGTTTTAGAATACTACGCGGGACTTGCAACTGCGATTCAAGGTGAGCAAGTGCCATTACGTGAAAGTAGTTTTTTCTACACGCGCCGTGAACCTTTAGGTGTAGTCGCAGGCATTGGCGCTTGGAATTATCCCATTCAAATTGCACTTTGGAAATCAGCTCCTGCCCTCGCTGCGGGGAATGCCATGATTTTTAAACCCAGCGAAGTGACACCGCTTACCGCCTTAAAACTAGCAGAGATTTATACTGAAGCAGGCGTACCCGCTGGAGTTTTCAACGTTGTACAAGGCTTTGGTGCTGACGTCGGTCAATGGTTGACTGGACACCCAGACATTCAAAAAATTTCGTTCACAGGCGGTGTGGCAACGGGTAAAAAGGTCATGGCCAGTGCTGCGGCTTCTAGTCTCAAAGAAGTCACCATGGAGCTCGGTGGCAAATCACCTCTGATTATTTGTGCCGACGCCAACCTTGACCGCGCAGCCGATATTGCGGTGATGGCAAACTTCTTTAGTTCAGGTCAAGTGTGTACCAATGGCACCCGTGTGTTTGTACCGCAAACCCTCAAGACTGCATTTGAACAAGCCATTATTGCACGTGTCAAACGTATCCGTATCGGGAACCCTATGCAAGCTGAAACCAACTTTGGACCTTTAGTCAGCTTTCCCCATATGGAAAAAGTCTTGTCTTATATTGAGTCAGGCAAACAACAAGGTGCAACCTTATTGATGGGTGGACAACGTGCCACCGAAGCAGCGCTTGCTCAAGGTGCGTATGTATTACCAACCGTTTTCACCGACTGTCATGACGACATGCACATTGTGCAGGATGAAATCTTTGGTCCAGTTATGAGCATTTTAAGCTATGACAGTATTGAAGAAGCCATTCAACGTGCCAACAACACCAGTTATGGTTTAGCTGCGGGTGTGGTCACACAAGATATTTCCCAAGCGCATCGCATTATTCATCAGCTTGAGGCAGGCATTTGCTGGATCAATACTTGGGGCGAATCCCCTGCTGAAATGCCTGTAGGTGGTTATAAACAATCGGGCGTTGGACGTGAAAATGGCATCACCACACTTGAACACTATACCCGCATCAAATCGGTTCAAGTTGAACTGGGCGAATACCAAAGTATTTTTAAAGTCTGAATTTTAACTATCTAAATCCTTAATCCATTTTATTTATTCTCTTTTCATCCTCAACTCAACATGTGGCCACGTTCTCATGCAACGTGGCCCTGCCATAGAAAAAGGATCATTATGCATTCTCAACACTACGATTATATTATTATTGGCGCAGGTTCTGCAGGTAATGTACTGGCTGCTCGCCTAACCGAAGACCCAGATGTTTCGGTACTCTTACTCGAAGCGGGTGGACCTGATTATCGTCTCGACTTTCGCACCCAAATGCCCGCTGCTTTGGCCTATCCTTTGCAAGGGCGTCGTTATAACTGGGCATATTTAACCGACCCAGAACCCCACATGAACAACCGTCGTATGGAATGTGGACGCGGTAAAGGCTTAGGCGGTTCGTCCCTCATTAATGGCATGTGTTATATCCGTGGAAATGCCATGGATTTAGAACAGTGGTCAACCCTTAAAGGTCTTGAAGACTGGAGCTATGCGGACTGTCTTCCTTACTACAAAAAGGCTGAAACCCGTGATATTGGTGGCAATGATTATCATGGTGATGCTGGCCCTGTTTCTGTTGCCACGCCTAAAGCAGACAATAACGTTTTATTCCACGCCATGGTTGAAGCGGGTGTGCAAGCAGGCTATCCACGCACCGATGATTTAAATGGTTATCAACAAGAAGGTTTCGGCCCAATGGATCGAACCGTAACCCCCAAAGGTCGACGTTCAAGCACCGCACGTGGCTATTTGGATATGGCCAAAGGTCGCGCGAATCTAACTATTACTACCCATGCCATGACCAATCAAATTTTGTTTAATGGCAAACAAGCAATTGGTGTTGAATATATTCAAGGTGCTAATCAAAACAACTTGCTTCAGGTCTATGCCAATAAGGAAGTTCTACTTTGTGCTGGAGCGATTGCATCACCGCAAATTTTGCAACGTTCAGGTGTGGGTTCAAGCACCTTACTTCAATCTCTCGACATTCCAGTTGTACACGACTTACCGGGTGTAGGTGAAAACCTGCAAGATCATTTAGAAATGTACTTACAATATAAGTGCACGCAACCCGTTTCTCTCTACCCTGCTTTAAAATGGCAAAACCAACCTGCAATTGGTGCAGAGTGGCTATTTAACGGTACTGGGATTGGAGCAAGCAACCAGTTTGAAGCAGGCGGCTTTATTCGATCATCTAAAGAGTTTGCTTGGCCAAATATTCAATATCACTTTTTACCTGTTGCAATTAACTATAATGGCAGCAATGCTGTCAAAGAACATGGCTTCCAAGCCCATGTCGGTTCGATGCGCTCACCTTCACGCGGTCGAGTACATGTGACCTCTAAGAATCCTTTCGACCATCCAAGTATTTTATTTAACTACATGTCGACAGAACAAGACTGGCAGGAATTTCGTGATGCCATCCGTATTACTCGAGAAATCATGCAACAACCTGCGCTTGATCCTTATCGAGGCGAAGAAATCAGCCCTGGAAAAGAGATACAAACCGACGCTGAATTGGACGAGTTTGTACGTAATCATGCTGAAACGGCTTATCATCCATCCTGTAGTTGTAAAATGGGGGAAGATGATATGGCGGTAGTCGATGGACAAGGTCGTGTACATGGGATGCAAAATTTACGTGTTGTTGATGCGTCGATTATGCCGCTCATTATCACAGGTAACTTAAATGCAACCACCATTATGATGGCTGAAAAAATCGCGGATCAAATACGTGGTCACCAAGCCTTACCACGTTCAACTGCTCCATTTTATCGCGCCGAAATCGCATAAATATTAATGGCGTAAAACCTGACCTTTTATTTAGCTTTAGGATAATAAGGTCAGGCAATTATTCATATTTTCTAAAACAACATAATCACAACTTACTTTATTTTTAGGACTTACTTTCCAACTCAACTTATACATTTAAACGTTAAAAAAATTGGACTCTTGTATAGATATTCAACATCTGTATTTTAAATACAGAAATTACACCTAAATAAAACTCAATAAAAACAATGAATAAAAGCAAACATCACTGATATTTATAATTTAACCGAACTCATTTACAATAAAAATTACTAAGTCAATACATATTTAGTCTAAAATATCCATAAATCAAAAATGCGTGATAGCTTAAAAAGTTAATCTTTGGCTGCTTGAGCTTTTAAGTATTACTTCAATTCTGCCAAGCTAATTTTTTACAAGCATCTCTATCACCATAATTGTTATTTTCTCTTCGCTATAAAGCGATCCAAAACCTGTCCCCAAGGTCATAATCGCATGAACAAATTTTTAAAATACCTTTTTGTATTGATCGTACTGCTTATTATTGCAGTCGTAATTTTCTTATTTAGACCCGTCACGTCTAAAAAAATTCAAACCACCAGCAACGAGCCTGTTGTTGACGCAGTCTTAGTTGGTGGTGGCATCATGAGTGCAACCCTAGGCACATACCTTAGTGAACTTGAGCCAAACTGGCAAATTCGCATGTATGAACGCCTAGACAAAGTTGCACAAGAAAGCTCTAATGGCTTCAACAATGCAGGCACAGGTCACTCTGGCTTTATGGAAATGAACTATACCTCTGAAAAAGATGGGAAAATGGACATTACCAAAGCTGTAAAAGTGGCTGAACAATTTGAAGTTGCAAAACAGTTCTGGTCTTATCAAGTCAAAGAAGGTGTTTTGGGACAACCCAATAGTTTCATCAACCCTGTACCGCACATTGCTTTCGTTTGGGGCGATAACGTGAATTTCCTCGAAAAACGTTATGCTGCAATGGTTAAAAACCCAATGTTTTATGGCATGAAATTCTCTGAAAATCCTGCTGAAATTAAACAATGGGCACCTTTGGTGATGAATGGCCGTGATGCTGCACAGAAAGTAGCTGCAACACGCATGGATGTAGGTTCGGATGTGAACTATGGTTCAATCACCACTCAATTGGTCGATCACCTTAAAAAACAATCTAACTTCCAGCTACAAACATCGACTGAAGTGACTGGCATTAGCCAAAACGATGATAAAACGTGGACTGTTGCATTTAAAAACCTCACTACAGGTAAAACAGATCATGTGAAAACGCGCTTTGTCTTTATTGGTGCAGGCGGTGCAGCGGTTAAACTTTTACAAATGACAGGCTTACCAGAAGCGAAGCAATATGCTGGCTTCCCTGTAGGTGGCGTGTTCTTAATGACCGACAACCCGAAAGTCACCGAAGGCCATACTGCAAAAGTTTATGGTCGTGCTGAATTAGGCGCACCTCCAATGTCTGTTCCACATATTGATACACGTTATATCGACGGTAAAAAATATGTGTTGTTTGGTCCATTTGCGACTTATTCAAACAAGTTCTTAAAACAAGGTTCTCAGCTTGATTTATTGAAATCAACCACTAAGAACAACGTTTTACCCATGACTGCTGTGGGTATGGAAAATCTTGATTTGGTGAAATACTTAGTTAGCCAAGTCATGATGACCGATGCCGACCGTTTTAACGAGTTGAAAAAATACTACCCTGATGCAAAACCAGAAGACTGGCGCATGAATCAAGGTGGTCAACGTGTTCAAATCATTAAGAAAGAACCAGGCAAACCTGCAAGCTTGCAATTTGGTACCGAGATTTTTGCATCCCAAGACGGTGCTGTGACTGCCCTATTAGGTGCATCCCCTGGTGCTTCAACTTCTCCTTATATTATGTTGAGCTTGCTTGAGAAAGCATTCCCTCAACAAGTAGAAGGTAAATGGAATCCGAAATTACATGAAATTGTAAAATCGTACCAACAAGAACTCAGCACCAATCCTGTTCTTCTTGACCAAGTTCGCCAGTACACCAGCACAACCCTAGGTTTGAAATATACACCTATGGCAAAAGCTGCAAATGACGAAACTGTTGCGGTAGCAAAAGCACAGTAATCCGCTTTAAACCCTAAAAAGGATGGACTTTGCGCCATCCTTTTTTTAATTCATATTTGAAACTATTCTGTTTATGTCGCTTTTCCATTCCGACGCTTTTTTGGCTTTTCGTTCACGTGATTTTTCACTTCTGAGTGCCAATCAGTTGTGTTTAATTCTAGCCATCATGATTCAAGAAGTCGTCATTGCCTATAGCGTCTATCAACTCACTCAGAATCCACTGAGCCTTGGCATCATTGCCTTAATTGAGTTACTTCCCTTTATTTGCCTCTCTCTTATTAGTGGTGACTGGGCTGACCGCTATAACCGGCAAAAAATTGTGCAGTGGAGTTTTAGCTGTAGCACTCTAATTCCCTTACTATTTATGGTTCTTTTTTCTCAGTACCAACAACAACACATTCAACAAAATACACTTTTATGTGGCATTTATAGCCTCATCTTTTGCTTAGGCATACTTAGAGGAGTTTACAGCCCATCATTTAATTCATTACGCCCTTTTCTCACCCCAGAATCAGCCTATAGCAATGCAGCCACTTGGACTGCACTCATTTGGCAAATGGGCGGAATTTTAGCACCTTTATGTGCAGGACTTTTACTTGGCCAACTTGGGCTTGAAAAAACCCTCTTTATTGTTTTTTTCTTATGTTGCATGGGTAGCATCTGCTTATTCGGATTAAGTCCTCGTCAATTCCCTAGTCCGCATAAACAACATTTAAGCAAAAGCTTAAAAGAGGCCTATTTGTTTATCTTTAAACATCCACTGATGTTTTGGAGTATGCTGCTAGATCTCAGTACTATGCTTTTTTGTAGTGTCATTATCTTACTACCTATTTTTGCACACGATATCCTGCATTTGGGCGTTGAAGGCTTAGGTATACTCAGAGCAGCACCAGCTATTGGCGCCTGTATCATGATGTTAATACTGACCTGTTATTCTCCAATGCAAAATGCATGGAGAAACATGCTCTATAGTAGTTTTGCAATTGCTTTGTGCACTTTAGCTTTTGCACTCTCCTCACATCTTTGGCTCTCAGCCTTCTTCCTTGTTTTAATCGGCGCCTTTGATAGCATCAGCATGGTCATTCGACAAACCTTATTACAGCAACTCCCACCGAAAGTACTATTAGGGCGTGTTGCAGCGTTAAATGGCATCTTAGTGACTTCAGGCAATCAGCTCGGTGCACTACACATGAGCCTGATGACGCGTTATTTTTCTGTGGTGCCAGCAGTGCTTATTGGTGGGACACTATGCTTAATAATTTGTGGTCTAAGTTCAACTCGTACGCGCCATTTATTCAAAACATCGCCAATACAGAAAAAACATACCATCATGGTAAAAAGTGAATAGCATGTTAAGCTTCAAATCCCCTTTTAATACGATGTGAGTTTTCAATAGAGCAAATTATGAAACAGATTCTGCCCTTTTCACACACTCTCTATGCCAGACTCTATTCTTTCGTACTATCCGTGTTGTTGGCTTATTGCCTATTCAATGCAATCTATAGTGTGATTATTGGTGGAAAAAGTGCGTACCTTTTCAGTGGTCTGGTTTTAATTTTTCAAACCATCCTTGTTTTTAAAGCATCTGTAAATAAAAAGATCTACAACTATATGGGATTGATTGGACTCATTTTAAGTCTGGTTTATCTCAATCATTGGACGTTTCTTTCTCAGCATGAAAGTATTGCCATTCTTCCCTCAGTCATACTCACCCTACTTAGCTTAGGCTATTTTTCACAGCAACATTCGCATTTAAATCTATTGAAGGCGGCTTTAATTTTTGGGCTATTAGTACTGGTCTATACGCAACATCACGACTTGAACACTCTGCAAAACTATTATGACAGCCTACATACAGGCGAAACATGGCAACAATATGGTGCTTTATAAAAAAACAAAAAACAGTTAGCGTTTTCTTCTTATTTTAAGCACAAAAAAGCCAGCAATGTCGCTGGCTTGATTCTTTTAAACTTTAGCGATGAGTATGAATCGACATTACAATTCCCATGCTAGCCAGCATGGTAATCACCGCGGTTCCACCATAACTCATCAGTGGCAATGGATCACCTGTTACAGGTAAAATCCCACTCACCATCCCAGAGTTTAACAATACAAAAAAGAAGAATGTTAAGCCCACAGCACCCGCATATAAACGCCCAAAATTATGGAAGCTGTTCATACCAATAATCAAACAACGAATGATAATGGCCGCAAACAAACTAAACAGCAAGAACACCCCAATAAAGCCAAACTCTTCCGCATAGGTTGACATAATGAAGTCGGTATGGTGCTCAGGCAAATACCCTAAATGTGACTGTGTGCCTTCCGTAAAGCCCTTCCCCATTAAGCCACCTGAACCAATGGCAATCTTGGATTGGATAATATTCCAACCCGCACCCAATGCATCTGACTCAGGATCAAATAAAGTGAGCACTCGCTTTTTCTGATATTCTTGTAAAAAGAACATCCACAGCAAAGGTGTAGCAACAGCTAAAGCACCACAGGCCAAAGCAATCAGACGCCAAGAAATACCACTGAGGAAAATGACACATACCCCGGGAATCAAGAGGCCTAAGTTTAAGTCAGGTTGCAAAGCTGCCAATAAAAACGGCAACATCATAATGCCCAACGAAATCACAATATGCATAAACTTCGGTGGAAAAGCACGACCTGCGAAGTACCACGCCATCATTAAAGGCATAGCAAACTTCATAAACTCAGAAGGCTGCATACTGCCTATACCCGGCAGACTGATCCAGCGCCTTGCTCCCATTCGAGTTTCACCCACAACCAAGACCAGTACCATCAAAATCACTGCGAAGATGAAAAAATAAGGACTAATGGCCTGATAGACTTTGGGTGGAATTTGCGCACAGATAATCATCACAATGAAGCCTACAGCAAAACTGGTGGCTTGGCGAAATACCATCCCCATATCTTGTGCTGAGGCACTATAGATTACCAGCAAGCCCAAAATGGCATTTAAAATAAGAAAACATAAAAGCCATGGATCTAAATGTAGTTTAGCCCAACGAGATGAGTCATGTTTAATGCTTCTGCCGTCACGTAAAGACTGACGTAAAAAACGATACTGTTGTGATGGTATCATTTGCGTAATTTGAATGAGCTAAAGACAGGGCAAATTATAAGTTTAAAGTGTTTTAGATAACATCATTCAAACCCATATTTCTGTAGTTTTAACCCAATAAACCCAATTATTTTTTTATTGTGCTGCTAAAATGAGGCGTGCAAGCTCTAGGTCATCAGGATAGGTAATTTTAATATTATCGGAGCGGCCTTGTACAACCTGAACGGGTTGACCTACAAACTCCAAAGCACTAGCTTCGTCGGTAATGACTGCATTTGCTACAAGTGCATGCTCAATGGCTGACTTCAAAACACCCAGTTTAGCAATCTGTGGGGTTTGTGCCTGCCAAAGCTGTGAACGGTCAATCGTTTCTTGAATATTTTGCGCTGAGACCACTCGCTTTAAAGTATCTCTAACAGGAATCGCTAAAATCGCCCCTGTATTGAACTGAATAGCAGTATCAACCAGTTGCCATAGACAATCCTGCGTTACACATGGACGTGCTGCATCATGCACAAAGACCCAGTCGTCAGCATTAGCGATTGTGGAAAGATAATTGAGCGCATTGAGCACCGAGTTTACACGCTCGGCACCACCTTCACAGAAATGTGCTTTTTCCATATTGGTAAAAGGCAAACTTTGAGCAACATCATCATCTGAACTAATCGCCAAAACATAGCCTTGTAAAGGTAAATGATTTAGACGAGAAACTGTATGCTCAAGCACAGTTTTTTGACCAATCATTTGGTATTGTTTCAGCTCTGATTTAGAGAAACGACTTCCAGAACCTGCAGCAGGAATAATCGCCCACAATTTATGGGGTAGCTGGAGGGAGTTCAGGCTCATCGTCTTCATTGGTCCGCAAATCAATTTGGGCGTTTGGATTAATATAAACAGGTTTATATTGAGTACTGATGGTACTCATTTGAATAAACGTTTCACGCGGTTTGATTAAACCCAAGTCCAAGCGCGCATGCTCTTCAATGGCTTCAATACCATTCTTCAAATCATACACTTCTGCCGCCAAGACACGATTACGTTCTTTTAAGTCGTTATTAATTTCAGTTTGTTGTTGAATTTTTTGTGTGAGTTGTAAATGGTCTTGATAACCACCCTCACCAAACCAGTATAAATACTGAAACCCTGCGATCAAAATGATCGCAAGGCCTAGTAGTACTTTACTCATCAACGAGTCGAATACATTTAACATTGACATCAGTCGCTTAGTTTAAACCTTTAAACTCAGCTTTACCGCGGTAAGCAGCATTTGTCAATTCTTCAATACGAAGCAATTGGTTGTATTTCGCTACGCGGTCAGAACGGCAAAGTGAACCTGTCTTGATTTGACCAGCAGCAGTACCTACCGCAAGATCCGCAATAGTAGAATCTTCAGTTTCACCTGAACGATGTGAAATAACAGTGCTATAACCATTTGCTTTCGCAAGATAGATCGCATCTAGAGTTTCAGTCAACGTACCGATTTGGTTGTATTTGATTAAAATAGAGTTACCTACTTTCTCATTAATACCACGTTGAAGGATTTTTGGGTTTGTAACGAACAAGTCATCACCCACCAACTGGATTTTATCACCAAGGATAGATGTCAAGTAAGACCAACCTTCCCAATCTGACTCATCTAAACCATCTTCAATAGAGATAATTGGATATTGGTTTACAAGGCCCGCTAAATAGTCAGAGAACTGGTTGCTTGTGAATGCTTTATTGCCTTCACCAGCAAGGATGTACTGACCATTTTTGTAAAATTCTGAAGATGCACAGTCAAGCGCAAGCATAATATCAGAACCTGCTTTGTAACCAGTTTGACCAATCGCTTCAAGAATAACAGTGATCGCTTCTTCGTTTGAACGTAAGTTCGGTGCAAAACCACCTTCATCACCTACAGCAGTGTTTAAACCTTTTTTGTTTAAAACTGATTTTAGAGAATGGAAGATTTCCGCACCCGCACGAAGCGCTTCAGAGAATGAAGTAAAACCTACAGGCTCAATCATGAACTCTTGGATGTCTACGTTGTTATCTGCATGCGAACCACCATTGATGATGTTCATCATTGGTACAGGCATAGTCAAAGTAGTTTGACCGCGTAAGTCTGCGATGTATTGGAAAAGAGGAATTTTCTTTTCATCAGCAGCAGCACGTGCAGCAGCTAGCGATACCGCTAAAGTTGCATTTGCACCCAATTTTTCTTTGTTTTCAGTACCATCAAGTGCGATCATCGTGTTGTCGATGTCTTTTTGTTCAAATACTGATTTACCCACTAGAGCATCACGGATCAAAGTGTTTACGTTATTAACCGCATTTTTAACACCCTTACCTAAATAGCGTGCTTTGTCGCCATCACGAAGTTCTAAAGCTTCACGAGAACCAGTTGAAGCACCAGATGGTGCACATGCACGGCCAACTACGCCAGATGCTAAGATTACGTCTGCTTCGATGGTTGGGTTACCACGAGAGTCCAAAATTTCACGTGCACGGATGTCAACGATTTGGCTCATGAACAATTCCTCAGTAGATTAATAACGAGATGCTTTAGATAGCACCAATGAGTTTATAATTTAGTGTGTATCTAACTTTTTGAAACCTTTAACCAAGGTATCCAATTCTTTGAGTTGTGCTAAGAATGGCTCAAGCTGAGACATACGTAATGCACATGGACCATCACACTTGGCTTTTTCTGGATCTGGATGTGCTTCCAAGAATAGACCAGCTAAACCTGTTGCCATACCTGCACGAGCAAGCGTCGTGATTTGCGCACGACGACCACCCGCAGAATCCGAGCGACCACCTGGTGTTTGAAGCGCATGAGTCACATCAAAAAACACAGGGACATTCATTTCTTTCATGATGTCAAAACCCAACATGTCTACAACCAAATTGTTATAGCCAAATGCTGAACCACGTTCACAAATAATGAGTTTGTCATTTCCTGCCTCTAAACACTTATGCAAGATATGACGCATTTCGTGTGGTGCAAGAAATTGTGCTTTTTTAATGTTGATAATAGCATCTGTTTTTGCCATCGCTTCAACCAAATCAGTCTGACGACTCAAAAAAGCAGGAAGTTGGATAATGTCTGCAACTTCAGCTACAGGTGCAGCTTGGTAAGGCTCATGTACATCTGTAATGATAGGCACATTGAAGTGTTTTTTAATGTCAGCTAACCACTCAATTCCTTTTTCTAGGCCTGGACCTCGAAACGAGTTCAAGCTCGAACGGTTGGCTTTATCAAAGCTCGCTTTAAATACGTAAGGAATCTCCAAACGCTTACAGATATCGACATAAGTCTCTGCAATTTCAAAAGCCAAGTCTTTAGACTCAAGTACATTCATGCCGCCGAATAGTACAAATGGCAAGTGGTTTGCCATTTGTATATCGCCTAAACGTACAATTTCTTGTGGTTTTAATTGTGACATTTAAACTTCCTAGTTTATTTATTAACCCAGATTACTTTGCTTTTTTATGCTGTGTTTTAGCAGCGTCAATAAAACTAGCAAATAATGGGTGTCCATCACGTGGTGAACTTGTAAATTCTGGGTGGAATTGTACAGCAATAAACCAAGGATGTTGAGGAATTTCAACTGTTTCTACCAAGTGCTGCACTGGTGAGTAACCAGAAACTTTCATCCCAGCCTCTTCAAGCGCAGGAATAAAACGGTTATTCATCTCATAGCGGTGACGGTGACGCTCAATAATGTCTGCTGAACCATACACTTCACGGGTTTTTGTGCCTTCAACCAATTCTGATTTTTGAGCACCCAAACGCATCGTACCACCAAGGTCAGAATCAACATTACGCTGTTGAACTTCGCCACGCTCATCTAACCATTCAGTAATAAGACCAATTAATGGAGATTTTGTTGAACGGTTAAATTCAGTAGACGTTGCATCACTAATGCCAGCAACATTGCGCGCATATTCAATCACAGCCAACTGCATACCTAAACAGATACCTAAGAATGGAACACCGTTTTCACGTGCGAATCTAATCGCTTGCATTTTCCCTTCAGTACCACGCTCACCAAAACCACCTGGCACCAAGATTGCGTCCATATCTTTTAATACTTCGCTTACATCTTGGCTTTCAAGTTCTTCAGCATTGACATAGTCAATTTGCACTTTAACGCGATTCTGAATGCCTGCATGTAATAGTGCTTCATTGACAGACTTATAAGCATCTGGCAGTTCAACATATTTACCCACCATTGCAACACGTACAGTGTATTCAGGGTTAAGTAATGCCTCTACGACATTGTCCCAGTCCGTCAAGTTAGCTTCAGGCAAGTCGTTAAAACCAAAACGTTCACAAATTAAATCATCAACATTTTGTTCGTAGAAGGTACGTGGAATTTGGTAAATGCTACGCGCATCTTTACACACCACAACTGCACGTGCTTCAACGTTGGTAAACAAAGCAATTTTACGGGTCGTGTCTGCATCAACATCGTGTTCAGTACGACAGATTAAAATGTCGGGTTGAATACCAATTGATAGCAGTTCTTTTACCGAGTGCTGCGTTGGTTTTGTTTTCAACTCTGCCGCAGATTTGATATATGGAAGCAAAGTTAAGTGCATAAGCATGGTGCGCTTATGACCTAGCTCAACCATCAGTTGACGTACAGATTCCATGAATGGGAGAGATTCGATGTCACCTACTGTGCCGCCAATTTCAACAATCGCAACGTCATAACCTTCGCCGGCACGAAGTACACGCTCTTTGATGTTGTCTGTAATGTGTGGAATAACTTGAACAGTTCCACCAAGGTAGTCACCACGGCGTTCTTTATTTAAAACGTCTTGGTATACGCGACCAGAAGTAAAGTTATTTAACTTGGTCATTTTCGCACGACGCAAGAAACGTTCGTAATAACCCAAGTCTAAATCGGTTTCTGCACCATCCTCTGTGACAAAAACTTCACCATGTTGGAATGGGCTCATAGTCCCTGGATCGACATTAATGTATGGATCCATTTTTACCATGGTTACTTTTAATCCACGGGCTTCTAAAAGCGCAGCAACTGAAGCAGCTGAAATACCTTTACCTAGTGATGAAACTACACCACCAGTCACGAAAATAAAATGGGTCATTGGGTTTCTCGTACAATCGAGCCTAATTCGGCCTGCAATGTTGCGCAATTTTACTTTACCTTGCACCAATAAAGCAAAGTCAATCCGCATCAATTCATAGAACAATAAACAATTGGATATTCTATCAGCATTTGGCAGATAAAATTAAGCTAAGTTCATAGGATTTTCATCTTGCATTTTGCTGTTATACTAGTGAAATCCCTCAAACACTCAATTTTGTGTAATTATGAATAAAAAACTTTTAATTTGTGGTGCAATTGCAGCAGGTTTACTATTAACAGCATGTGTAAAGAAAGAAGCACCTAAAGAAGATGAACAAGAACAAGTTGAAGTAACAACAGAGCAACAACAACCTGTTGAACTTCAACCCTTAGAAGCATCAGAACCTGAGATTCCAGCACAAGTTGAAGTGATTCGCGAAGAAACGCCGAACACCACCACTGAAATACGTCGTGAAACACCAGCACCTGCTCCAGCAGCAGAGCCTGCACCTAAAGCAGAGGCACCAAAGGCTGAAGAAAAACCAACGCAAGCGCGCCCAAGCAATACAAACCCAAATACACAAACTGAAGATGATGCGGTTGCAGCAGCAATTGCAGCAGCGACACCAGCTTTAGAAAACTAATCATCGCTGTTTAGACGATTAAAAAACCCGATTAATATCGGGTTTTTTTATTGTCAACTTATAAATAAGCTTTTAATTTTTCTGCAAGAAAGTCGATAAACAAGCGAATACGTTTTGGCACATAGTTCTGTTGATAGTAGACCGCATGTATTTTCTGCTCTTTAATCTGAATCTGATCTTCCAGCAAAGCAATAAACCGCCCATGTTGAATATCTTGTTCAACCATAAAACGTGACAAACATGCAATCCCTGCCCCTTGCAATGCCAACTGGCGAACCGTTTCTCCATTTGAGCATTTAATTTTGGCCTGAATAGTTAAAGGTTCATCCTCCAACTGAATAGGCCACGTATTTAAATGTGCAGGTTGGCTAAAACCAAGCAAAGTGTGTGAGCTTAATTCTGCTGGATTTTTAGGTAGACCATGTTTTTGCACATAAGTAGGGCTTGCCACTATATATAAACGACTTTTACAAAGCAGCTTGGCATGTAAGCTTGAATCCGCCAACTCACCAAACCGAATCGCAACATCGGTTTTATGTTCAAGTAAATCTATGACCTGATCGTGATTGGTAATTTCTATATCAATTTTTGGATAGCACTGCATAAACTCTTCAATCAGCGGCACAATCACATGCAATACAAAGGGCGTTGCTGAATCAATCCGAATCAAACCAGACGCCTCCGCATCAGTATTTTGCAGACTCTCTTCAGCTTCGGTCAGATCAAGTAAAATCTTACGCGCCTTTAGCAGGAACTGCTGCCCTTCATAAGTCAGCTTGAGCTTCCGTGTCGTTCGCTCCAGCAAAGTCACATTCAACTTCGACTCTAAACGTTGCAATGCACGGCTGACACCCGATGTAGTTTGATCTAACTGCTGCGCAGCTTTGACGATAGAGCCACTATCAACAATGCTCACAAAAGCCGTTAATTCTTCTATGGTTGATTTCATGTTTAATTATTGATTATTAGTCAATAATATTTTGCAAATTACCCAGTTTTTAAGCAAGCCCTTTTTCTACAAAATAGCCTCATTCCATGAAACAAGTTATCGAGTAAAAAATGAATATCGTTCCTCAATTCGGCTTAGGCACTTTCCGTTTAACAGGTGATACTGTCATTCAGTCTGTGAAAACTGCGTTAGAAGTCGGTTATCGCGCAGTCGATACTGCTCAAATCTATGGTAATGAAGCCGAAGTTGGTCAAGCCCTTGAGCTGAGTGGTATCAATCGTCAAGATCTTTTTCTCACCACAAAAATTTGGACGGAAAATTATTCAGCCGAAAAATTGATTCCAAGTTTAAAAGAAAGTTTGAACAAATTAAAAACCGATGCAGTAAATCTAACCTTGATCCACTGGCCTGCCCCAAGCGCAGGTGTGAACATTACAGAACTCATGCAGAATTTATTGGAAGCAAAACAACAAGGTTTGACCGAACACATTGGTATTTCTAACTTCAATATTGAGCTGACTCAACAGGCAATAGAGAGTATTGGGTTAGAAAATATCGCAACCAACCAAATTGAGCTCAGCCCCTATCTACAAAACCATAAGTTGGTTGATTTCCTCCAAGCTCAAAACATTGATGTCACTTCATATATGACACTCGCTTACGGTAAGGTTTTGCATGATCCAATTCTAATGCGGATCGCGCAGCAACATCAGGTATCCACTGCACAAATTAGCTTAGCTTGGGCATTACAACGTGGTTTTGCAGTCATACCCTCTTCAACCAAACGCGAACACTTGATATCCAACTTAAAGGCACAAGAGATTCAACTCTCGACTGAAGAAATGATGGCAATTACGCAATTAGACCGAAATCAACGTGAAGTGAATCCTGAAGGATTAGCTCCCATTTGGGATGAGCATCGCTATGAAAATTAATTTTCCACTTTTGGCGCTTGCAGTGGGTGCTTTTGCCATTGGAACCACCGAGTTTTCACCCATGGGCTTTTTGCCTGAAATTGCCAATGATTTGTCCGTGTCAATTCCACAAGCTGGACTGCTGATTAGTGCTTATGCAGTAGGCGTCATGATTGGGGCTCCGCTCATGACCTTATGGCTGGCACGCTTTCCTAAGAAAACAGCTTTAATCCTATTGATGGCAATTTTTACGATCGGAAATGTGTTGGCAACCGTTGCGCCTGATTATATAAGCCTGATGGGAGCACGTTTAATGACCAGTTTAAACCATGGCGCATTCTTCGGTTTAGGTTCAGTCGTAGCCTCAAGTGTAGTGCCTAAAGACAAACAAGCCAGTGCGGTCGCTATGATGTTTATGGGCCTCACCATTGCCAATATTGGCGGTGTCCCACTTGCAACGTGGCTCAGTCAAAATACCAGTTGGCGCGTGGCTTTTGCTGCAATTTCAATCTTAGGCATCATGACCATGTTGGCACTATGGAAAGCGCTTCCACAAGATCACGATGTGGTTAAACCGAATGTGGCAAAAGAATTGCGCGTTTTAACACGTGCGCCTGTCGTCCTTGCCTTACTAACCACGGTCATGAGCGCGAGCGCAATGTTTGCGTTATATACCTACATTGCTCCGAGCGCCTACACGTATTTATGCATGCATCACCACAAACCATCACCTTCATGTTGGTTTTAATCGGGATCGGTTTCTCTATTGGTAACCATTTTGGCGGAAAGTTTGCCGATCTATCCTTAGAGAAAACCCTGATAGGCTTCCTTGTCCTTTTAATGCTGATGATGCTTATTTTCCCCGTACTAGCGCAAACAACTACTGGTGCAGCGATTGGCTTGGTGATTTGGGGTGCGGCAGCATTTGCGGTTGTACCGCCACTGCAAATGCGCGTCATGTCGGTCGCAGAAGATGCGCCTGGACTCGCCTCTTCAGTCAACATTGGTGCGTTTAACTTAGGTAATGCCTTAGGTGCCTTTGCAGGTGCAACGGTACTGAGTCTGCAACTCAGCTATGCAGCAGTTTCATATACAGGTGCCGCGCTCAGCTTTATGGCCTTGATCTTAGTTTTACTGCAGATGAAATTTGGTCTCAGCAAGAAAGCTTGTGAAGCCGTCTAAGTTTTAGATGACGAATCCAATCAAAAAAGACCTACACTACTGTAGGTCTTTTTATATTTAGTGTTTTTGTTGTTCCAGTTTCAAAAAGTCCGCAATCAACTTGGTTGCCCAAGACTCGGTATTGAGCGTCCCTTCATAGAAACCACAATGACTGCCCTTTTTCGTCGTCACTACAGCAATATTCGGCATTTTTTGAATCATATCTTTATACGGTTCGAAGTTCTTAATGTGACAGACGGGATCATCCTCTGCATTTAAAATCAGCAATGGAATGGCGACATTTTCAAATACATAGATTGGATTTGTGGCTTGGTTATAACTGTCATAGTCTACATAACCCGCCATTTCATAATAACTCGATTCAAACTCAGCCAAGGTTTTGGTCATTAAGACTTGCGATACAGAGGTCGTTTGTTGCCACGTTTGGTGGTAAGGAAAAATAAATTTCTTAAACAGTTTCTTGGTCATGACTTTACTGTAAAAGGGATGTACATTTACAAAACCCAGCTCCGTATTATAGCCTGGGCACAGGGCAAAAGCCGCTTTAAAAGGGGTTTGATTACCCTCTTCTCCCAAATAACGCACTAAAAGCCCCGTGCCCGCAGAAGAACCTACGGCAAAAAGAGTTGAAGTTGGAAATGTGCTTTGAATAAAGGCAATTTGTTCACGTAAATCATCAGTTGAACCGAAAAGATTCATTTTCGGTACAGGCATAGGTAGGTCAGCATGACCACGGCGTAAACAGAGTGCAATGCGCCAACCTGTATAGCGATTTAAGTCACGTACCACCTCACGCATACTTTCAGGCGAACCTGTAATCGTATGCATGACCACAACCGTTGGCGTCGCTTCAGGTAAGTCATAACCGAACCACATAATGCCTGTGACCCCACCGTCTTGCATCTCTAATTGATCAAAATGATCATACTCTAATTGAATTTGACGTTTCCGAATCACATCAAAATACAAAAGATGGGCATGCGAGTTGGATAACCACGGTGTCGGTCGGTACTTTTGTTGAAGCTGTGGTAGTGCACCTATCGTCTCTTGAATTTCACCTTGCGGATTAAGAAAAAGTTTCGGGTGTTCCGCACCAGTTACTCGATCCAATGCCGTTTGACGTAATTGATTTAGCAAACTGAACACAGCATTCATATCAATACCTTCTTTTCCTATCTTTCTTAGTGATGCATCAATTTTCGTGCCTAACTATAAATAACAAGTCACACCTTTATCATCCAGCTTGAGGTGCAAACGCTGCCATTCGCTGTCCCATTTGTACAGCTAAGGCCTCTAGCCCCGACTTAGGACGAATCATCACTTCAAAATCTACAATTTGACCTTGCTCATTAAAACGAATCATGTCAATCCCTTTGAGCTTTTTTTCGCCTACATTGGCTGAAAACTCAAGAACGACACTTAAACCATCTTCTGTAAAAAATTCACGGTGGTAAGTAAAGTTTTCAAAAACCTGAATCACATTACTCAAAATAAAAAAAACAACTTGCTTCCCTGAGTAAGGATTAAAAGCCACTGGAGAGCGAAACACGACATCTTCGGCCAAGAGCTCACTTAAAGCACCCATATCACGGTTGTTGATCATCTCATGCCAACGTTGCAGTGCTTGTTTTGTTATTGCTATGCTCATTATTCTATCCCTATGAATTTGAATGTTTTTAATAAATCAAATGAAGACAGTTTGACCTTCTAGAAAAGGTAGAGGTGAGGAAAAATACTCATATTTCTGACAACACCTCTCATCCCCCTTCCTTAAAGGAGAGGGACTTGTTTACAATTTATTCAACTGATTCAAAAATGATGATGCTTTAAATAGTTGCAGCTAATTCAGCGCCTTGACGAATTGCACGCTTTGCATCTAACTCACCCGCTTCTTTTGCACCACCAATTAAATGCACATTCTTACCATCTGCTTTTAACTGATCATACATAGCTGTGTAAGACTCTTGACCTGCGCAAATAATGACATTATCCACTTCTAATACTGTTGGCTGATCATTGACAGTAATGTGTAGTCCTTGATCATCAATCTTGTCGTAACTTGCACCTGCAATCATTTTTACATCACGATGCTTCAAACCAGTACGGTGAATCCAACCTGTCGTTTTACCCAAGCCTGCACCTACCGCATTCGACTTACGCTGCAATAAGTAAATTTCACGCTCAGACTGCTCAACGCTAGGCTGTTTTAAACCGCCGACATGTGCATAACTGGTATCAATACCCCATTCATCATAGAATTTTTCAGGGTTTAGACTACCGCTTTCACCTTCATGGCTTAAATATTCTGCTGTATCAAAACCAATCCCACCTGCACCAATAATGGCTACACGGCGCCCAACAGGTAAACGCTCTTTAAGTGCTTGGATGTACGTTAGTACTTTTGGATGATCCACACCCGGAATGTTCAATTCACGTGGCGTCACCCCTGTCGCAACAACGATATCGTCATAATCTGCATCTTGTAGTTCTTCATAAGTTACTAAATGATTAAGAACCAAACGGATATTAGGTTGCAACTCTATTTTACGTTTAAAATAACGAATAGTTTCGTAGAACTCTTCTTTGCCCGGAACCGTTTTTGCAATATTAAACTGTCCACCAATTTGATTGGCTGCATCAAACACTGTCACTTGATGCCCACGCTCAGCAGCATAAGTAGCAAAGCTTAAACCTGCAGGGCCAGCACCAATCACTGCGATATTTTTCTTTTCTGCACTTTCTTTAAAAATCAGTTCAGTTTCATAGCATGCACGCGGGTTGACTAAACAGGTCGCAATTTTCATCGAGAAAATATGGTCTAAACACGCTTGGTTACAGCCGATACAGGTATTGATTTCATCACTACGACCCTGCTCTGCCTTAAGGACAAACTCTGAATCAGCTAGCATTGGTCGTGCCATAGAGATCATGTCTGCGTGACCTGACGCCAATACATGCTCAGCCATTTCAGGAGTATTGATACGGTTTGACGTAATCAATGGCACTTTGACAATGCCTTTTAATTTTTCAGTTACCCATGTAAATGCAGCACGTGGGACTTTGGTTGCAATGGTCGGAATACGTGCTTCATGCCAACCAATCCCTGTATTAATAATTGTTGCGCCCGCTTTTTCGATTTCTTTAGCAAGCTGAATTACTTCTTCTAAGCTTGAACCACCTTCGACCAAATCCAACATGGATAAACGATAGATAATAATGAAGTTTTCACCCACCTCTTCACGTGTACGTTTGACAATTTCTATTGGGAAACGAATACGGTTTTCATAACTTCCACCCCATTCATCATCACGATGATTGGTACGCGCTGCAATGAATTCATTAATTAAGTATCCTTCTGAACCCATGATTTCGACGCCATCATAGCCTGCATACTGTGCCAACTTTGCACAATGAGCAAAATCTGCAATGGTCTGATTCACCTCAGCAGACGTTAAAGCATGTGGCTTAGTAGGATTAATAGGTGCTTGAATTGCAGAAGGTGCAACCAACTCTGGCTGATAAGAATAGCGGCCTGTATGTAAAATTTGCATTGCAATTTTACCACCAGCCGCATGCACAGCTTCCGTAATCACTTTATGTTTGTCAGCTTCTTCACGGCTATCTAACTTTGCACCACCTGCAAAAGTCAAACCTGCATCATTCGGTGAAATACCACCTGTTACGATCAGTCCTACACCACCTGCTGCACGCTCTGCATAGAATGCGGCCATACGATTATAACCGTTTGGTGCTTCCTCTAATCCAATATGCATAGATCCCATGAGTACACGGTTTTTTAATGTGGTAAAGCCTAAATCTAAAGGCGCAAGTAAATGCGGATAATTAGACATATATACTCCTTGGCGTGCTTTCGCTGGCTGGTATTTTAAATACAAGGTTAAATCAAACTATTTAATGCAACAAGTTGCATACTTTTTATCTTTATAATCGAGATTTGTTTTTTATGCAACATGTTGCATAATGACTCTACGTCCATTTTATTTGCGAAATATTACCAAAATGTCATTAGCTCATGTTTTATTGACCAGTTTGATTGAAAAACCAAGTACAGGCATTGAGTTAGCACGTCGCTTTGACCGTTCAATGGGCTTCTTTTGGAATGCAACACATCAACAAATTTATAGAGAACTCAGCGCTATGCAGAGCAAAGGCTGGATCTCAACCATAGAAGAAGATGGTGCAACGTCTAGAAAAAAAACCTATCAAGTTGAACAACTTGGACGCACAGAATTGGCAGATTGGTTGGTAAAACAAAGTCCACCTGCTCAACTAAGAGAAGAAGTCATGGTGAGACTTCGTGTTGAAGCTCAGTTAGGTGGTAACGCTGTCTTACCTGAGCTGGAACGCCATTTAGCTCTACATAAAGAAAAATTACAGATTTACCAAACGATTTTTGCTAAAGATTTTGGACAGGCAGATCCTCATGATCGAACCTTGTATATTCATAAAATGATCTTACAACTTGGGATCAATTTAGAGGTCGGCTGGATTGAATGGTTAGAAACCATTATTCCCACGCTTAAAACATTTGAAAAATAAAAATCATACAAAGGATTGACCATGCCACACTATACGATGCCCGATGGTGAAAAACTCTATGTTCGCGAATTTGGACAAGGCGAGCCTGTACTCGTACTTTCTGGTTTAGGCATGCAAAGCTGGCAATGGCTCCCTTTTTTATTTCAACATCGGAAAAAATATCGTTTTTATATTCCCGATTGGCGTGGCTTTGGTGGTTCAGCACAGTGTCGAATTCCAAAACTAGACGCTATCTCTAGCCATTGGCAAGATTTAAATTGTTTTTTAGAACAACAAACACATCATCAATTTCGTGTTATTGCCTATTCTATGGGGGCCACCACAGCTATGCATGGCCTGCAATACGGTCACTTTCAAAAACATGTACATAGTTATCTACACATTGACCAAACCCCTAAAATTTGCGTAGATGCAGAATGGTCACATGGTCTATTTGCAGAAAAACATAAAGATTTTAAAACCATCTTACAAAACATTACGGAACTTTTGGCACAAAATACTCAGTACAATTTGGTGTCTGAACTAAAGCCAACGACTCGCACACAACTGGTCGACTACTGGTTCGCGTTTATGCAACTGCAAGCCAAGCCATCTCGAAGCACAGTTTTATTTCAAAAAGCTTTTCAACAGCCACGCTTACAGAAGTTTATGCTTCCTATTCAGCGTTTAGACTATATGGCTTGGTACATCCATAATTATCTTTACCATCAAGAAGATTATCGTCTCGCGCTGAGTCAGATTGACCGTCCCACCACATTCTTTATAGGTGAGATGTCTAAGCTCTATCCTTCACAAGGACAAAAACTGATTGCATCAAGCGTACCTTATGCCAAAACAGTGATCTTCAAAAAGTCAGGGCACACACCGCTGTTAAGCGAACCGCTCAAATTTTCCAAAGAAATTATACGTTTCCTCAAAGCTGCGGATGTTTAAATGTATATCGTATTATCAGTCAAATGATAAATATTTTTATAACAGCTGAAGATAAATACAATTAATCATTCCATTGTAATGACAAAAAAATCAGATCAACCTGATAAAACATCAATGCTTAGAAATCAAAAGAGGCATCTCTTTGAGATGCCTCTTTTTATGCTGCATAGGTCTGCTTGAGATAAGCAACAATATCCGCTGACTCAAACAATGCCGTGCCTGTATTCGGATCGACGAGATAAGGCACTTGAATATCACGCCCCATCACTTGCACAACTTGCTCACGCTTTCCACCTGCAAGTGGGACATATTTGCCTGGCTTTAAGCGTAGTACGGCAGGACCTTGATCTTGCCAACGTTCTTTCGGCACATTATTAAATTTAAATGCTAACTCCAGTTCAGTCAGCACCCCCCGCACAACACGTGTATATGGACTGGCTTCAAATCCCCACAGTTGAAGCAATTGTTCAGGTGCGGCACGATTTTTAATTTTTTTATTCAACCAAACACCACGCGCGCCATTTACCAACGTGCCCACATAAGCGACATAAGGTGTTTTAGGATAATGTGCATACTTTTTCGGCGTGTTACCACTTCGACCATACTGTGCAAATAAATAGTGAATGATGTCTTCTGACTCGTACAACTTGGTATCTGTATTTTCATCCACCAAGAATGGAAACTGAGTCTTACCACCTAACTGTTTCACTAGGGGACGATATTTAGTACCACCCTTAGGACATGGATACACTTCATAATCCAAATTGAGCAAAGTCAACACTTCACGCACACGGCGACAGTATGGCGAACCTTCAAATTCATAGAGCTTTAAAGCTTGCTCTGGTTGGTTAGGATACGGCGTTCCCGTTACACCACGCCCACCTTGAGTCAGTCCCGAAAAAAGAGCTTGAATCACTTTAATTTGATGCTTCACCATAATGTACGTCCCTATGTTGTATTCAGGTCACCATGAAAAAGTTTTTATACTTCTACTAATTTTTCTTTTGAAATCACAATACCGTTATTATCTGCATAGATATAGTCACCCGATTGAATGCTGACTCCACCAAAATGCAAGTCAATATCTACCTCACCTACACCTTTACGCTGACTTTTTTGCGGGATAGCTGCTAAGGCATGTACACCCAAGTCTAATTCAGCAATGGCGTCAACATCACGCACACAACCATAAATCACCACACCATTCCAATGATTTTTCACAGCCGATTCAGCAATCAAGTCCCCCATCAATGCGCAGCGCATCGAAGCTCCACCATCAACAACCAACACCTTACCTGCCCCTTCAGTTGCGAGAAGCTCTTTCACACGAGAGTTATCTTCAAAGCATTTCACTGTCACGACCTGACCCGCAAAGGTTTTGCGTGCGCCATAACTTTGAAAGAACTTACCATCCATGGATGGCGTTACCACTTGTAAATCAAGCTCAGGATGATCATCCAATAAATCACATGTCACAAATGCTGTCGTCACCACACTTCCCCTCATTTTGTCTTTTGTATGCGTAAATTATCATAGATTTCAAATTTATTGGTCTGCGTTTGAGCAGCCTCCACCATAGTATGAGCCACTTGCTCTGCTGTCACTGGCTTATATTTAAAATGATTCGGTATAAAGTGCGAAAGTTTCAAATAGCCTTTTTGGAAAATATCTTCAAGTAAACGATTTTCACTACGTTGGCCAATCAATAAAGACGGTTGTAATATACTTACTTTATCTAGCCCAAGCCCCCGAATCGTATCTTCAAGCTCGCCTTTGACTCGGTTATAGAACAGTTTTGAATTTGCTTGTGCACCTAAAGCACTAATCAACAAATAATGCGTTTTGGTTAAAACAAATAATTCAGCAAAATGTGCATTCACTACATAATCTATGGCATAGAAATTTTCTTTAGAGCCTGCTTTTTTCAGTGTTGTGCCCAAACAACTAAAAGCATGACTAAAGCCTTGTACATCCTCATGGTTTAGCAAGAGAAAGTCATCCAGCTCAAGTTGCTGTACTTTATCATACCGATCGAGCTCAACATTATGTCTTCTAACTACCGCTAAAATTTTGCTACAATCTTCGAGTTGCTGTAATTGTTGAATCAGGTTTAAACCCACTAAACCTGTTGCTCCAATCACAATCGCTTGTTCTATATTTTGTGTCATTTTTATACAAACTCCCATGTAGATGGCTAATCTTAACGTTTCTTTAAAATTTTTATGTATCTTAAATATGGTCAAGGCATGTCAAGACTTGACTTCATGGCGTATATTAATCAAAATATGGCACTTGTTTACGGGCTGGTGATTGTTCTTCTGATGTGGTTTTCAGTTTGAATTTCAGCCCGCCCAGACCAATTTAATTCAAGGAGTGCACGAGTGGCAAACTCTGCTCAAGCTAAAAAACGTGCTCGTCAAAACGTTAAAGCACGCAAACACAACGCTAGCTTACGTTCTATGGTTCGTACATACATCAAACGTACAGTAGCTGCTATCGCTGCTGGTGATCATGCAGTTGCTTCTGAAGCATACAAAACTGCTGTACCAGTAATTGATCGTATGGCTGATAAAGGTATCATCCATAAGAACAAAGCTGCTCGTCATAAGAGCCGTTTAAATGCACAAGTTAAAGCTTTAGCTAACTAATTTATGCATTAAAAAAAGCCCTTTTTAAAGGGCTTTTTTTGTATCTAATTTTCCCTACGGCCGCTCATATCACTTTTGATGCATGTATCTGATACATAAACCTGTCTATTTGTTCTATAGAAATAGAACATCACAGTTATTCAAACCCATCCAAATATTAACTTACAAAAAAAGCCCCCTGCCGAGAGCTCTCTTTTAATTTCACTTTAAAATACATTACTCACTTAATAACGTACTTAATTCACAGATCCAGTTTTTAAGTGTTTAACTAAAATACCAATGTTTTTTGAGCTTGCTCCAGCCAAAATCAAACTTGTATTTTGGTTCAGCATCGTCCACCTTTGATTATTATTACCAGAGCAACTGTATCGAATTGCAATTTGACGATTACTCACCAAATTACCAGTATTCAAATCTAGGCATTGTCCAGCTTGCTTAATGGCAGAAGTCGATACATCCATTGACCACACTTGTGCTGAGTTATTCTTCACACACTCCGTGAGAGTTACTTTTGCACTCCCTCCATTGCCTGTTAAACACTGCCCGATTGCAGCCTTATTATGAATACGACCTAAGCCATCATAAACCCATTGTTCCGTATCATCACCCACACAGCCCGATGGCCCACTAATATAAACATCTATATTCTGGCCAGATGTCAGCTCGGTTTTTAAGCAGTTTTTATTGTTTTTCAATAATGCACTTTGCTCAAGCGGGTTATCTTGTTCCAAGCCTAATTTCACAACAAAAGCATTCATTGCATCAACAGCTGCAGATACCTCTTTGGCTAAATCGTCATAGTAGACATTTATCCAACGGTTTAAACGCATCAACTTGTTTTCTTGCTCTTCATAACGCACCAATTGCTGTTGAGCAGCTGCGCTCATTTCATTCTTATAAGACTTATAAGCTTGATAAAGCATTAAACCATTTGGAGATAAAACAATCATATTGTTTGTCGCTTGGTTAAGTAGCTCTTGTTCAAGTAGTGGCAACTCTAAATCACGTAAGGCTTTATAGCCTTGAGCCTTTCCAATTTTTACCGCAGGCGTAATCGCCGTAGCATATTGTGGAATCACAATGGTTGATAATAATTTTGCCTCCGCATTGGCTTGCTTACAGTATAAATCAACTTTTTGCGGCTGCTCCGCAAGCGCTAAATTGACATGCAATTTATTGGCATTACTGCCTAAACGTGTCGGGGCTAGAGCGATATTGGTCACTGTCTTTGGATACTGTACATTTAACCAACATGCAGCCTGACCCAACGCCGTGTTGGCTACAGGTAAATCATAGACATTACCCCAGTTTGAGCGTGCTGCTGGATATAATAATCCAACTTGGGCTACCGGATCGTAACCACCTAAAATGGTCAATACAGGTTCGCCAAAGATTCGTGGACGTAGATAGTTTTGCTTTGGCTGATACCAAACAGGGGCAGTAGAATCTGGCATGATTGGCTGTGCCACATCCATCTGACGTGTGACTTCATTCCACTTTTTATAACCTGTAGGCGAGCTCTTATCCCAAACATAACGGTTAAAGTGTGGTTGAATTTTCAAGTAGGTACTATAACCCGTATAGTGGGTATAGCGTGAAACTGAGCTTGATGCATAACCACCAGACATGGCATCTCGGCTATGTGGATATAAAGCCAAGAAGTTCGCAATTCCTGTGGAAGCCGCCCATAAGTCCTTGCTATTCCAAATCAAATTACCCCGCATCATATTCCGATACGGAATATAGCCCCAGCCACTGTCAGCATGATGAGAAGTCCAAAACTGATTCTCACCTTCCTGCCCTGGATAATGTCCAAGTCCATAATGATGCCCTATTTCATGGCTAAATTCGTTGCCAACCGAATCATATAAGGTCAGCATGCCATTCCCCCCACTTAAACCATGAGTACTTTCACCATTGGCATATTTCCCACGACTATGATGTGCAACCACCGTTTGAGTTAACTGAGGCTGACTTTGGCTAGCCATTGAGGCACTGGTGACACCCCAATTCGCCAAATTTATTCCTACACTAAAAGTCGATTTACCAACATTTTCACGCATGTCACCTTCATACACACCACCTTGATCCGCACTTGCTGTATCGTAAATAGTTCCATCCGCAATCATGACCCGATCAAGCTGAATATCATCATATTTTGCAATAGTCATTTCAGCAGCAGGGATTGTTTGGAAGTAATCCGAACCTGCACGTACTGGATCATTCAACATATAGTGCCCTGTAGCGACAGGCGATGCAGTTAGCATCCCGATACGAATATTGTTTAAGACCAACTCTCCTGGAGAGGCAAAATCAATTTTATCTTGCGTAATTTGTCCTTGACGGCCAGTAGAGTCTTTCAGTTGAATACTCAACCCTGGACGAATTTCATCCCAATTGAGTCGCGCACTCCATGCACGCTGACTATATTGCACTCGAGCCCGATCATCAGTATTGGTCTGATCCGATGCAGGAATCTGTGTTGGGTCATCCAGCTCAATGGTTCTTAACCATTGGTTATTCATATAAATATCTGCTCTCAGACTCTCAATTTTCCCCATAGCATCATTTGGCGTAACTAACAACAACGCTTCTTTTTCCATCGTTAGACGTGGCATTTTTTTACTTTCATTGCCATTTGGATCAACCACATGACTCTGACCGAATTGCAACATGGCCTCAAAACTACCAGTTAAATCGTTACGTATTACGCGTGTCTTCGCGTTTGCATCGTAATCAAAATAACCCAAGGTATTTGAGTCTGAAACATCATGTGTAGGCTCAGCATAAGGTGTTACGACAGGTGCTGTGGAATCTTCAACTCCTTTATCCCCATCATCATGACCACCGCCACCACCACATGCTACGAGCATCAGCGTCACAACACAGAGGCTTAACTTACAATATATAAACCCATTCGCACTTTTCACAACTTTCCCCAAAATCATCACAAAAAAACTTTAATTTTTTAAATTTAAACATATAAATCAAAAACTTAATTATTAAACCTGATTTGGCGTTTATATTCAATTCACATCATCTGTTACATAGTGACGAATATTTTCAACTCTAGAAAATGCAAGTCCGAAAAATATAAATTATGTGATACAGCTTAAATTTATAAAAAAGAATGCTGAACGTTACAGCTAGATTCTCAGCAATTTAGTAGAAAGTTTTTATCAATCAATTTTAAAAATTTGAATCTTTTTTTAGCAGCCTGACTTGTCGCTCTCATTTTCAGATTCGTAGCGATTAAAAACATAATTCCATAAAAATAATATGGTATTCTGTTTTCCTACAATGAAACCAGATAAAACCTGCACCTGGGGGAATAAAATGATCAGCAAATTTCTGCCAACACTTGAAAAGTTTCAACCTACAGAACAACAATATATTGACTATTTTAATACCAAAGGTGAAAAAGATGTTCTCGCCAAAGTAATTTCAAATATGCGTGGTACTGCTGAAATTCAAGCCTCACAAGGGGTCGATGCATGGCTAGGTTATGGTGTGTATTTACCAGCCATTGAACGTATTTTTGCTTTGCACCAAGGCGAGACTGAAGCTGAATTTTATGCGCGTACACAATACCCTGTCGATGTTGTGAATGCGTACACGCTTGCCAATCATGAAATTGCAACACTCATTGCTGCAGATAAATACAGTCGAATGCATCAGCAAACTGTGGCAGTTAATACTTCTTTATGGCCGTTGAATGATGAAGGACTAAGTATCGACTTACATGACTTCCCTAACCGACTGAAAGCAAAAATTTAGTTTTTTACACGACAGTACATGCTTTGATTAGCATCATAATACCTTGCCATCTCGTTGATTATTTTCAATATTAAGTTTATTAAAAACAATAAAATCAATGAGATGCCATGAAGAAGCAACAAAAATATCTATGTTTTTAAACCCCAAACTTAAAGCTGCTGAAACTCTTGAATATTCAGCTCATGAATTTCACCGCGCCAAATCCATTTTAATTTAGATTCCAAAAACACATCGCCCTCAAACCAGACAAATAGACCTTCCATCATTTTTGGCCAATCTTCTTTGGTTACTATAGTACGCCCCGAAATCACTGCCAAAATTGCAGCTAAGATCGTATCGTGGCTAACAGCAAGGCTCAAACCATAAGGGTTGCTCGGATGAGTGTTATATATGAGTTCCAAGACATCAACCACACCATGAATCGGATGCTTCATACCTGGCAAGGCATTATTAACAAAACTATTAATAAAACCCAATGCGCCTTGCCGCTGAAAATAAGGACCTGCTTGTTTAATGTCTAACACAAAGCTTCCGGGTTCAACCAATAAACCCTGCTCAATAATTTCTATGCGGTGAGTATTCGGTTCAAGCGTTTGCGCATCTGCACCCTGAATCATTAACGCAGCAGTATCAATACAACGCTGAATTGGGCTAGAAATACAGTGTTGAATAACTCGGTCAGTATTATCAATTAAATATGAGCCCCAAGCTTCAGCCAAATCACGCCCTTGATGGGTCAATTGTAAATCATAGCCTGCAAGACCCTGACCAGTGACAACTTCACGAATAGAATGACGTGTAAATAACGTCACCGGCGTTTTTGCATCGGGCAATAAGTCGATGGCTTTCAGCATACTAGGCGGGAGCAAGTCTAAGGCCATAATCAACAACAACTCAATAATTCAAAAAACACTATAGCACGCTTAATTTTTAGCTCAAGCCAATGAAGGCATTAGTTCAAGTGCTTGTAATGCGAGTTTTTTCATATCGTTATTTCGATAAGCAATAAAACCGCCATTTAATAAACTCGCTCTTTGGTTATATACGAATGGCCGTCCCTGAAAATCAATCAAGCCACCACCGATGCGCTCCAACAAGCATTGACCTGCACTGGTATCCCATTCAGACGTTGGGTGGAACCGTGGATAAATGTCTACACGATCTTCAAGCATCATACAAAACTTGTAAGCGCTTCCTGCACGGTATTCTGTAATTTCAGTCAGCTTTTCTAATTGATCTAAATAAAGTTGATATTGAGGCTTGCTCTGGCTACTTTGGCTTAAACCGACTTGTACGGTGTGTTGCTGTTCCGATAAATAATATTCAGACCATACATCTTTTTCAATAGCGTATTTTAAAGGCTGACCTTGCTTTGGGCAGAAGTAAATTTGTTGCTCACATGGAATTGCAAGCACGGCAAAACTTGTGTGTGCTCCATCAATCAAACTCAAATTGATAGTAAATTCGGGACGCTGATGTAAGAACTCTTTAGTACCGTCTAAAGGATCAAGCATCCAAAAAGATGTCCAGTGCTGTCTATGTGTATGCTTCCCTTCTTCAGACAAAATAGGCATTTGAGGGAATATTTTTTCTAAAGCCTCTGTAATGTATTGATTAACACGATAGTCCGCTTGCGTCACAGGCGAATCATCTGTCTTTTTTTCAATGCTAAAATCATCGCCTGCAACATACGCTTGGTATTCTGCACGCAAAATTTCACATGCCTGAGTCACAATAGGTACAAGTTGCTGAATTAAAGCATCTTGCGGTGCAATGATTGTTCTGAACATGCGATACCCTTTTTTATTGAATCAAGCAACTCAAAAAATTTTCAACACTTAAATGCCGATACATACCCATAAAGACGCTCTAGATCTTAAAGTATCTTTTCAAAAAACATTATACGCTGATGATACTAGAAAAATGTAAAACGATTGTGCAGCCTAAACCAATCTCTACTTGGGGCCACTACATGACATGATCATTTCATCAAGCACATCTCATGGGCAAATGTTTACATGATCACTGATGACAAAAATTTTGAGCAAAAAAAATCCCACGCATGGAAGCGTGGGATATAAAACGAGAAAAGCTACAGCACTTTAATTTCGTGACACAGTATAAACCTATATTTTGAATACATCAATTAAAAATGCACAATCCGACACATTTTTATGCATTTTGTACAGACCGCTGTTATTTACTATTAATCTGCGCACTTTACTTCAAGCTGATACTCATCCTGTGTCACTTTAATTTTAATTTTTTGATATTTTCTTTTATTCGGATCCATCGCAGAACCCGCGACTTCAGATAAGAACTTCCGATCATTCATTAGTTCACTATAAGCTTTATATCCAATCAAAATTTTTTCGGGTTTTTTATTTTTGGAAATTAATGCGTTCAGAATGTCGTCTAGTTCATTTGCAGTAACAATTGGCATATAAATCAACTCAAAATAAAAAAGAGTATCTATGAACAATATGATGAAATGATGTCAAAACAATATTTTGAAAAATATAAATTAAAAATAAAGCCCGATCACCACAAAAATAGATAGGGCTTTTGTCTAAAAATCAGACCATAAAATTATTTTATTTAACAAAAAAGCCTGTTTATCTCTCTCCAAATAAACAGGCTTAAACTACACACCGCATTTAATCATTTAGCATTTATATTTATGACACAGATACTACAGCTTAAATATTTCAAATTGATGAAGCTGAATTGCTTTTATAAAACCACGCCGACTCAATCGTCATTTCTTAAAAATGTGAGCTCGTATTCATCATGGGTAATTTTAATCTTAGTATTCCGATAGGTCCGCTTTTTCGGGTCTAGCGAAGAATTGATGACGTTATCTGCAAATTTCGGATTCGACATAAATTTTGCATATAACATATAACCGATACGAATCTTCTTAATTGCTTTTTTCTTTCCTTTTGCCTCATATTTATCTAGGGTTTCATCTAAAAAATCTAAACTGAGTTCACTCATTTATTCATCTCTATTTTATTGTCATTCGATCCATGTTTTACCTGATTCTAAGTTAAATAACCAGTGCAACATCTTTATTTATTAATCATTCTGATCAATCACCAACATCATTTTCTTAGCATAAGTCAGCCAATTTTTATCTACTTTTGCTACACATATACAAAAGCCACCTTAAAGGTGGCTTTGATTTTAACAATGCAAAATGAAAATCTGATGAAAATCACATTACATAGACATAACTGCAGAATAACTCAGTGGAATTGAAAAACTAACCAAAACTAAAGAAGCTGTACGCTGCAAGTTTTTTTGATTTAGCCATGAAATTCTATTAGCAACCAATACAGAACCAATAAATATCCAAAATAACGCAATTGGAGTAATTAGACATAAAAATAACCCCATGTGCACCGTATATGATTGAAGACTTGACCATGCAGCAATTGGAAAAACGGCTGAAGCAAACAACAGAGCTTTTGGATTGAGCATTGTCGCGCAGAAAAGTGACTTGGCTGTAATTGAGGGTTGGTTTAAATCTGCATCAACTGTAGAAGTTTTCCATAATTTAAAGGCTAAATAAATAATATAAGCTGCACTGCAAAGTTTCAGTACTGGCGGTAAAATGGGGAGAGATTCAGCAATTGAGTCAATTAAAACGCCCCATACGGTGATTGCAATAAAGTAGCCTATCACTTCAGCAGGAATCAATTACAAGTTAAGAATCGTCCTCTCTCAAAATTTTTCAGTAGTGAAATAGACGGCGAAAAATTAAATAAACAAGCAAGCGTCCTCGCAATTATTGCTCTGGCTCTACTCATCAGCTCTACAATTTTGTTTTATATGAGTTAGTTTGAATAGCAACCCGTTTCTTGATTGGCTGACATTACTGATTGAGAAAAAAGTTCAACCATAGTAATCACACCGACAACTATTGCTGATTGAAAGAGCTTGATGAAGGCTTATATTTGTTTATGTATTATGCAAATTTTATCAAAATCATAAGGTGTCTTTAAAGTGAGAATACATATTGATAAGTTAAGTATTCGTTCGACCACCGAAGAAGATTGGGAAATATTAAAAACTGTGCGCTTAGAATCTCTCTTAGAGAGTCCTAATGCATTTTCTGCAACATACTCTACCACTGAGCTGTATAGTGAATTGCAATGGCGTGATCGTGCAGCACATAAAACTCAATATCACTATATCTTAGCTCTAAATGGGCAACGCGCTATTGGTATAATTGGTGGAAAACAAAGTACTGAACTAGAGTTTGGCTTGATCGCCATGTGGGTCAATCCAGAGTTTCGCGGTAATGGTATAGCAGATATGCTGATCAATGCTATAAAGAAATTAGCAATTTCTAAAGGGCATTTTAGAATAGCCCTGAGTGTTTCTCAAGATAATATTCGGGCAATAAATCTTTACTCTAGGCACGGTTTTTCATATATAGCCGACTGGGAAAACTCATCTATAAATGCTCGCCCAAGAAATCAAAAAATGGAATGTGTCGAATTAGACAGAGTGATACCCAAATTTGCATAAAGCTTACTTGTAGGTTCAATGGTATATCAGGGCACTCCCGTACAAGTCTATATGTTTAAAACATCAAAAATGACTGACTTATACAAAGTCAAAAAAGTGAATATGATTTTTCAAATACTTGAGAAATGTATTATTTTACTAAATAAAATTAGGTGTATAGAGAGTAAGTTAATGAACCACCCTGAGTCTAAAATTGATGATATACAGATTGTAGGTTTACAACATTGCAAGTCGGAAAATTTAGTTCATTTTTATATAAAAAATAAAACTCATTTAGCCGATGCAATGCCCCTTAGAGATGAATCTTTTTATCAGTCTCACTACTGGGACGAGCAGATTGCTGATTATGCTCAATTATTTAAAGAAAAGTGCGCGATTAAATTTGTTTTACTCAAACATGAGCAGGTGATTGGAACCATTACATTTGATCAAATTTGCTATGGTGCCTTTCGTTCTTGTTATCTTGGATACTTGTTAGACCAAGATTATCAAGGAAAAGGCATAATGACTAAAGCTTTACAGTTTTGTTTAAGCTATATAATTAAAGACCTCAACCTAAATCGTGTAATGGCTAATTACGTTCCTGAAAACCTTCGTAGTGGAAAACTACTCCGTCAGTTAGGATTTGAGCGAGAAGGCTATGCCAGAAAGTATCTTTTACTCAATGGTGTATGGAAAGATCATATTTTGACCAGCTATATTAATGACACCTAATATTAACCAAATAAAGTTCCAGTTTAAATTTTCGTCTGTAAACCAATTAAAAAAAATCGCATCTACCCAGAGGATTTTCAATTCACACTCTTAAGACAGACAGTGATATGAGCGTTTCTGGAAAGCGAGTCTGCGTTACAAATAACAATTTCACACAGACCGTTTAAAGCAACGTGAAATTTTTAATTTAGTTGGGAGGATTGATTACCCAATATCCCCTATTTCACACCCACTCCTTAAAGGGCAAGGCTCACCATCCAATAAGTTTTCAAGCATGCTCTGCATCTGTAGCAATTGAAATATTTTCTCCTGTATCACCCCTAGTTTTTCCGACAAAATCGAACGAAATTGTGTAGCCGGAATTTCATTCTCATTGATTAATTGAGTGATTTGCCTTATCTCAGCCAGTGTAAAACCTAGATTTTTAGCCGTCTGGATGAGTTTCAATTGTTGCAGCGTCTGTTCAGGATAATCCTTATAACCATTATTACGGACTAAAGGTTGAATTAACTCCATTTTTTCATAAAAACGGATGGTATCTCGACTCAAATTCATCTGTTGTGATAGTTCACCGATCAACATATCTCATTTCCATGCATATTTTTAAAACCCTCTTGACCATGGAGTATACTCCATGCTTTAGCGTAAGCAATGACTAATGAATAGGAGTTAGTTCTATGTTTACATCACCCCAAACCGCCTTAATAGTCGGCTCAACTGGATTTATTGGTAAATTCCTTGTCGCTCGTCTGCTCCGTGATAATGCACGGGTCTTTGCTCTCTGCCGTAATATAAATGAGCAACCGCATAAACTAAGATCTTGGCTAACACAACAGGGAATTGACTATCGCCAACTTAGTTTCATTCAAGGTGATGTTACCCTTCCCCATTTAGGTCTATCACCTCAGGATTGGGAAACATTAAAAGAAGTTAACTATCTCTACAATACGAGTGCATTGTTTAAATGGAATCTCACTATGGAGCAAGCTAAAGCAGTAAATGTTGATGGGCTGACCAACCTGTTACATAGTGTATGCAAGCATTGTCATTTAGAACGTGCAATACACTTGTCTGGCTATATGCTAACTCTAGACAAGCATTTACAGGCAGCAGGCATCTATAGAAAGAATATTGAAAAAACGGATTGGCCCAAAATTTATGACAGATTGGGTGCTTATGAAGCCTCAAAGATCCAAGGGCATTTTAACTGGATCAAGCAGGCTGACACTCTCAATATCCCATGGACAGTCATTCACCCGGCCACAGTAATAGGTGATGAAATGAGTGGAGAAATTCCTGCAAACCAGCCTATTGCCACCCTAATTCAACAGCTCAAACAAAGAAAAATGAAGGCACTGCCCGGGACACCTCAGCATTCACTGCCTCTAGTATCCGTAACAATGCTTGTGAATGCTATTTTCCATGCAGGCAAAGATATCCAAACTCTAAAACAAGAAATTTTAGTAGCCAACCCTGAACAATTATCCTTACAGACTTTGGTCAGCATTATTGCTAATGCTATACAGGTCAAAGCTCCACATCATTTTGTATCACTCTACTGTTTAAAATGGATTTTAAAATGGCATTGGTTGGCAAAAAAATTAGATATGTCTGGAGAAATGCTAAATTTTATTAGAACTGAACAGATTGACCTGAGCTTATTCAACCAACTCAATCAAAAGTGGGAAATTCCACCGACCGTACTACTAGAAACCATAGAAAAGACTGCAGGATGGGTGATTAAGCAATCGAAATAAAACAATACTAAGCATGGGCAATATTGAGTGACTCAAGATGGGGACTCTCCTCTCTAAGTTTCAGCAGTCATGGATTTATTCACTTATTCAGTTCTGATTTATATTTGCATACTTGTGAACAAGCATCTGTTGTTAATCCAAGTAATGGGTAAGTGCATAAATCCATCTATTGAGTTATTGGGAGTAAAAGAATACAAAATTGGAAAATAATCTTACCCTTAGGTAAAACCCTAATAAAAAACCTTCCGATCCGTAGCCATCAACTTCTTATCTCAAAGTTTTCTGTTGCTAGATTTAAGCTAACTATCACTTAATGCCATTCGTTTTTTTCAAGCTAGTTGTTTTATACTCTAATGCTGCTATGTACAGATAGAAAATATGTACACAGATATGTACATAATTTTTCTTGAAAGGTTTTTCTATAAACTTTGTTGAACTTGAAAAAACATTGGAGATTTTTAAATGGAAAAACCGCTTATTATTTTTGATATGGACGGTACATTACTGGATCTTGCTTACGATGATTTTATTTGGAATCATCAACTTCCAATTCGTTATGCGGAACAGCACCAGTGTTCTTTAGAGCAAAGTCGACAGGCTTTGTTTCAGTTCTATCAAACCCATAATCACACTTTAAATTGGTATTCAACCCGCTTTTGGACAGCAAAAGTTGGTGTAGATACGCTGGCTTTACAGCACGAATTTAAGCATAAAGTCAGCCTCCGCGAAGGTTGTATTCAACTTCTCGACTACTTGAAAACCAATGGTTATCCTTGTTGGCTTGCAACCAATGCGGATTGCGAAGGCTTAAAATTTAAGCTTGAACACACTGAACTGGCCTCATATTTTGATGTCATCATCAGCAGTGAAACACTTGGTCATGCCAAAGAATTTACCGAGTTTTGGCAACATCTTCATAAGCACCATCCTTTTAACCCATCACATTGCTATTTTATCGACGACACGGAGAAAGTGCTTAAAGGTGCTGAAAGTTTTGGAATTCAAAACTTATTTACCATTGCTCAGCCTTCATCACTGGGACAATCTAAAGTATCGAGCTCTTATCCCATATTAAATCAACTCACCGATTTAATTCATTATTTAGAGCAAGCTGAGGTCACTACAAAATATGCGTAAATCCGCTTTAGCTGAAGATGCTATAGGCATGCGTATTGATAAATGGTTATGGGCAGCACGTTTTTTTAAAACGCGCTCGATTGCCAAAAATGCCATCGAGGGGGGTAAAGTCCACCACAATGGCGAACGTGTCAAAGTATCACGTGAAGTCCGTATTGGTATGGAACTCACGATTCAACAAGGTATTGATAAGAAAACTGTGGTAATCAAAGAGCTCTCTGATGTTCGCGGTCCTGCACCAGTCGCACAAAAGCTTTATGAAGAAACCGAAGTCAGTATTACACGACGGGAATTGATTGCAACCCAAAGAAAGTTGCATAATCTAGCTCGACCTGATCATCGCCCGAGTAAAAAAGATCGACGAGATATCAGCAAGTTTAGACAAGAAAATGATCAACAATTTGACCAATACTGGTCTTATAATGATGATGAATGACATGCGTCATATTGTGTCGTACACGATATGACTTTTATAGAAGATACGGACTAAATCTGTCACTATAGTGATCATATTCAGTAACTATCCGTGACATCGTTTTGAGGTTGTAAGATGGATGATAATAAAAGCAAGGCGCTTAATGCTGCGCTAAGTCAAATTGAAAAACAGTTTGGCAAAAACACAGTAATGCGCCTTGGCGATAACACGGTACAAGCTGTTGAAGCGGTATCGACGGGTTCTTTAACACTTGATATTGCGCTTGGTATTGGCGGCTTACCTAAAGGTCGTATCGTTGAAATTTATGGTCCTGAATCTTCAGGTAAAACAACGATGACTTTGCAAGCGATTGCAGAATGTCAAAAAGCAGGTGGCACTTGTGCATTTATTGACGCCGAACACGCTTTAGATCCTCAATATGCACGCAAACTAGGTGTAGACATTGATAACCTACTGGTTTCACAACCAGATAATGGTGAACAAGCTCTTGAAATTGCAGATATGTTAGTTCGCTCTGGAGCGATTGATCTGATCGTTGTCGACTCAGTAGCTGCATTAACACCACGTGCAGAAATTGAAGGTGAAATGGGCGACTCTCACATGGGCCTACAAGCACGTTTGATGAGCCAAGCATTACGTAAAATTACAGGTAATGCAAAACGTTCAAACTGTATGGTGATCTTCATTAACCAAATTCGTATGAAAATTGGTGTGATGTTTGGTAGCCCTGAAACCACAACTGGTGGTAATGCGCTGAAGTTCTATGCTTCTGTTCGTTTAGACATCCGCCGTGTAGGTCAGGTCAAAGAAGGCGATGAAATTGTTGGTTCTGAGACCAAAGTCAAAGTTGTTAAAAACAAAATGGCACCGCCATTCCGCGAAGCACTCTTCCAAATCCTCTATGGTAAAGGTGTGAACCACTTAGGTGAGCTTGTAGACTTGGCTGTTCAGCAAGAAATCGTACAAAAAGCCGGCGCTTGGTATTCATACCAAGGCGACAAAATCGGTCAAGGTAAAAACAACGTGATTCGTCACCTTGAAGAAAATCCTCAGTTGGCTGAAACCATTGAGAAAATCATCCGTGATCAACTGCTTACCACTTCAAATGCTGCACCCGTAGAAGAGAATGAAGAAGAGCCAGACTTTTTAGATGCTTAATTTAAAGTATCTTTCTAAAGAATAAATGTGATTACACAACATTTAGGCTTACACTAAGAAACGCCCTACGGGGCGTTTTGTTTATTCAGATCTATTTCATAGCCGATTATGCCTAATTCAAAATTCCCCAAACTTCTTGACTATGATGCTCTCAAACAACAATTTGGTGAGGAAGAATCCCCTGCTACTCAATACAGCCACACGCAGGCAACACAAGAAACGGTTGATGCCTTAGATTTTGATGAAGAGAATCAGCCCAAACCCACAGGTTTAACAGGTTCCCGTCTACGTTCTTATGCATTTGCGGTACTGACACGTAAAGAGTATTCAAAAGCAGAATTGATTGAAAAATTAGTCACATGGGCAATGTACCGTGAAGAAGTGATTACACTGGTTGAAGAGCTTTCCGCACAAAACTACCAAAGTGATCAACGCGTTGCCGAAATTATGCTATCGAGCCAAAAACGTAAGGGCAAAGGCCCTAACCGTATCAAAATGGCGCTAAAAACAAAAAAGATAGATACAGGGTTAATTTTAGAAGAACTGAGAGAAACCGATTGGGTCGAACAAGCCTATCAACTCAAAATTAAAAAGTATGGAACTGAGGTCGCAACAGAT
This sequence comes from Acinetobacter halobius, assembly GCF_044130335.1. Taxonomy (NCBI): domain Bacteria; kingdom Pseudomonadati; phylum Pseudomonadota; class Gammaproteobacteria; order Moraxellales; family Moraxellaceae; genus Acinetobacter; species Acinetobacter halobius. Next base: position 128,035 of record NZ_JBIQOD010000003.1, read on the forward strand.
CCAAAACTCAAAGCCAAACAAATCCGTTTTTTAATGTATCGTGGCTTTGAAATGGATGCGATTATGAAAGCCATTTCGAGAAAAATGGAAGATTGAATCGTCATTTAACACTCATATCATAAGGAATTTAAGGCTGAGATACATCACTAAAACTTGAGCATACGAAGAAGTCTTTGAGACTTTAAATACAGATAAAACCCTCAACTTACTGCAATTCATAACTAGACCCAGTAATGCCTAAATTACTTTTATGTAGTGTCATCTTATAAGCACCATCAATGCTTGTATTATAGTAGTCACCCGATCTAGCCTCGATCCTCTGGATCTCGCCATTAGGCATACGCACATCTAAATAATAATGCGAAATAATACACATAGATAAAATATAACCATACCTATGGAGATATAATTTAAAAAGCCATTTGAAATAAAATATAAAATCGAGAAATAGATAAAAATAATGGTAATTACAAAAAAGAAAATAAAAAGTAAGACACTTTTAATTTTTTAGAGGATTCAATAGTAAGAACTAAACCAGCATCAATGCCGTAATAATCTTTCATTTTTATTCTTTTATATTTATAAAACTGGTGGCAACCCTACCAGCAAGCCTTCGGCACATCATATTTCTACTACCGTTGCTACCTTCCGGTCCTGGCGGGGTTCGTAGAGTACAATTGCGAAGTAACCGGCAGGGCTACCATTGCAAGAACAGAGTATAGAGATTTTCTCCCAAGTTGCAAGCCTATAAATGCTTTTTAAGTAAGCATTTCATTCAATTGATTATTTATAAAACAAACTGAGAAAAAGACATTCTATTTTGAACAACATCGGTACTACAATCCTTTACCTAAATACACGACAACAATGTAAAAGCTTATTGCATTTCAGAACATTGCCGTTTTTAATGGGGTAAATAAATTTTGTTTGATGTGTCTACATCAAAAGCATGACAACACGGATATTTCATGATGCTAAAGAAGCATAGCCTATGTGCCCTCACCCTACTTTGCACAACGTCTGTTTTCGCCAACGTTCCAATTGAATCACTAGGCTTAAGTCAAGCCAGTAATAACAGTGTCAGCTCAACTAGCTTAGCTGTAGATACGGGTGCAGGAGCCACTGCAACCAATATCAATTGGCAAATCATGCAAAAAAACCAGCAACTAGAAAATGATTTGCGTATCTTGCGTGGCAAGATGGAAGAACAAGATAATGAAATTGCTCAGCTTAAACATGAATTAGAAAACCGCTACGCTGACCTAGATCAGCGTTTAGAATTACTTCAACAAAAACTAGACCCTGAAGCAAATAATGCAGCGGAGGATAATCAACAGGATATTACTCCCAGCACCAACACAACCAACACAAGCTCCGGTAACAACACAGCCCCCCCAGTAAACCCAGCAAATAAGCCGCCTGTAGTTGTCAGCACACAGAATACGTCTGAACCATCGGAACTAGAAAAAGCAGCCTATACCGTAGCTCTAGATGCGTATAAGCAAGGCGGTGCAAAGAAAGCGATTGCACCTATGCAAAATTTTATTAAGAACAATCCCAATAGTGTTTATATTAGCAATGCCTATTTTTGGTTAGCAGAATTCAACTTAGCCGTTGAACCCACTAACTATGCAGAAGCAAAGAAAAACTATGGTATTGTGGCGAACAAATACCCTAACTCCTCGCGTGCACCACGCGCTGTTTATCAGCTCTATAATATTGCCAAAGAAGTAGATAAAAACACGACTCAAGCCAATCAATATAAAGCCAAGCTACTTAAACAATATCCTAAGTCTGAAGAGGCTTCTTTCTTTAAAAAATGATTTTCCTATAGATATAAAAAAAGACACGCGAAGTGTCTTTTTTTATATTTAGAATGAGCTTAACGCACAATGCCTCGTTCTGACTGTTCTAATGAGTCGATGAGCAGTTGTACCTCAGCAACTTCAGGCAAAATTTCTGCACGGATACGTTCTAAAGCCTGCTCTGTCGTTAGACCTTCTTTATAGATCAATTTAAATGCTGTGCGTAAACCTTGAATCACATTTTTAGACCAACCTTTACGACGCATGCCTTCAACATTCATCGCAAAAGCATGTGCAGGATTACCAGAAACCATTACATAAGCAGGTACATCTTTCACGATCAAGGATGCACCACCAATCATACTGTAAGAATCAATCTTACAGAACTGGTGTATCCCTGAGTTACCGCCGACAATCACATAGTCTCCTACATGAACATGACCAGCCACACCAACATTGTTTGCAAAAATATTATGATTACCTACCACACAGTCATGTGCGATATGTGTATTAACCATCAATAGATTATGGCTACCAATCTTAGTAAGACCGTGATCCTGAACTGTACCACGGTGTAAACTACAATGTTCACGAATTTTATTATGGTCGCCAATTTCTAACCAGGTTTCTTCACCTGCATATTTTAGATCTTGGCAGACCTCACCCACGCTTGCGAATTGGAAAATTTCATTCTGCTCGCCAATACGCGTATAACCACCGACCACCACATGTGAGTGTAACTGTGTACCTGCACCAATGGTGACATTTGGACCAATAACACAATACGGTCCAATCTTTACATCTGCTGCAATCACGGCAGATGCATCGATAATTGCTGTAGGGTGAATAAATTCGTTATTGCTCATGATTGCTCTATTTTCTGATGCGAAACCATAATTTCCGCAGATGCTGCTACTACACCGTCAACGGTGGCAATACAATTATATTTGTAAATACCACGTTTCTGCATAACCAATTCTGATTTTAACACCAATTGGTCACCTGCAACGACTTGCTTTTTAAAGCGAACTTTCTCTGCACCTGCAAACAAGAACAAAGAGCCTTCACTCGGTTTTTCATCGTTCATGATAAAACCAAGAATGCCTGATACTTGTGCTAATGCTTCGACAATCAAAACACCTGGCATAATTGGATAATTGGGGAAGTGTCCTTGAAAAAATTCTTCATTAATAGACACATTTTTATAAGCCACAATACCATTTTCAGTCACATCAACAACACGATCGACCAATAAAAAAGGATAGCGGTGTGGCAAGTATTCACGGATCGTTTGAATTGTCATTGGCAATTCAGGTTTCGTGAAACTAGTAGAATTCGACTCAGTCATCATATTTCTATTTACGCAATTTAATTGTTGATTCAAGGGACTCTATTTGAGTCTGCATATGATCAATTTTTTTGACCAGTTGGGTCAATGGCACATCTGCTAATTGTCTTAAACGCACAACCGTACGTTTCCACTTTTGATTTTCAAAAAGCCCTATGCCTGAAGAATAAGTTCCAGCCACAGAAATATTATTTGTGACCATTGACATTCCTGTTAACGTCACATTATCAGCAATATTTAAGTGTCCAGCAATTGCAGAACCACCACCAACAATACAATTTTTGCCAATGGTCGTGCTACCAGCTACAGCTGTCTTTGCAGCAAATGCAGAATTTGCACCGATTTTAACGTTATGTGCAATTTGCACAAGGTTATCAATAATGACACCATCTTCCAAAATCGTGTCATCCAAAGCACCTCGATCGACACTACAATTCGACCCAATTCGCACATCATTTCCAATAATGACAGAACCCAATTGTGCAATGCGATGCCATTTACCTTGGTATGGAGCGAAACCAAAACCTTCGCCACCTATTGCAGTATTGGCATGGATACGTACACGATCGCCAATTTTACATGACATTAAATTTACATGCGATTCAATCAGACCATTACGTCCAATTTCAACACCATCATGAATGGTGACATGCGACTGGATAATTGTATGATCACCGACCACACAATCTTCGCCAATCACAACATAATGACCAATATAGGCACTATCCGAAATAATTGCTGAGGAATGAATCTGTGCAGTACTTTCGATACCCTGCTCAGTATGCTTAGCCTCAAAAGCATGCGTTAAAATTGCAAATGCTAAATAAGGATTAGCAACAATAATAAAGTTTTGATGTTCAACCAAGTGATCTTTCAGAGCTGCTGTAACAATGAAGGCTCCAGCTTTAGACTGTCGTGCTTGATCTAAGTATTTTTCACTATTCACAAAAGCAACATGTCTAGACTCAGCAGAGTCTAGACTAGCCAATCCTTTGAAGATCAAGTCTGCTTGACCTACGCACTCACCCTGAACTAAACGAGCAAGATCTTCTAAGCGATATTGTTGAGGATTCATTGGATTACTTAATTGCGTTAACCTTTTGAATCATTTTATCAGTTAAATCATACTTAGCGTCATAGGCAAGTGCCGAGTTTTTATTCAAAACAACATCTAATTGATTTTCTTTACGCAATTGTTCAGCAACTTGCTTCACTCGCGTATCAAAAACTGAACGAACTTGTTGAATAGAACTTTGTACACTACTTTGCATTGTTTGCTGTAAAGCATTGAACTCTTTCAGCTTCGTTTGGTATTGAGCCACTAATTTTTGCTTTTCTGCATCGCTTAATTTATCGCCAGTCTGCAAACGCTGTTGCAAGTCCTGAAGCTCTTTACCTAGTTGATCAAGCTTAGTGCTTTGTGGCTGTATTTTTTGTTGGAAGCTTGAGTTTTGTTGTTTTAAATATGTGCTATTTTCAACCACACGCTCAAGATCCACGACACCATAACCTGCCGCATTGACTACTGTTGAAGTTAAAGCCGTTAAAACCAATGCTGTAAAAATTTTTTTCATGATTTAATCTATCATATAAATAAAGAAAGGTCGACCTTAGAAGGTACGACCAATTTCAAATTGAATGCTCTTCGTCTCATCACCGTCTTTATCATTCAGTGGGAACGCATAGCTTAACGATAATGGGCCAATCATCGTAATCCACGTAAAGCCAACACCAACACTATAACGCAAATTACTTAGGTCAAAACCATATTCATCTTTACAAGTTTTTCGCTCAGTTTCTGTAGAAAATACATCACATTGCGTATCGAAAACCTGACCACCTTCAGCAAAAATCACTGGGCGAACTTGACGCGTCCAATCGCCTTTAAATGGTAAAGGTAATGCCAATTCCGTACCAAATTGTACAAGTGCGTTACCACCCACTTCTTCAGGAGAAGGATCATTTTGACCTGTTTCAGTATAATAAACACCATCGTATTTAGGACCCAATGTACTTGTGTCATAACCACGAACCGAACCAAAACCTCCAGCATAGAAGTTTTTGTAGAATGGAAGGTCATTACCATAACCCAACTTACCATAACCACGAAGTACGAAGTCCTTACCTAGTGGAAAATACCCTTGTGCATCATAGGTAATTTTTTGATATTCAACATCACTACCAGGTAATGCAATTTCACCATTCACACGATGCGACATACCTGATGTTGGGAATACTGGACGGTTTAATGTATTATAAGACCAGCCAAGGTTAATATTATAAGTAAAGAAATCGCCTTGATACTCTGAACTATATTCTTGGGTTGAAAGGATATTATCATTTTCATCAACACATACACCATCGCTCCAAGAACCCGGACAATATGTACTTGTGCCAGTTTTCTTACCGCCATGCGCTAACAAATAATCACGCACATAGGTGGATACGTATGGACCAGTGGTTACTTTAGTTTTATCAATCGTTAAGCCTGCACTAATATTTTGGTTTTCATCAATTGGATAACCAAAAGTCAGACCACCACCTAAACTGTCTGTAACATAGTTGTTGACGTTATAGTCATCATCAAGCTTGGTTTTACGGTAATACATGTTATAACCACGTTTTACACCATCAATGGTGAAATACGGGTCAGTTACACTTAAATTATAATAGTCTTGCGTCTCTGAGCGTGTTAAATCAATAGCAACCGAATTACCCGTGCCCAAGAAATTCGTTTGACTTAAGCCTGCTTGGAACGTGACACCACCACTTTGCGAGAAACCAACAGCTAATGTTGTTGTACCAGAATGTTGTTCTTCAACATTTACATTAAGATCGACTTGGTCTGCAGTATTCGGTACACGTGCTGGTTTAATATCAACAGTTTTAAAGAAACCTGTACGCTCTAAACGCACTTTAGATAAATCAATCTTTTCATTGCTCGCTAATGCACCTTCCATCTGACGCATTTCACGACGTAAAACCTCATCCGCAGTCTTGGTATTTCCTGCAAAGTTAATACGACGAACTGTCACTTGTTGACCCGGATTAATATAATAATTTAAGCCAACCAAGTGGGTTTCTTTATCAATCTGAGGCACTACATTAACTTCGGCATAGTAATAACCAGCATTGCCGTATTTACGTAGAAGCAACTGTTTAACTGCATTTACTTTTTCTTGCGAGTAAATATCGCCATCTTTATAAATTTGTAATGCTTTTAGTTCTGAAGGTGTATATAAAGCATCACCTAAGAATTTGGTTTCGCCAAATTTGAATTGCTCACCTTCATCAACAGAAACTTCAACAAAAATATTCTTCTTGTCTTCACTTAAGTTTAAGCTTGAGTGATTAATATTAAAGTTGATATAGCCTTTGTTTAAATAAAGTGCACGCAACGACTCTAAGCTTGCGGCCATCTTTTCACGTGCATAACGATCATTACGCGAAATAATAGAGGTCCAACCACTCTCTTTTACTGCAAACGCTTGTTCAATTTCGCTTTCTTTAAAAACGGTATTACCAATAATATTGATATCTACAACTTTTGCAGCTTTACCTTCTACAAACTCAATCGTCAAATCTACACGATTGTTCGGCTTTGGTGTACTGACAACTTTTACATCAGCATCATAACGACCTTGCTGCATGTACTGTTGTTCAAGTTCAGACTCAACAGTTTGTAAGGCTGATTTTTTCAGCACTTCACCTTCTGTAATACCCATTTTTTTGAGACCTTCTTCTAAGGCCTCTTTAGGGATAAGCTTATTTCCTTTAAATTCAACTTTAGAAATAAGAGGACGTTCGACAACCTTGAAAACCAGCGTATCGCCCTGCTTTTCTGTTTTAATGTCATCAAACAAACCTGTTGCATACAAACTACGAATGGCATTGGCAAGCGCAGCATCGCTCACACGATCTCCACTGTTCAACGGAATCATTCCATAGACATTTGCTGGCGTTAAACGAACAAGTCCATCAACCTTAATATCACGTACTATATAATCTTCTGCTGCATATACTTGTTGTACTGTTGCCATAGCACTAACGAGCGCCAGAGGCATAAATAAATGTGTGTGCTGCATGCCAGTCTTTTCCGATGTAAAATTTAATTCCGTATCTACGCTTTCTTACAAACGCATAAAATCATTGAATAGTGCCAGAAGCATCATACTTCCGAGCAATACCATACCAATTTTCAAACCAACCAATTGTATTTGTTCAGAAACAGGTTTACCACGTATCAGTTCTATAAAATAATAGACCAAATGTCCACCATCAAGCATAGGAATAGGTAATAAATTTAATATCCCTAAACTAACGCTCATCAGCGCCATAAATGAGATGAAAGTCTGCCACCCCATTTCTGCACTTTGTCCCGCAACTTTGGCAATGGTAATCGGCCCAGATAGGTTATCTAAACCAATCAAACCGCGTACCATTTTCACAATCGAGTTTAAAATCATACTCGACAATTGACCAGTTTTGTCCACCGCCATCATGAAGGCTTCGGCAGGATTATATTGTATCGTTTGTTTATATTCTGTAGGAATACTGATCTTTCCTGAGTCACTTTGTACACCCAAGACACCAGAAACCTTACCCATATTGTCGCGTTTACCTTGTGGCATCACTTCAAGCTGTACCAACTGATTATTGCGAAGCACCTCAATTTTTAACAACTTTTCAGGCGATGCTTGAACAACCTGCACCACATCAAACCAGTCTTTCATTTTGACGCCATCAATTGCAACAATTTTATCGCCTTGTTGCATGCCTTGACGAATAGCTGCGCCATCTTCACTTAGCTTTGTAACAACGGCTGGAATTTTAGGCCTGTATGGCATAAAACCAAGCACATCAAGTGGAGACTGTGTTTGATCTTTCAGAAAATGCTGTATAGGCAGATTAAAAGTCTTGATCTGACCATTCCGTTCGGCCTGAATCTGAATTGAACCTGTTTCACCCACACGATCAACCAAAGCAAAATTCAACTTTTCCCAAGTCGGTGTTGTTAAACCATCAACTGCGGTAATTTTATCGCCGACTTGCATTTGAACTTGCGCCGCGGGGGTATTCGGTAACACTTTACCCACACGCGTATTCAATTGCTCTTGTGCAGGTAAAAAGAGTATCCAGAACAAAACTATTGCTAATGCTAAATTAATCAACGGGCCAGCTGCAACAATCGCAATACGCTTCCACGGATGCTGACGATTGAATGCTTTAGGCAAGTCTTCTTCAGATACATCGCCTTCACGCTCATCAAGCATTTTGACATAACCACCCAATGGCAGTGCTGACAGTTGATACTGAATGCCCGATTTTTTAGAAGTCCACTTTAAAAGCGTTGGACCAAATCCAATAGAATAAACTAAAACCTTTACGCCCAATTTACGCGCAACAAAATAGTGCCCAAACTCATGTATTGCAATAAGTGGGCCTAAAAGCAAAATTGCCGCAACAATAATAAACAAGGCGCTCATGCTTAAATTCCTATATTCACCACATATTGCTGAGCAACATGACGTGCGTTTCGATCTGCTTCTAAAATAACATCAAGTTCTGTTGCAGCTTGATATTGGATAGTATTTAAAGTGTGTTCAACAATAGCAGGAATATCCATAAAACCAAGCCGTTGATTCAAAAATGCAGCAACGGCTACCTCATTAGCAGCATTTAAAATTGCTGGAGCCGTACCACCTGTTTTCATCGCTTGACGCGCTAAACCCAATGATGGAAAGCGTATAGTGTCTGGTTCCTGAAAATCTAACTGATGATTTTTAAATAAATCCAAAGCAGGTACATGTGTTTCAATACGCTCAGGCCATGCTAAAGCATGCGCAATCGGCGTACACATATCTGGGTTACCCATTTGTGCCAACGTTGATCCATCCACATACTGCACCATGGAATGAATGATACTCTGTGGGTGCACGACTACTGTAACAAAATGTTCTTCAATTGAAAAAAGATGACACGCTTCAATCAATTCCAAACCTTTATTCATCAGCGTCGCTGAATCTACTGAAATTTTTTGCCCCATCGACCAGTTCGGATGCTTACACGCCTGCGCAGGAGTTACCTTTCGAAGCTCATCTAAACTATGCTTTAAAAAAGGGCCTCCTGATGCTGTAAGCAAAATCCCCGAAACGCCAAGTTTGGGTTGTCCTGAACGCTCAGTATCTAAATAACTGTGTGGAAGACACTGAAAAATTGCATTATGTTCAGAATCAACAGGAAGCAATAATGCCTGATGATCATGAGCAGCCTGCATCATGATGTCACCAGACATTACCAAAGCTTCTTTATTTGCAAGCAGTACCCGCTTGCCTGCTTTAACCGCTGCCAACGTCGGCATTAAGCCTGCTGCTCCAACTATAGCAGCCATCACAATATCAACTGCGGGATGCTCAGCAACTGCAATCAATCCCGCTTCATCAGCTAGAATTTCAATATCCTGTAAATTGACTGCAACTAAAAGCTGACGCAACTCATCAACTTTAGTTTGGGGAACCACCACAATTTTAGGATGAAACTGTTGGCATATTTCAACAAGCTCACCAAGTCGACTGTGAGCCGTAACCGCAAATACTGAATAGCGTTGAGCATGTTGCTGCAATATTTTTAAGGTGCTCTGTCCAATTGACCCAGTAGCACCCAAAATACAAACTGATTGTGACATTTACAAATCTACGCCAATGAGTTTTAACACATATACACCTGCTGCAAAGATTGGTGCAGCAGCGAGTAGGGAATCAATACGGTCGAGCACACCGCCATGCCCTGGCAAGATACGGCCTGAATCTTTAATTCCAGCACGACGCTTGATCATGGACTCAAACAAATCACCCAACACTGAACTAAATACTGTCACTACAGATAAAATAAGAAACAATAAATGCTGTGCATAAGTTAAGTTTAAATAGAGGATTTCAACTGCAACCACGATGATCATGGCAGTAATCACACCACCATAAAGACCTTCTAATGATTTATTTGGGCTGACTTCAGGTGCAAGCTTACGCTTGCCCAGTTTTCGCCCAACAAAATATGCTCCACTATCAGCACCCCACACCAACAAAAACAGATACATGAGCCACCAAGGCGACATTTTCCATAATGCAAAAATAGCGGTCACTGCAGAAGAAACAAGTACGATCCCAATAACATTTAGTGTTGAGTTATACCAAGCATCGTATTGCGGATAAGTTTTCACCCAATAAAGACTTAGTAGCCAACAGAGAATAGACGCCGCCCAGAGCAACAGTGCGATATCATTAAAATATAAAGCCAAGGTTGCTAAGCCTGCGGTTAACAGACCAAAACCCCATGCAAGAGGCTTATTTACATTTTTTGTTGTGCGGGGCATGAGTTTAAACCACTCATAGCCTGCAACCCCTGCCGCAATAATCATCAGCACAAACATTGGATAGTGTGACTGGGTTGCAAACATACAACTCAATACAACGGCCACCAAAACCAATGCGGTTATAATCCGCTCTAACATTTATTTTTTCTCAATTTTATCTTGTAGAATTTGTTCAGTCGTTTTTCCAAAACGACGTTCACGACCACCAAATACAGCCAAGGCGTCATCAAACTCTTCCACACTAAACTCCGGCCAAAGCGTTGGAGTAAAGTAAAGCTCTGCATAAGATGCTTGCCACAACATAAAGTTCGATAAGCGAAAATCCCCACCTGTTCGAATCAATAGATCCACAGCGGGTAAGTCACTCAAACTGACATATTTTCCAAACAATTGTTCATCAACTTGCTCAGGATCTAACGCTTGAGATTGAACAGCAAGTGCAATTTGCTTGGCAGCATGTGCCATATCCCACATCCCACCATAACTGATAGCAATGGTTAAAGTCATGCCCTTGAAATTAGCAGTCTCTTGTTCAGCATGCAACATCAAGTCACGCAATTGCGGGGATAATTTTGCTCGATCACCAATAAAACGCAAAGACATTTGATATCTATGCATACGAGGCAGTTGTTCATGAATAGTATCTTCCAACAACTTCATGAGCAAATCGACTTCAGCTTGGGGGCGCTTCCAATTCTCACTCGAGAAAGCAAAAACGGTTAATGCTTCTATATTTTTTGTTCGACAATGCTCAACAATCGGATCTAGGACATTCTTACCTTCACGATGACCATCCCCCTTTTGTAAAGCATTTTTTTTGGCAAAACGATTGTTGCCATCCATAATGATGGCAACATGTTTTGGAAGAGAAAGGTTGTCTTCTGAATCGGTCATTATAAAGTTTAGACCTTCAACAACTCAGCTTCTTTAGTCGCAAGACGTTTGTCCACTTCTGCAACAAACTTATCTGTGATTTTTTGAATATCATCAGATGCACGGCGCTCATCATCTTCAGAAATTTCTTTTTCTTTCAATAATGCTTTGATATCACCCAGTACATCACGGCGAATATTACGAATTGCAACTTTTGCATTTTCTGCTTCGTTACGTGCAACTTTCTGCATGTCACGACGCGTTTCTTCAGTCAACGCCGCCATAGGAACACGAATCGCATCAGCTGTAATTGGGTTTAAACCCAAGTCTGATTCACGAATCGCTTTATCAATTGCTGCAACCATTGTGCGTTCAAATGGCTGAACCAACAGTGTACGTGAGTCTTCAACACCCACGTTTGCCACTTGGTTTAATGGCACGTCAGAGCCATAGTAAGGAACCATTACACCGTTTAAGATAGATGGATGCGCACGGCCTGTACGAACCTTAGCAAAACCATGCTCTAACGAGTCAAGTGACTTGTTCATACGGTCTTCTGCGTCTTTTTTAAGATCGTTAATCATGTGATCTTCCTTACTTAATTCGAAAAGATATAAATTCTAAAATAGTGTGTAGTATAGAGAGCTTTCAAGGTCACGTACATTAGTTCGTTACGTGAGTACCCTCTTTTTCACCCATAACCACTGAAAGCAGTGAACCTGCTTTATTCATATCAAAGACTTGAAGCGGTACATTATGGTCACGGCATAAGCAAATCGCTGTTAAATCCATCACACCCAATTTTTCATCTAGCACTTGATCAAATGTCAGACTGTCATATTTCACTGCATCATCATATTTACTTGGGTCTTTGTTGTAGACACCGTCAACTTTCGTTGCTTTCAAGATAAGGTCTGCTTCGATCTCAATACCACGTAAACATGCTGCTGTATCTGTAGTAAAGAATGGATTACCTGTACCTGCTACAAACACACATACTTCACCTTGGGTCAGGTGGCGAATTGCATCACGGCTTGAATATGATTCAACCACTGCACCAATTGGAAGTGCTGACATTAAACGGGTTTTGATGTTACGACGTACCAAAGCATCGCGTAGAGCCAAACCATTCATCACGGTTGCAAGCATACCCATTTGGTCACCCGTTACACGACCAACCAAACCATCTTTCTGTAATTGACTACCACGATACAGGTTACCACCACCCACAACGATTCCGACCTGCACACCCAAACCAACTAAGTGAGCAATCGACAAAGACATCTGATCAAGCACTTGTGCGTCGATCCCCATATCTTTATTTCCAGCCAATGCTTCACCAGAAAGTTTCAGCAAGATGCGCTCAAAACGTGGTTTTTTAGAATCCAACATCGCAATAACTCCAATATCTAAATTTTAAAATTTTATTTGTGTCTTAATTCGATTTAATCGAAATCAATTGTGCATACAGATCATATTCATCTGCATCGGTAATTTCGACTTCTAACAAATCACCTGATTTAATCTGGCTTTTATCAATGTCTTCCACAAAGACATTGCCATCAATTTCAGGAGCATCTGCGTATGAGCGTGCAATCGCAACTGGGAACTCTTCGTCCAGTTCATCGACCAGCACCGTCATTTTCTGACCAACACGCTTTTGAAGTTTTGCAGCAGAAATCGCCTGTTGCACTTCCATAAAGCGTTCATAACGCTTTTGCTTAATTTCTTCAGGCACATGATCTGGCAAGTCGTTTGCTGTTGCACCTTCAACAGGCGAATAGGTAAAGCAGCCTACGCGATCCAGTTGTGCTTCTTTTAACCACTCAAGTAAGATTTCAAAATCTTCTTCAGTTTCGCCAGGGAAACCCACAACGAAGGTTGAACGAATCACCAAGTCAGGACATTTTTCACGCCACAACTTTAAACGCTCAAGGGTATTTTCACTATGTGCAGGTCGTTTCATTAGTTTTAAAACTTTTGGACTTGCATGTTGGAATGGAATATCCAAATAAGGCAAAATTTTGCCTTGTGCCATCAAGTCAATCACTGCATCCACATGTGGATATGGATAGACATAGTGTAAACGTACCCAAATACCCAGTTGACCTAAGGCCTCACACATGTCATAGAACTTTGTCTTAACAGGTTGACCATTCCAGAAGTCTAATTTGTATTTGGTATCGAGGCCGTAAGCAGAAGTATCTTGGGAGATAACGAGTACTTCTCTAACACCCGCACGTTTCAGCGCAGCCGCTTCCTCTAAAACAGAACCGACTGGGCGAGACACTAAGTCACCACGCATGCTTGGAATAATGCAGAAGGTACAACGATGGTTACACCCTTCTGAGATTTTTAAGTACGCATAATGCTTTGGGGTTAAACGAATCCCTTGTTCTGGAACAAGGTCAATAAATGGGTTGTGTTTTGGTGGCTCAGGCACGTATTGGTGCACGGCTTCCATCACTTCTTGATATGCTGCAGCCCCTGTCACTTTTAAGACATTTGGGTGCATTTGGCGAATTTTGTCTTCGTCTTTGCCTAGGCAGCCCGTAACGATTACACGACCGTTCGCACTCATGGCTTCGCCAATGGCATCTAAAGACTCTTGCACTGCAGATTCAATAAAACCACAGGTATTTACAACGACTAAATCCGCACCATCATAATCTGATGCCACATCATAGCCTTCAGTCTTCAACTGAGTTAAAATTCGTTCGGAATCAACCAATGCCTTAGGACAACCTAAAGAAACAAAACCGACTTTGGGGGATTTCATGAATCTGCGCTCCACTAGAATGCGCGTATTGTATGTCTTTTCTGTTTATAAAAATAGGTCGATTCCATACTCTTTGTGCAATGCACTAAAATAAAGCCAATAGTGTAGTAAAATTTAAATAACGCACCATTTTAAACCACTTTCGGTTTACTTGATTTTTAGAATCCGCTATATCTTAAGCCAATCGTTCATTTACAGCGCATTCCGCAAAAAAAGTGTGCTCATTCCACTATACAAAATCAAAGTTGGCGTGCATTTTGCTTAATTTGCATCAATTCAGTCCGCTATTTGGAACGCTTAATGCTTTATCAAGATGCCATTGCGCTATTTTAATACAGGATACATTCGCTAATGGATCACCCTATTTCTATCGACTACCGACTTTTAGTGGACAATTTGACCACTGCGATTTTATTGGTCGACAGTAAATTAAATATTTTTTACTTAAATTCCTCTTGCGAAGCATTATTTGATATCAGTCTTTTACGTGCCTCTGGCCAACCTGCGCTTAATTTACTCCATGCGCCCAATGATGAGTTCAATACAGAAGAAGCACTTCTCAATACTTTAAACTCGGGACAACACTACACCCGTCGTGAAGCCATTATAAAGGTTAACTTTAAAGATATTCATGTTGACTATACAGTGTCACAGCTGAATTCAAATAAACCCTATCACCCTTTGCTTTTAATTGAGATCAATCCGATTGATCGAATGCTCAAAATTTCCAAGGAAGAAAATTTTTTACAACAACATCAAGTCGCACGCCAACTCATTCGCGGTGTTGCACATGAAATTAAAAACCCTCTGGGCGGGATTCGTGGTGCTACACAACTGTTAGCACGTAGTCTCAATGATCCGCAATACAGCGAGTTCACTGATATTATTATTAGTGAAGTCGATCGCTTACGTAATTTAGCAGACACCATGCTTGGTTCTCGTCAGCTCCCAAGTTATGAGTTGGTGAATGTACATGAACCCTTAGAGCGTGTTCGTTCACTCATTACCAACCAAACCAAAAAGAAAATTAAGATCACCCGTGATTATGATTTGTCATTACCTGAAGTGATGGCCGATCGTGATCAACTAATCCAAGTCATGTTGAACATTAGCGTCAATGCAGTGCAAGCCATGACTGAAAATAAAGAGTTCTTTGTCGACCACCAACCTGAACTCATGTTACGCACCCGTATTCAACGTTTAGTGACCATCAATGGTGTACTGCAACGTTCCGTGGTACGGATTGATATCGAAGACAATGGTCCAGGCGTTCCAGAAGAAATTTTAGAATCCGTGTTTTACCCACTGGTCACGGGTCGTGCTAAAGGCACAGGACTGGGTTTAAGTATTGCGCAAAATATTATGCATCAACATAACGGAATGATTGAATGCCAATCTGTTCCCGGAAAAACAACTTTTAGCTTATATATACCTTGGGAGTTAAACCATGTCGCGAAATAAAATATGGGTAATTGATGACGATCGCGCCATGCGCTGGGTGCTGGAAAAAACGTTCAAAGAAGAAGGTTTTGACGTCACAAGCTTTGAAGAAGCTCAATCCGCTTTAGACCAACTCAGTTTAGATGCACCCGATGTGATTTTGACTGATATTCGTATGCCCGGCATTGATGGCTTAACTTTTTTAGCGAAAGTTAAAGCTAACTATCCTGACCTACCTGTCATTATTATGACGGCTCACTCCGATCTGGAATCTGCTGTTTCAAGTTATCAAACAGGTGCATTTGAATATTTACCTAAGCCTTTTGATATTGATGAAGCCTTGGCTTTAGTGAATCGTGCGATTTTGCACATCACCAAAATGCAGCAGCAAGAATCAGCAAAAACGGTACAACCGATTCAATCGACCGAGATCATTGGCGAGTCTCCTGCCATGCAGGAAGTTTTCCGTGCGATTGGTCGCTTGTCTCAGTCACACATTACCGTGCTGATTAATGGTGAATCTGGTACAGGTAAAGAGTTGGTTGCACATGCTTTACACCGCCACTCACCACGTAGCAGCAAGCCTTTCATTGCACTCAACATGGCCGCGATTCCAAAAGACCTGATTGAAACAGAACTTTTTGGTCATGAGAAAGGTGCATTTACAGGGGCAAATACACAACGACAAGGTCGCTTTGAACAAGCCAATGGCGGAACGCTGTTTTTAGATGAAATTGGCGATATGCCTTTTGAAACGCAAACGCGTTTACTGCGGGTACTGGCTGATGGCGAGTTTTACCGTGTCGGTGGTCATATTCCAGTAAAAGTAGATGTCCGTATTGTCGCAGCAACACACCAAGACTTAGAAAAACTGGTACATGATGGCCGCTTCCGTGAAGACTTATATCACCGTCTGAACGTGATTCGTATTCACATTCCAAAACTGGCACATCGTAGCGAAGACATCCCTATGTTGGCACAGCACTTCTTGGCACGTGCGGGCAAAGAATTAGGTGTAAGCCCTAAAATCCTTCGCCCAGAAACGCAAGAATATATGCAACAGTTACCTTGGCAAGGCAACGTACGTCAACTCGAGAACACCTGTCGCTGGCTAACAGTCATGATTACAGGACGTGAAGTCTATCCTGAAGATCTACCATCAGAACTGAAGCAAATTCCAATTACACGCTCAGGTGAAGATGCGCAGTCCGCACATAATCTAGACCGTATTGCAGTTCATCATTGGGATGAGTTATTGGGTCAATGGGCTGTACAGAAGCTAAAAAATGGCGAGATGAAAATTCTCGATATCGCCACCCCGATGTTCGAACGCACTTTAATCATTGCTGCGCTACAACAAACCCGTGGCCGTAAACGGCATGCGGCTGAGTTACTCGGTTGGGGGCGTAACACTCTCACCCGCAAACTCAAAGAACTCGGTATGGATACCGCAGATGATGAAAGTGAAGAAGAAGCTTTAGAAAACTAAAAGCAGCTTCATAACTGACTCAAAATAAAAGCGCCACAATGGCGCTTTTATTGTTTAAGCCGTGAAGCCTAAATAGCGTGAATAACCTTCAACACCAAGTGGTGCTTTTAATATAATAAATTTCGGGTAACTGGCTTGCGTTAACTCTTCAAACATAATGACTTGATCATCATGTGCATGGAGATCATCAACACTGCGCTGCATAGTCACTTCAAACTCATCTGTGATATATTCAAAGCCAATATCCATTGCAATAAATAAGGTATGTTCACAGGGCTGAACATACTGTTCTTGTGACCAATCAATCACCTGTTGTTGGCAGTGTGGACACGCTACAGGATCTGTCGCTTCACAGTCTAATGAGATCAATTGGTAAGTCATAATTTAGTTTTTAAACAAAGATGCTGCGAAGTTTAGCATAGGATAAAGTGCCTAGAACAATCATGTCGACTTTGGAAAATGCCATTGTATTGGCTACAACTCAACATGCAGGACAGCTCGATAAGGCTGGACAACCTTACATCCTGCATCCACTACGCCTCATGTTGCAATTTTCCAATCCCACCCTACAAATCATTGCTGTGTTGCATGACATTTTGGAAGATACCGCAACGACTGCTGAAGACTTAAAAGAGCTTGGCTTCAGTACCGAAATTATTCAAGCCATACAAGCCCTCACCAAACAAACAGGCGAATCCCGTTTGGAAGCAACCAAACGCACTGTATTAAACCCTCTTGCAACCCAAGTCAAATATGTTGATGTGCTAGACAATATGAACCTTGCGCGCATAAACAATCCAACATCTCGCGACTTTGCACGTTTTGAGGAATATAAAATGGTACTTGAGATACTCGAACAAGCAAAAAAACACAGTGAAACATCTTGAATAATTAAGTCTTTTTAATTGAATCTCTACAATTTCAAAATTGACAAATCGCAACGATCACTTTTTAATTAAGCACATCGTTGCACAAATGGACATGGTGAATGTTAAGCGATTTAGATGATTTTTATTGTTTTGCTCAAGTGGTTGAACATGGCGGGTTTAGTGCAGCAGAACGCGCAACAGACATTCCCAAATCCAAGCTCAGTCGACGCGTGTATAATCTTGAAGAACGCTTAGGGGTCCGCCTCATTCAACGCAGTTCTCGACATTTCGCAGTGACCGATATCGGGATGAACATTTACCGTCATGCACAAGTGATGATGAATGCTGCACAAGCCGCACACGACTTGGTCGATCATCTCAGCTTACAACCCCGTGGTGTGATCAAACTCAGCCTACCTGTCTCAATTGCACAAAATGAAATTGCACGTATTCTCCCAGGATTCTTAAAAGCCTACCCTGAAATCAAAGTACAAATGATGGTGACCAATCGCCGAGTTGACATTATCAATGAAGGTTTTGATATTGCTCTTCGTGTCCGCTCTAACTTAGATGATGATCCAAGTTTAGTGATTCGCAAATTTGAGAACATCGAACAGCATTTATTTGCCAGCCAAGCGTATTTGAATGAATTTGGCGAACTGAAACAACCCGAAGATTTAAGCCAACATCATATTTTGAGTATGGTCGATGAGCATTTAGATCAACACATCATCGTACATAATGATGCACAGCAACAAAAGAAAATACGCGTAAACCCTGTAGTGATGGGCTCTGATTTAAGCATGTTGGCTCAACTAGTCCGTAAAAACTGCGGTATTGCCTTACTTCCAGACAGCATCGTACAAGATATGGTAAAAAGTGGTGAGCTGGTTCGTGTCTTGCCCGACTGGAAAGCACCGCATGGTATTTTTCATGCAGTATATCCTTCACGTCGTGGTTTACTGCCTGCTGTCCGCGTGTTTATTGATTATTTAATTGATCAATTGAGTTCAAATAAGTCCCTTTAAACCAAGCCAATATAGACTCAATGCCTAAAAAATAAATATTTTTGGAAAAAAAAGAGCTTAACCGAGGTGGATAAGCTCATAAACTTTCAAAAATAAGAAACTACAGCGAGTATCTTGGAAACTATTTTAGTGAAAACATAAAGTCCAGACCAATAGCTTACATGTATAAGTTTTAATCAAAAAGCATCAAAGATGCGACAAATAAAGGGGCTTAGAAATATCAGTTATTGCTTTTAAGACTTAATTTAGCTTTTAGACCACAAAGCTAGACCAAAGTCTAAAATTTAACCGCACACAAAACATCAAGTTAAATTTCTGGATAACTGCCCGTGCCTTCAGGCCAAGGAGACAGCAACTCAAAACCTGTTTCAGTCACGAGTACCATATGCTCCCACTGCGCAGTCAAAGAGTGATCTGCTGTAACAACGGTCCAACCATCCTTAAGTTCTTTGACATGTGCTTTACCCATATTAATCATCGGTTCAATGGTAAACACCATGCCCGCTTTAAGCTGCATTCCCTTACCCGGTTGACCATAGTGCAATACGCTTGGCTGTTCGTGATACACCTTACCGATACCATGACCACAATACTCGCGTACCACACTATAGCCTTCACGGTGCGCAACTGTCTGGATGGCATAACCAATATCACCAAGTGTTGCACCTTGCTTCACAGCATGAATACCTGCAACCATCGCCTCATAAGTCGTATCGACTAGCTTTTTAGCTGCTGGCTTTACTGTACCCACGTAATACATACGACTAGTGTCACCAAAGTAGCCATCTTTAATAATCGCCACATCAATATTAATAATATCGCCATCTTTCAATACAACATTCGGCGATGGGATGCCGTGACAGACCACTTCATTTGGTGAAATACAGGTAGTCTTGGTATAACCGTGATAACCAATATTGGCAGGCGTTACTTTTAGAGTATTTACAATGAAGTCATGACAAATATCATCTAGATATTCCGTCGTAACGCCTGGCTTCACATGCTCACCAATCATCGCTAAAACTTCGGCAGCCAAACGACCAGATATACGCAGTTTTTCTACATCTTGTTCAGTTTTTATGCTCACATTTAAGCCACGCATTGAAATACCCTCAATTATGAAGTCGCAAGTATAGTCCTTTTCACATTGTTTTTGTTCAAACTTAAATCGTCTTGCGATAGTAAAGCCTCATATTGAAAATAATTTGTATAGTTTTAAGCCACTCAAACTACAATATTGGATGATCAAAATATTAAAACCCAAGCTTTTAATATTTATAATTTTTCTATTTTAAAATGGATAATCAAACACATATATCAACCCATTTTTTACGTGTTGATATATTCACTTTTCATCTTATAAAAAAATTTAATACTACCCATGAAATAAATTAGCCAAAAATACACTTATGCACTAAAATCGTCCCCTTTGTTCAACTCGATCTCCCTTTTATGACAAGTCTCCGTACTCGGGATATTGTTGCTTTGGGTTTTATGACTTTCGCACTCTTCATTGGTGCGGGCAACATTATCTTTCCACCGATTGTGGCTCAACAAGCGGGTGAACATGTTTGGCTAGCAGCGTTTGGTTTTCTAATCACCGCTGTAGGCTTACCTGTCATCACTATTATTGCACTATCTCGTGTCGAGGGTTCGATTCAGATTTTAAGTTCGCCATTGGGTAAAATAGCCAGTCTCATTTTAACCATTACATGTTACTTAACTGTCGGACCACTGTTTGCAACACCACGCACAGCAACCGTTTCCTATGAAATAGGTTTTTCATCTTATCTTGGAACATCAAGTAGCAGCTTGCTGATCTATAGTGCAATTTACTTTAGTGTCGTCACTCTCATTGCACTGTATCCAAACAAGATTTTAGATACGGTTGGTTATGTACTTTCTCCGTTAAAGATCTTATCTTTAGCCACCTTAGGTATCGCCGCAATGGTGATTCCAACAGGTTTTGTTCCACCAGCCATTAACAACTATATTGATAGCCCTGTTTCTGAAGGTTTTGTCAATGGTTACCTGACCATGGATACTTTAGGTGCACTGGTTTTTGGTATTGTAATTATTCAAGCCATTCGTTCACGTGGGGTCAGCAACCCTAAGCTAATTACACGTTATGCAGTGATTGCAAGTATTATCTCTGGTATTGGCTTAACTTTAGTTTATCTAAGCTTATTCAAACTTGGCCTCGGAAGTCACGAAGTCGCAGCAAATGCGAGCAATGGTGCAGTGATCCTGCATGCATATGTTCAACATGCATTTGGTGACTTAGGTTCATTTTTCCTGTCAGGTATGATTTTCATTGCGTGTATGGTTACTGCAATTGGTCTAACCTGCGCATGTGCCGAATATTTCAGCTCAATTTCTAAAATTGGCTACAAAACTTGGGTCTTCATCCTGATTGGCTTCTCTTTTGTTATTTCCAATTTAGGTTTAACCAAACTGATTGCCTTTTCTGTGCCTGTTTTAAGTGCAATCTATCCACCAGCGATTGTGGTGATTATGCTGAGCTTTGGCTGGAAATACTTTAACCATCCTAGACGTGTAATTGCACCAGTTACAGCTATTTCATTAGTCTTTGGTATTCTTGATGGTTTAAAAGTGGCCAACTTTGAACTTCCTTATGCCCTCACTCACCTGCCACTTGCGGAACAAAATCTTGCATGGCTAATTCCATCACTCATTGTATTTATCATTGCAGTTGTGATCGACAAAGTGAAAAAGTAAACACAAACTGATGTCATTAAAATCTTGTTTTACCCAAACCTGATTTTAATTATGATCAATATTTGTCACATTTTATCCAAATGGACATATATTGTTTCATTTTAGCTCACATCAGTTTTTGTACATTTCTATACATAAACCATACACCGCTAAAGTCGTATACCAAGCACTTCATATCTCTTATAAATTTAGAATTAGAAAACAAAAAACGTGTTAAAGCCCATCCTATCATGCCATTCATGGCATCAATATTGCTTTATACAATGGGCATATAAGCTTAGGCACAACATTTATTTGCTATCTTATACCGTACGGAAATACTATTTATTCGCTAAAAAAATGCTACATACTTATATTTTGATTGGTATAGCATAATTTTTCTGAAAAATAGTTTGTTTTGCTCTTGATCAACTCAAATTTTAGCAGTACAACAGTATGAACTAACCCGACTAAATACATTGGTTTTTAGTCAAAAACTCAAGGAGGGATGGAGATGTTATCATTACATTTCAACAAGCAAGTCTTCATTAGCGCTCTGAAGGCAAACAAGAATATGGTGACGTATTTAAGTACCACCATTGCCCTGATGGTTATTATGATCATGCATGGCTTAATTCAAGGTAACCTTAAAGCTGAATATTTTATTTATGCTATTGTCGTTTCACTGGCCTTTTACTTATGGGCAGTTGTCGACCAAAAATTCCGAAAGGCCACACAGTCAATTGACTAGCAAACAGGTGGATGATCAGTCATCCACCTTTGTAAAAGTACCAAGACTAAAAATCATAACAACTTAGAATAAACCTAAAAACATACCCCATAGTAATCCAAAAGTTGCCACAATTTCCCCTACAACCAAAGCCATCATTGCCATCACCATGACGGATTTGGGTAAAGTCCATTTGCCTAAAATGTGCGGACTACGAAACTGGTTATTGGTATCTTGTAATACACCATGCACAATATAGCTCAGTATCGAAAAGCTAAAAAAGAATAGATTAATTCCCACAAACAACATGTTTACAGGCTCTGACCACACTGAAATGACCGCCATGACGGCAATGATTAAGCTAGCAGGTGCATATAGCAAACTACTACGATGAGCAATGTCAACATAATAATGTGCGCGAAATTGTGGCGAATGGCGAATTTGAGCATATTTCCACACCCCAGTTAGCATGCCTACAAATAGAAAAATTGCACTGAATAAAAGTGCGAATTTAACTGACATCTCTAATTCAACAAACTGCATGTGTTTTCCTTTTTATTTTCGACCCATTCTATACAAATCCACTTGACTTTAAAGTCATAGATTTGACAAGTTTCTTTTTGGAACTCAAGTAAAGTATGAACAACTTAAATCTATACGCCAACCATGCAGAATTACGAAACGCTCAACATCACCTGTTCCGACCATTATTTACTCAGTGGACGCTTTTATGCTGCCCAAGCTACGCAGCAAACCTTTCCTATTTTAATCTGCCCTGCAACTGGCATTACCCAACAGTTTTACCACCATTTTGCATCGTGGCTTGCTGAACAAGGTTATGCTGTTTTGGTTTTTGACTTCCGTGGAATTGGGAAATCTCTGCACGAACCACTTAAACAGTCAAAAGCGAGTATTGTACAGTGGGGACAATTGGATATTCCTGCTGCGGTAGATGCTCTATTAGATAAAACCCAAGCAACTCAAGTGATCTTGCTCGGGCATAGTGCAGGTGGGCAACTTTTAGGTATTAATCCCAACTTTAAAAAAGTAGCAAAGGTCGTAGCTATTGCTGGTTCTACTGGACACGTTAAAGACTTAAAGGGCCGCACCAAACTACTCGCTCCAGTCATGTTTAAACTAATCTTCCCAATTGCTCGATATACATTGGGCTACGGCCCAACTCAAGCCATCGGGATGGGTGAAAACTTGCCTAAAGATGTGGCACGTGAATGGGCACAGTTTTGTAGCAAACCTGGTTATGTCATGAATGCCATAGGAAATACAGTCCAAGAGGACTTCCACCATCAAATTCGTTGCGCCATTACCTCAATTTGGGCATCGGATGATGAAATTGCCACTCAGGCCAATGTCAAAGGACTGCTTAACCTCTATCCCAATGCACAAACAGAACATATTGAATTAAAACCACAGGCTTATGGGCACAAAAGCATTGGTCACATGGCCATGTTTAAACGTTCCCACCAAAACTTATGGCCCGAAATTGCAGCACAACTGCAGGCTTAACTTCATATAAATCACGACCTCACGTATTACACCAGTTCAAGCACTCAATGTCTGAACTGGTTTAATTCTAACCAGCAAGCGCTATATTTCACTAAAAACCACAAGCATTGATAAATTTAGTTTTATTAATTGATAAATAAATATTATATTTCCATCACAAATTTTTATTAAGTCATAGTTCATGTGATGTCTATCGCATGTGCTAGAGATGGATGAATCATGTCTGCACAACAGCAACGTCAGCTTAATCATGGGCTGAGCAACCGCCATATTCAGTTGATTGCTTTAGGTGGCTCTATCGGTACAGGTCTATTTTTAGGCATTTCTCAAACCATTAAACTGGCGGGTCCCGCTGTCATTTTAGGTTATGCACTTGCAGGTTTAATTGCCTTTTTTATGATGCGCCAATTAGGTGAAATGGTGGTTGAGGAACCAGTGAGTGGCTCTTTTAGCTATTTCGCCTATAAATTTTGGAGCCCTTTTGCAGGCTTTATGTCGGGCTGGAACTATTGGGTGCTCAATGTCTTAGTCTGCATGGCAGAGCTAAGTGCCATCGGCCTCTATGTCCAATATTGGTGGCCTGAAATTCCAACGTGGATTTCAGCACTTGCTTTCTTTGTACTGATCAATGCCATCAACCTGCTACATGTCAAAGTCTTTGGCGAAACAGAATTTTTATTCTCCATGATTAAAATTCTCGCGATCATTGGCATGATTGCTTATGGGGCTTGGTTGCTTACCAGTGGGCAAGGTGGCGAAACCGCTTCCATTTCCAACCTATGGGCTCTAGGTGGTTTCTTTCCTAATGGTCTTTCAGGCTTAATCATGGCAATGGCCATCATTATGTTTTCTTTTGGTGGAATTGAATTGGTCGGTATTGCTGCGGCAGAAACCAAAAATCCAACGACAACTATTCCTAAAGCCGTAAACCAAATTGTCTATCGTGTTTTATTGTTTTATGTACTGACCATTGTTGTTCTGCTTTCCTTATTTCCATGGAATCAAATTGCAGAAGGTGGTAGTCCTTTTGTGTTGATCTTTGACTCATTGGGCAGTCAAGGCGTTGCAACTGTACTGAACTTTGTAGTTTTAACTGCAGCCATCTCGGTATATAACGGCACCAGCTATGGCACCAGTCGCATGCTTTTGGGACTTGCTGAGCAAGGCAATGCACCACAGTTCTTAAAGAAAATTAACCAGCGCGGTATCCCTTATGCTGCTATTTTATGCTCTGCACTGGTGACATTGATCTGTGTGATACTGAATTATATTTTTCCAGAAAAAGCCTTTAAATTGCTGATGAGTCTTGTGGTTTCAGCCATTGTAATTAACTGGATGATGTTGGCACTGACTCATTTAAAGTTCAAGCAACACATGCTGGCTTTGAAAAAGCCGACTTTATTCCCTGTGCTGATGTATCCGTTAAGTAATTACATTTGCATTATATTTATGCTAGGGATTTTAGTAGTGATGTGGCTGACACCTGATATGCGTATTGCGGTGGCATTGATCCCACTCTGGATTGGATGTTTAACGCTTACCTATTGGTTTAAGCAAAAGCGAATGAAGCAGAAGATACTGTAAATAAGTGCGTAAATAACACCATGTAAAGGCACCCTTCCCTTAAATGGTGTTATTTACAAATCAAAGCCAATCTCCCAAATGACTTTGATTGAATAAGCTTATTGTAATCAGAAGACGCTTCAATAGTTTCTCTATTATTTGCTTGTTTCAAAGTATTTTTGAGAAATATTTTCACATAAAATCATTTATAAAGAAAATTATTAGCAGGAATTGCACATGAATGACAATCGCCATGTTTTAGATAAAATTGACCGCCGTATTTTGTCAGAACTTCGTCAAGATGGGCGTTTGACTGTGACTCAGTTAGCTGAAAAAGTTGGTCTTTCCTCCTCCCCTTGTTGGACACGGCTTAAACGTCTTGAAAATGCAAAGATTATTGAAGGCTATACTGCCAATATCAATCCCAAAGCGATTGGGATTAATGAATTGTTTTTTATTGAAATTACACTTGAGCGCCATGATGATGAAATTTTGGAGCAATTTAGTGAAGCACTGGCCTATATGCCTGAAGTCGTTGAGGCGCACTTAGTCACAGGTGATTATGACTACTTACTCAAAGTCGCTGTAAAAAATGCAGAACACTATGAACGCTTTTTACGTAAGAACTTATACTCCATGAAAGGTGTGCGCCATACGCGGTCTATTTTTGCCTTACGTCCATTAAAACTTGAAAACAAAGCAGATTTAACCCTCATTGAATAAGAGCTGAAAATATTTAAGGAATATGCTTTAATATACTTAGTATGAGATGAGCCTTATATGAGTATGGCGCGAGCTATACGACTAGCCCCTGAAAAATGGGGCTTTTTAATGTCTATTATTTAACAACATCCGCGTGTCGTATTCTATTTTTTGGATTTTTCCAAATGAATCGAAATTAATTGGGCTCAATGTCATAAACCCAATTCCTAGCTTGTTGCTCTGTTGTCGTTTCACACACATAGTAGTCATGGTCCCATGCGTCTTGATGGAAAATTTCCATTTTTCGATAAGTCACGTTTTTAGCGTTTTCGACACAGACGAAACTACCGCCTTGGTCTTTGACTTGAGTTCCATTGAGGAAACCACCAATACAGAGGAATCGAGATTGTTTGGGCATTTCACAACAACCTTAAAAACAACATCAAAAAGAAAGAATTATACTCGCTAAAATTTAATTTATTTTAATCCATGTTTACTGAACTCGAAATAACTTATCATAAAGCTATTAACATCTTGTTTACATTCTTTTTTTATAAAAGCTTTATATTCAGTTGCTATTTTTCTAACTTCACTTTCTAAATCAAACCAATAATCACTTCCAAAAAAATCTTTAGGTATATTTTTTACTAATTTATATTTAACAATATATCCTTCCCAATCTTTACCAAAATCACTTTTACAATTGACCATTAGTAAAGCTTGCTCAAAGGTATTTAACTGAACTCTAAAATTCTTTATATAGGAGACTTTTTCCTCAAAAAATAGATTACTATTGGAATCAATAAATTTTACCACATGGAACATATTTCTATAATAATGTCCCAATCTAGATTGATGTCCACCAAACAGCTTATATTTAAATTTATAGTTCTCTTTTATTTTATCTCTAAAATTTTCATCAGAGAACATTTTTATCACTTGCTCTGAATCCAAAATATCATCAAATTTCAATAGGTAGTTTTTTAATATTTTACTTGATCTTTCACCACAACCTATAAACATTATTAAAAAAGAAACCTCATATATAATAGAATTTGCTCTAGAACAAATTTCTTTATTTTTTTTAAAAATTTTATAGTCGCCTTCATATGAGAACATTATAGAAAGTAAGCTATTTTCTCTTTCAGAAAAACTCAATTGAAAAATTTTTTCTACATCAGTTTCCATGAACACCTTTATTTTTAGTATTTTTACAATAACCTCTAACTCTCTAAATATATTTAATATTGCTTTTGAATTCTCCAATCTCCCACCATTATAATCAATATTCATTGACTTTACATTTTCATTGTGCATCATTAATAAATGATAAAATCTATCCTCCAATCTCTGAGTATTCACACGTTTTCTTTCTATTGAAAATGTAATAAAAACAGTGAACATTATTACTATTGATACTATTAAGCCAATACTTCCTTGTAAAAAGCTACCCAAATACCCTAAGTGAATTATGTAACTATCTTGCTGATTGATCAAAACACCATTTTCAGGTGCTACTCTTGGATAGTTATTTATAAGATTAATAACATTAGAAATACTTTCACCAAAAAAGAAACAACTTAGAAAAAAAATAAAAAAAACAACTAAAAAGAATATTAGAATCTCTTTATTGGCTAAATTTTTAAAAAAATTACACATAAAAAATAAGGGCTGAATTAATCAGCCCTTATTTTATACCGCTTATTGCTTAATTTTCAAAGCAAATCATAGATTTGCTCTTGCGCTAGGGAAAAGCCTTTCGGCTTTTCTTAATCCTAGCTCATTAAGTTAATTGAGCAGCAGCAATTTTCTTCGTATCAATCTCAGATGCAGGTTTAGTATAGTCTGTCATCTTGTCGAAGCTTAAGTATTGGTAGATGTCAGCAGACATGCTATCAATCTGAGCTGCATACTGTTGATATTCTTCTGGAGTTGGTAATTTACCAAGTACAGCAGCAACAGATGCAAGTTCAGCAGACGCTAAGTAAACGTTCGCACCTTGACCTAAACGGTTCGGGAAGTTACGAGTAGAAGTCGATACACAAGTAGTGTTCGGAGCTACGCGTGCTTGGTTACCCATACACAATGAACAACCTGGCATTTCAGTACGCGCGCCAGCTTTACCATAAGTATTGTAGAAACCTTCTTCCATCAATTGACGTTCGTCCATACGCGTAGGCGGAGCAATCCACAAACGAGTTGAAAGTACGCCACCAGGAACTTTCTCTAACAACTTACCAGTTGCGCGGAAGTGACCGATGTTAGTCATACATGAACCAACGAATACTTCGTCAATTTTCACGCCTTGAACATCAGAAAGCAATTTCGCATCATCTGGGTCATTCGGGCAGCAAAGAACTGGTTCAGTAATTGTCGCAAGGTCAATTTCATACACTTTCGTGTATTCAGCGTCAGCATCAGCTTTAAGAAGTGATGGGTTCGCTAACCATTTTTCCATGTTCTCTACACGACGAGCCATCGTACGCGCATCGCCATAACCTTCAGAAATCATCCACTTCAACATTGTGATGTTTGATTTCAAGTATTCAGCAACTTTCTCTTCAGAAAGTGTAATAGAACAACCCGCAGCAGAACGTTCAGCAGACGCATCAGAAAGTTCGAATGCTTGTTCAACAGTGAGGTCAGTTTCCATTTCTGTTAAGTCGATCTCAAGGATACGGCCAGAGAAGATGTTTTTCTTACCTTTCTTCTCTACAGTTAAGTCACCTTGCTGAATCGCAACGTAAGGAATTGCATGTACAAGGTCACGTAGTGTGATACCAGGTTGCATTTTACCTTTGAACTTAACAAGTACAGATTCAGGCATATCTAGTGGCATAACACCAGTCGCAGCAGCGAATGCTACAAGACCAGAACCCGCTGGGAATGAAATACCAATTGGGAAACGTGTATGTGAGTCACCACCAGTACCAACGGTATCTGGAAGAAGCATACGGTTTAACCAAGAGTGGATAATACCGTCACCTGGACGTAGAGATACACCGCCACGGTTCATGATGAAATCAGGAAGCGAGTGTTGCATTTGAACGTCAACTGGCTTTGGATATGCAGCTGTGTGACAGAAAGATTGCATAACTAGGTCAGCAGAGAAACCTAGGCAAGCCAAGTCTTTCAATTCGTCACGTGTCATTGGACCAGTGGTATCTTGCGAACCAACAGTTGTCATCTTAGGTTCACAGTAAGTACCTGGAAGTACGCCTTGACCTTCAGGAAGACCACATGCGCGACCAACCATTTTCTGTGCTTGAGTGAAACCTTTGCCAGTAGCAGCAGGTTGAACTGGAGTACGGAATAAAGTAGATGGAGCAAGACCTAAAGCTTCACGTGCTTTAGCAGTTAAGCCACGACCAACGATTAAGTTGATACGACCACCTGCACGTACTTCATCTAGAAGTACTGGCGTTTTAAGTTCAGCATCAGCAATGACTGCACCATCTTTAGTTGCAGTTACTTTTGCAGCAGCATGATCAATGTTAAGAACGATTTCATCGCCCATGTTCATGTTTGCAACATCAATTTCGATTGGCAACGCGCCAGCATCTTCCATTGTGTTGAAGAAAATTGGAGCGATTTTAGAACCTAAGCAGTAACCACCGTCTTTTTTGTTCGGGATGTGAGCAATTTCGTCACCGAAGAACCAAAGTACAGAGTTAGTTGCAGATTTACGAGATGAACCTGTACCAACAACGTCACCAACGTATGCAACTTGGTTGCCTTTCGCGATCAAGTCTTTGATTTGGTTTAATGGACCAACTTCACCAGGAACTTCTGGGTTGATACCGTCACGTACGTTTTTCAACATTGCATTTGCGTGCAATGGAATGTCTGGACGGCTCCATGCGTCTTGTGCAGGTGACAAGTCATCAGTGTTGGTTTCGCCAGTAACTTTGAAAACTGTCAGTTTGATTTCAGTAGGAACGTCTTTACGAGTCGTGAACCATTCAGCGTCAGCCCAAGATTGCATAACCGCTTGTGCATTCGCGTTACCCGCTTTTGCTTTGTCTGCAACGTCATGGAACGCATCAAATACAAGAAGCGTTTTCTTCAATGCTTCAGCTGCTAATTCAGCAAGTTCAGCATCATCAAGAAGTGCAACTAAAGGAGCAACGTTATAACCACCAAGCATAGTGCCTAGTAAGTAAACCGCACGTTCTTTAGAAACTAGTGGTGAAGTCGCTTCGCCTTTAGCCAAAGCAGCTAAGAATGCAGCTTTAACGTATGCAGCTTGGTCAACACCCGCTGGAACACGGTTTTCTAGTAAATCAACTAAAAATGCTTCTTCGCCAGCTGGTGGGTTTTTTAATAATTCAACTAATGCAGCTGTTTGAGCATCGTCAAGTGGCTTCGGTGGGACTCCGAGTGCGGCACGTTCTGCAACGTGTTGGCGGTAAGCTTCTAGCACGGTGTTATTCCTCTTTTTTAAAAAATTATTTACGTATTCCTGCTTTAATTAAAGCTACGTAAATAATATGGACTGCTAAATTTTACTAAAATTCCAGTTAAAAGTTAATGCAAGCAGCGTGTTTCTTCGTGATGCCCATTATTTTCTAACTAAATGATGTTCATACCGATTGCACAATGAATACCACATTTACTGCTATTTGCTCAGTCTTTAACACATTAACTTTGGACTGACATTTAAAAACAAAAAGGCAACTCATGTTGCCTTTTTTTTCCAAATATAAGTATTCAACCTTAGTGTACTGTTGTGGCTTGAATATATTGTTTGAAACTTTCACGGCAGCCTTCAAATTTCATCTGAATTTCGTCGTCATGTAAGTTTTGGTGCGCAGAACTTGCAAAAGAAATTTGAACCAAAAACCTTGTAGGTTCCTGAGCAAGCGCGTGTTTGAAGTAAACCTGATCGCCCAAGCTAAGGACATAATGCCCTCCACCAATCACAGCCACACCATTTTCATCTTCCAAGAGTAAATCTGCTTGATTTAAATAGCCGACAACTTCCATTTTCTGCTCCTCTCGTTTTTGTTCTCTTTTTATTATTCTTTATTTTTATATGCTTTTCTATATATATGATTTAGTGTTTTGTCACAAAAGAATACCAACTTAAAATAAAAAACCGTTCATTAGAACGGTTTGTAATCTGGCATGTCTTTATGAGGGGTCGCTATACATTTTTCAGTATATGCCACACGAATTTTTTCTCGTGCCCCTTCAATATCACTCTTGATATCCGCTTCAGGCAAAGCATATACATGCTCAATAATATCTAAGATAAATGCTTTGGTCGTCGCATCTTCTACTTTATTGGCATGTTCAATTGCTTTGTCTTTTTCAATTGCATTTTGACGATCTAGCATAATCGAACGTGCTGCATTTCCTACACTTTTACAATAGCCATGCCATTGCTCTTCTGGCGTTAACGGTTTTTTTTCTGCACAACCCACCAAAGCAATGGCAGCAGCCAAAACAAATAACTTTTTCATTACAACTCTCCTATGTGCTCTATCATAATCAAACTTTTAAAAATGAAGAACCACTCCCCTGCTTTAAATGTGAAAAAAGCCCAGATTTGGGCTTTTTGACTGAACAAATCAACCGCAGCTTGCTTGAACTACTTTATTGGTTTTTGGATCGACTGTTACCGTTACACGTTCTTCACGATAATCCATCGTGACTGGCTGCCCTGGTTGGACTAAACGCACGATCTTCGCACTGGTTTTTTGTTTGATTTGCGCTTCGGTTAAATTTGACTGGCCAATTAAGGCTGTCGCTTGCTCAGTAACACATTTACTCTGACTAGTGCGAAAAAGTTCCCATTCTTCAATGACTTGACCATTAGGTAAATGACAATAACCCACTTCACCATTGGCCTCTTTTCTAATCTCTAATTTTCCACCCTGTTCAACACAGTACGTACTGGCAGGATTAGCCATACCAATATTCGGCTTTTCTGCGTCATTCTTTTGGGCAGTACTACAACCAGACAAAGCTGCCACAATCAATCCGAACATTACAGTTTTTTTCATAAAGGGGATTTCTTTAAATAAAAGATCAACATAGCAAATAAATACGAATGAAACTGTGCGAGTTTTGCAAAAGATTAAACAAAAAAGAAAAGTCCATCAAAAGATGGACTTCTTATACTTAAAACTTGCCTTGTTAAGCCTGTTTTAGTTGACTGAATGGATATCTAGTTCTTCATTTTTCGCTAAAACGACCGAAGCTAAAATTGGAGTACCTAAAATGAATGGTACGGAAAAAATCCAAAAAATCACGGTATAGTGAGGATCGAAGAAAAATTGAATAGCAAGTGCCACCAAAATTAAAACGGAAAATAGAATTGCAGCAAAACGCATTACAAATTTGATCGGCATTATGATCTTCACTCTTAATTTAGCTAATCCATTTACTATACACCTACTTTTAATATGGCTTAATTGATTTTAAGTATCTACTGCCTGTTATTTATAGATTTTATTCATCTACACAAAGACTATTTATTCTGAAATATAATGCGCCATTTAACCGAAGATAAGCCTACATTGATGTAGGCTTATCTGGAAATAGATGCGTTAGAACTTCCAATTGTAGAACAAGTCTATTGCACGCTCTACTGATTGACTCGCCTCTAAGTACATTCGCTTATTCATTTGATAGCGTAATGTCAATTTATTCACAGGAGTAAACACCCCCACACCATAACGAATATACAAATCAGGAGTGATATAACCCGTCAGACTCACTTGAGTATCATCGCCAGTTCCTTGCGCATCTAAAGCCAAACCACTTAATCCAAAAGTACGCCCAAGTTGGTTGGTAAATGCACGTGTTCCTCCCAAACCTAAACTAATCCCTGCAGCAGCAATCGTATTATTAACATCTGATTTGAAACCTTCCGTTTGGCTTAGGCTACTAGAACCTTCATTAATTCGTCCGGTCAGTAATGCATTTAATGCTTCTTGCTCAGACAAACCAGCGTCGTTATACACTTGAATATTCGGTGAGGTTGCCGTACCTGTTACGCGTACTCCAACCGTACTGCCCTGTACGGCTTTGTTTGCATCAATATCTAAAGTTGGGTTACTTAGAGCTCCATTGAAACGCGCAATTGCACGGTTTAAATCTAAACTTTGACCATAGGCTTCAATTTTAACCCGTTGACTAACCCCAATTGCGCCATTAGCACGCATAGCAGTTTCTGCACCACGCTGTGACAAATACAAACGTCCTAATAATGGAATGCGACTGTTAAAGCCCTGGAAAATGACCTGATTACCTAAGCCAACCATGACATCAGCACGGATGTCCCAAGGTTTAGAACTATTTAAAATTGCTAACTGATTTTGCCCTTCTTTGACTATACGAACATCAGAAGATACATTCACCACAGGTACAGACGCTTCTGGCATTGAAATTAAAGCACGCGGAACTTGAATTTCACCATTTAAAGTGAGTTTCTTACTTAATGGTAAAACATCAAGCATAACTTTAGGTGTTACTAATGCCGTAATTAAAGGAGCTTGACGAATAAGTAAATTCTCACCATTCAGCTGCAACTGAATACGCGGATCATTCTTCCAGTCGACGGTTCCTGTTAATTTGCCAACACCACGACCACTATTAAACGCACCATTGATTGTTGCTTGGTCTTGGCGAATTGCTGAATAAAGCTGGATATTGGTCAAGTTCACTGGCAGTGAGATCATGCTAATTGAACCATCTTTTAAACGGACATCCCCCGTCAATAATGGTGCTTTCAACGTACCATTGATTTTACCTGCATAAGAAAGTGTACCTCCCATAGAACGTACATCGGCTATGAATGGCTTAAAGACTTTGAGTTGTACTTGATCAAATGCAATTTCACCACGCATAGGCATGTTGTCACGGTAAGGATCAATAACCACATTGGCATATCCCACGCCAATTTCTGGCGTTTTAACATCCAAACGGATTTGTAGACCTTCAGCCACGCTTTTTGCAACCAACGCTACTTGTTCATATTTTAGTGTTGAACCTAAGTCTTGTGGATCATCTGCAGCTAAGCCAATCACGCCATCACGCGTGACTAGACGAGCATCAATTTTCGGTTTGGCTCCTTGTGCCCAAACCGCTTTTGCATGCCCATTTAGCTTACCAGTAATCGCTAAACCTTCAGGCATAAATGCAGCAAAATCATTTAAGTCTAAATTTTGTGTTAAAAATGAAACATTACCACGTGTTTTGCTCACCCGAATTGGTTGATCAAAACAAAGTTGACTTTGCTGACTCATCCAACAATGCGCACCGATCAGTAAATCTGTATTCGCGCTACTATAAATAACCGAGGCATTTTGGCGCTGAACCAAACGCGCACGCACAGAGTCAAAATCACCTTTTTGAATTTGCCCTAACCAATCATTTTGACTATTAAAGCCACCAGCAAGTTGCACATAAAATTTGGACTTTTCATTTTTCGCAGTGACTTTTAATAGATGTGCTTTACGTGTTCCTGCAAGTGAAATTTCACCTTGTTGAATTTCACGATTACCACTACGTAAACTTTCCATTTTTGCCGTCATAAGTGACGGTGTCGTTTCTGATGTCGGCAGCTGCCCAATAATACGCAATTTACGCATATCTATTAGATCTTTAAAGCCAAAATTATCTACCGCTAAGTTTGCTGTTGCTCTTAATCGGGGTTGCGACTGAACATTTAAATATCCGTATGCGCGACCACGCAAGCCTGCATAAATTTCATACAGTGCAGGTGCATTAATATTCAGTCTTAAATTTTGCGCATTACCCGTCGCTTGAATTTGGTTTTTAGCATAAGCCAACAGCAAGTTATTCGCTTCAAACTGCTGAGGTAAAAAGCCTTTTTGATTAGAGTTTAATACCAAAGCCAAGTTACCTGTACCACGTACAGGTTTGTTATTCAAAGTACCTGCCAAATTTAAACTTTCAATGTTAATTCGCTTTAAAGCATCCGACCATGTGCCTTTCGTCTTCACCACACCAGACAATTCACCTGTGACACTCGATGCAAAATACTGTGGCTTGAAACGAATGAATGCTGCATTCACATCCCAAGT
The DNA here is from genome assembly GCF_044130335.1 of Acinetobacter halobius. NCBI lineage: Bacteria > Pseudomonadati > Pseudomonadota > Gammaproteobacteria > Moraxellales > Moraxellaceae > Acinetobacter > Acinetobacter halobius. Next base: position 163,331 of record NZ_JBIQOD010000003.1, read on the forward strand.
GATGCCGTGAATAAAATGCACCAGACCACTGGCATTAATTTGACCTGCAACTCCGTTATGCTTGAGCTCAGTTATTTTAATAAACTCAGGTGTTCCTGATAATCTTAGGTTTAATGTACCTTGACTGGCTTCAAGCTGGCTGGCTTTTAAAGCCCCGTCATAGTTCATAGCATAACCTTTAAAGCCACCACCTGCTTTTTCATCATTAAACAACAATGCTGCAGTTGACTTGCCAGTTAAGTGAACAGTTTCATTGTTGCTAACCATTTTTCCAGTCAGATCAATACCCTGTAATTGAATAATCTGTTGATTCGGCTTGGCATACCCACTAGCTTGAAGTTTTCCATTCAATAGATTAATCGGTGCTGCTGCTGTAACAGTTTGCGGATTAAAGTCTTTTGCGTTTAAAACAGCTTTCCATTTTAATTGACGTTTATCACTTGGAAGCTCAACAAATGCATTACCTGTTAAACTTCCTTGGCCTGCAACATAGCTAAAACTTGGAACATTTAAGTTATTATTTTTAAGATTTAACTGTGCAAGGTAATGACCCGCAGGTAAGGTCGCTTTTTCGTGTTTACTCACAACAGTCGCAACATGAATATCTTGCTGACCTTCAACTAAAGCCAGTTTTACATCACCTGAAGCACTACTTAACCAGCCAACATAAGGTACGGCGCGATCAATATTTTTCCAAGAGACATCCATCAACATTGGCTGGACTTTATTATTTTTCTCTGGATTTTGGTCTAGCGCAAGATGCCATGATTCATAACGATCAAAGTCAAGATTTGCAGTTAAATGCAGGCCTTTTTCAAGTGTACCCTTCGATGCAATTTTGGCATCTAAGCTGGGCGGTAAAAAATCAGAAATAACTTGAGGCAATACATCATCTTTAGGATTTAGTTTATCCAAACGACCTTGTAAATTCCAAGTAACATGGTCTTTCCAGCTCACCACACCACCGACATTAACAGAACCCTTCATCAACTGCGCATTTAGGTTATCAATGTCAAGTTGATGAACCAAATCGGTATGCATCAAAGCAGTGTATTGGCCTTTAGGAATGTCTTTACCACTCAAATCTGTGTTTAAGTCGATATCCAACCGTTGAATATCACCTGCAAATTTAGCAACACCTTTTTCAGCATACAATTTGTAATCGCTGAGCAGTGGCACATGATAATGATTAAATTTGAGCTGTCCTTGCATCGGCACATGTTTACGTACGGGATGTATAATCGCCCAACCTGTTAGTAAGTCAGGCGTTCGGGTCGCAACACCCGCTTGAATGGTATCTAAGCTACCTTTGGCATGAACGGCAATATCATGTACGTTTAAACTGTTATTTAAGGAAGGGATGTTTGCAATTGCTGTCGCTTCAAGCGGATATTTTCCTGAAAATTTCATTTTTCCAGTTGCATTACGTACAGCCAAATACCCCATATTCATACTTGAATTTTCAAACTCAAGCTCTGTACCCGACCATAAGGCATCATTTAAATGTACATCATAAAAATCAACATGCGCGCCTGTCGCAGTTTTAATATTTAAATGATCAACATCAGCCGTATCTAAGCGCAACACAAAAGGGAGTTTAATTTCATTAAACTTAAATGGTTCATCGCTTGGCTTACCTTTGGTTATAATTCTAAGGTTGCGAACATCAGCTCTACGTAAGTGAATTTCTTTATCTAATATAGCGCGCCACCCCAAACTGACATCGGCACGATCAATTTTGACATCAACAGGCTTTAATGTGACCACTACATTTTTAAGAATAATACCTTTCCACAGATTACCGCTTTCATATTCATAGTTAATAATCTTTTGGCGCTCTAATACTTGATCGAGTAAGAACTTACTGCCTCTATCTGTAGAAAACATAACTGCAAGTGATATCACCAACAAGATGAGTGTCAACATCAGCGTCAAAATGACACTTCTAAAAATGCGCCGCTGTTGTTTTAACGGCGTAGGTGTTGGTTCTTGCTGCTGCTCTACTTCAGCCATAATCTTCCCAAAAAATGCTAAATTTTATAATAATGAACCGATAAAGAAATGTAGACGGATAGGATGACTGTCATCTGAAATCCCTGATGCTACATCAATACGAATTGGACCAATCGGTGATGCCCAACGAATGCCTAAACCAACACTGTATTCGGTGTCATTGCTAAAATCTTTATCATACGCATTACCAAAGTCACTAAAAATAGCTGCACGCCAGCCTTCCTTAAATTGATAGTTGTATTCCATTGAACCTACAGCTAAGGCTTGACCACCTACTTTAAACCCGTCCACAGTTGGAGATAAACTCTTATAATCAAAACCACGAATACCTTGGTCGCCACCCGTAAAGTAACGTAAGTTATATGGTACTTTACTAAAGTCTTGAGTAAAGATATAACCGAGATCTCCACGTCCTACGAATTGGTGATTATCATTTTCACCCAATGAATAAATAAAACGCCATCCTGCATTCACAATTGCCATGTCTGCATCTGAGAGTAGGCTTTCACTCCCCAGTTCAAGCTTATAAGTTTGTTTAATGCCCTTACTTGGATTGACACGTTTATCGCTATCAATTCTGGAAATTTCATAACCAAATAGCAGTGACTCTTGCTCAGGGTCGTCATTTGCAATAAAGGCATCTGGAATATCGTCTTCATCTGCAACCCCTTTTTGGGTTAAACGATCTAAACGATAACGCACACCATAGGTATGTTGCCAATTTCCCATCGGATTTTTAATAACACGGTCTGCACCAATAACTGCTGATTCAGTTTGTAAACTTACGCCCTGTCCAACATCATCTTGTTCTTCACGCTCATAACCACCCACAAGGCTCACATAGTCATTCAATGGATGCTTATAGGGGATGTTATATCGACCGTCAATAGACTGACGGATTTGTGAAAGTTCTAAGTTCGCATCAAACGAGTGGCCACGATTGTTAACAATGGCACGGCGATATTGCGCACGTAAACGAGCACCTGTATCACTACCATAACCAGCACCCAGTTCAGCGCTATTCAATTGATCGGCATTTAACGTGACTTTAACAGGGATGACCTTTGTATCTCGCGCTTCAATTTTTAGACGTTCTTCTTCGCTTTGTTTTAATTCTTGTGCAGTTTTTAATGCCGCTTGTGCTTGATTTTGTTCTACATCATTCACACCTGCAAACTGAGTTTCGCTTACGACAGACTGAGTCACTTCACGATTTGACACAACCTGTTGTTTTTCCTGAGCCAAAACATCTTGACGAGAAAGTTGCTGTTCATCGACCAATTTCTGCAAATCAGGAGGTAATTCGCTTGGCATTTCAACTGGATCTGGTCGAACAGCATCTACCAAACTATAGTTAAAGTAACGTGAGTTGGTCAAATTGTTGGCCAAACCATTTACACGCCAAAAGGTATAATCCGCCCCGGGCTCCCATGTCACTAGACTTTGTAAAACATCTAGATCAATTGGTAGCGGCTTATCGGGATCACTCATTACAAACTCTACGTCGCCCAGCTTATAACGACTGCCTGTCTCAAAACGCAGGTTAATATCTGCTGTATTTTGTGGTTGTTCCACTTTCACATCGTGTAAGCGCCAATAACTATCAAAGAAACCGTTATTACTTGCAGCCTCATTGACTCGTCCTTTAGTTGACTCATATAAGCCATGATTTAATACATCGCCCACGTCTTGTTCAGGCAAAACCCGTATCACTTGGAACTGCGGTAAATTTGCACCTGCACCACTAAATTCAATGTTTTGCTCTTCGATACGAACGGGTGTATTCGGCGTGACTTGAACACGGACACGACTACTACTGGTTTTTTCAAACTTAAACTCAGCATTATAAAAACCAACCGCTTGCGCTGCTTGATTCGACAGTGTACGAAGTTGCGGTAATGCCGATGGGAAATCATCAAAAGATTCTTGGGTGAAACTCGATAACTTGCCCTTAATATTGTCTTTTAAATTAACCAATGCTGCTTGATAAGCTTTATTCGATATCTCACCTTCATATTTTGCATTGATAATTTCAACATCAGCACTGATCCGTGGAACTTTGGCGCTATCCATTTCTTTTGGTGGTCGAATCTTATAGAGCATCCGTTTAAAGAAATTCGGTTCTTTGGCGATTTTCTCTTCGGTACTCATGTCAAAATCTAAGGTATTTCCGGCGGTATTTGCCTCTACCGAAATTTGACTATCCGCCTGAATATTTCGCATCAAATCGTCGACATTAACAGGTGCTTGATTAATCTCAGCCATTTCCTGCTGTGTCGCATCTGCCACGACAAGCTCTTTCTTTTGACCACTGCGGTAGGCCTGTGCTTCTGCTTTGGCTTGCTCTGCTACCTGATAAATATCATTTGCCATATTCTGATCAACTTGAACATCAGGCAAATCCTCAAGGTCTTCAAATTGAATTGGTGCAAATTCAGCTAAGTTTTTTAAAGAAGTTTGTTGCTGTTGCAACATTTGCATACTGTCTGGAACAGTAGGTTCAACCGCCATATTTTTAACTTTCTGTAATACTTCAGTACTGCTCACCCCCTGAAGAATCGCTTCTTTTTTAATCTCTTCAGTCATTTGTGCATTTGTTTGCGTATTCACTTGCACACTGCTTGGCTCAATAGCAACAGGCGTTTCTGCAAAACTTGCTTGTGACAAAAGCGTTAAAAAGATACTCAGGCATAAATATTTATTGTTATGATGCCACGGTATGAAAGAATTCATACTCAATGAAAGAGTCGACTTTTTAAAATTTGTTTTGGCAAGCATAGAAAACTCTAAATTTATTTAATCTTTATGGATTTGCTCTAATGAAATGACCCAAAAGAACTGAAATCTATTGATTATTTTACCCAATTTCAGGTTTTAAATATCTTACATGATTTTATTGAACGATTGAGCAATTAGTCACATTTCTTAATAAAACTTAATGCAGTGCAAAAAGCATGAAAAACAATGAACATCTATTAAGTACCCGTCGCTTTCTTCCCATGTTTATTACCCAATTCTTTGGTGCATTAAACGACAATGTTTATAAACAAGCTTTGCTTTTAGTCATTACTTATGGATGGATTAATCAACAAGCAGCCAGTGTAAGTACACTCAATAATCTAGCTGCACTTTTATTTATCCTACCTTACTTTATTTTCTCCGCAACAGCAGGACAAATTGCTGACAAATTTGAACGCTCACAGTTGATTCGCGGCATTAAAATTTTAGAAATTGTGATTATGCTGATTGGCTCAGCAGGATTCTTATTGGGAAATCTATGGTTGCTGTTGTTGGCTTTATTTATGATGGGCACACACTCCACCTTCTTTGGCCCAATCAAATACGCCATTTTACCTGAGATTCTCAAGCCAAATGAACTCATGTCTGGCAACGCATTGTTCCAATCAGGTACATCTATTGCCATATTGGTGGGCATGATTTTAGGTGGTGCGGTCATTTCAGCGTCAAATGGCAATTTGTTTTGGATTAGCCTGACTGTGGTTACGATTGCTATTTTGGGTTATTTCTCTAGCCGCTATATTTTAAAACAAAAAGTCAGCGCACCCGATTTAAAGATCGACTGGAATTTCTTTAGAACCAGTTTTCAAACACTTCAATATGCCAAAAGCCTGCCCCTCATTTTTATGGTTTTACTGGGGAATTCATGGTATTGGTTTTATGGGGCGACCTACCTCACTCAAATTCCGCAGTTGACCTTGCAAAATCTACACGCTTCAGAAAATGTCGTAAGTCTACTCTTGACCTTTTTCTCTGTCGGCATTGGGGTCGGTTCGCTGTTATGCCGTAAGATTGGTGGTTCAGAAGTAAATATAAAAATGGTGCCTGTGGGTGCTATTGGACTGACTTTATTTGCCTTTTATTTGGCCTTGAGTCTCGCTTATGTCCCAGAACGTACAGGGGCAATGCTCAATGTTAGCGATATGTTCAACCACGGTATGGTTTACTATCATGTCATGCTCGCAGTGACTTTGCTTGGCATTAGTGGTGGTTTTTATATTGTACCCTTGTATGCCATGATGCAAGCGTATTCTCCGCGGTCACACCGTGCACGTGTTGTTGCCGCAAACAACATTTTAAATGCGGTGTTTATGGTGTCATCTGCTGTATTTTCGATTATCATTTTAAGTGTTTTAAAGATTGATATTAAAATACTTTTCAGCATTACCGCTATATTAAGTGCAGTTTTTACAGTATGGTTGTTATATCGACTTAAGCCTATGCTAAAAACTGTACAACCTGAGTTAGAGGACTAAAGTTATGCGTCATTACACTGGCATAGATAAATTTATCAATTCTTTTGATCAAGCCCTGCGCAGCTTAGTTCCTGGCACAACGTCTGCTCAACGCGAGAACCCAGGTAAGGCGGTAGAAACCCAACTGGCCGTCAGTGAAGCGCGTCATGTTGCTGGTTTAATGCGAGTCAACCATAGTGGCGAAGTCTGTGCTCAAGCGCTCTATCATGGTCAGGCCTTAACTGCAAAACTGCCAAATGTACGCCGTGAAATGGAACAAGCCGCGATTGAAGAACAAGACCATCTCGCATGGTGTGAAGACCGCTTAAAAGAACTGGATAGCCATACCAGTCTGCTCAATCCAATTTGGTATGGTTTGTCTTTTGGTATGGGCGCAATCGCAGGCATTGCAGGCGATAAATATAGCTTAGGTTTTGTTGCAGAAACGGAGCGCCAAGTCAGTCTGCATTTACAACACCACATCAGCCAACTCCCTGCTCAAGATGATCGTTCACGCAATATCCTTGTACAAATGAATGAAGATGAATTACATCACCGTGATACAGCACTAAATGCTGGCGGTGTCGATTTACCTATTCCTGTCAAAATCACCATGACGGCTATATCAAAACTCATGACCAAGACCAGTTATTTTATTTAAACAACAAGGGTTTAAATAAAAAAGCAGTGGAATCACCACTGCTTTTTTATTGACTTAGTTCTGAGTTATTCCACAACGATCGGCAACAATAAGGTATTGCTTACTTGTTTCAAATTCGCTGTATATTTAGTTGCCAATGAAGGGTTGGATGGATAACTTTTTCCGTTGAACTTGAGTATGACCTGTCCTAAACCACGTGTGTAAACCGACAAATCATGCCAACCTTGCGTCTGTGTACTTAAAGCATAAATTGGGGTAGATGATACGGTCATTTTGCTATGTGGTTGGAAGCGTCCATTAGCAAGTCCTTTAAAGACCAATAAAGTACATCCACCAGAACCACACCATTCTGAACCATCCAGCAGTACCACTGCATCAGCCAGACCATCCTGATTCAAATCAAAAGTATTAGTTTGATAATTTGACTGATCTTGCGTATAGGCATGCACCGCCTGCTCTAGCGCTTTATTTTCAGCAGATTTCGATGCTGAGACTTCATTCCCAACTGTACTTGTCACTACTGAAGTCAGATCTGATTCCGCTTCAACCATGTTTGATGGATTTGATTGACAACCCGCTACAAGCATTGCTAAAAAAAGCGCACTCAAAATTTGTATTTTCATGAAATAACTCGCTTTGAATTGTATTTTTATATACATCTTAAAGCAGTTATAAATGCAATCACACTTCAATATGTTAATTGGTTTCTAAACAACTGACCGTTGGAAATGTATGCTCTGCATGTTGAAAGGCAGCATCCTTCCACACATCAAACATTGGAATTTTAACATCTAAAGCCAAAGGCAGTTTCTTAGGATTAAATTGCATATGCTCTAGGTTGTCACCCCATGCAATCAAATCAACATCCAAAGCAATTTGATGCGATGGACGAATTCGTCCAGAGGCATTTTCCATTTTTTTCAGCAGGACTGAAATCTCAGAAGCAGACAAAGTTGATTTCAGCAAACACGCTGCATTCCAATAATCTGCTCCGACACCATCACGACATGGAATTAAATAAATGTTCGAAAATTGCAACTGCCCAATTTTAGATAACTCATCAGAGGCATATAAAAAATGTTGCTGAGGGTTATTATTACTCGCCAGAGCTAAGGCGAAAATCGTTTCGGTGGCGTTCAAGACGAATTCCTACAGAATTTGCTTGCGCGATAATGGCAGGCTTACGGATGGTAATATTAATTGATTCAATCGCATGAAAGGTAGAAAAAAGTGCGTTGATGACCAACTTTGCCGCATGTTCAATCAGTTCAGGCTTGGCTTCTTGAATAACCTTTGCCGCGATTTCACAAATTTCAGCATAATTTAAGGTATGGTCTAAGTCATCTGAGTTTGATGCTTGCTCCAAATCTGTTTGAATAATCATATCCAACATTAAAGGCTGAATAATCTGACGTTCCCAGTTAAAACAGCCAATCACTGTTTCAACTTTTAAACCTTCAATGATAATTGCGTCCACATTATTACCTTTAACCGATTTTGACTTTTTAATTCCTGCATTACGAAACCATGTTTCTCACCCCTTTAACAGGAAAGCGTTTTTCAGTCCCTCTTTTCAAAAGAAGGACTGAAAGGGATTTTTTGGAGAATGTGCTTCAAAAGAATTTAGTTTTTTAACAACACATTTGGGTCGATAGTTTGCACCATTTGCAAACGCTGGTCAGCATAGATGTCGGTATACGGTGCAAGGATGCGCATGAAACGATCGAAATACAGCATCTGTTTAAATAACAAGGCAAAATCACGTGGGAAGCGAATGCCGTGACGCTCGCCCACTGCGACCATATCCATCATAATGTCATTCAAATCTGCTGGGTTTGAACTCAGCAATTCTTGCGGATCTGCCAACAGCACACCACTAAATAAACGCTCAAGATCTGCGGCCAACACTTGCGTATCAATCTGCACTGCGGTCATGCCCATTTTCAGCATGTTTTCCGCCATGAGTGCATAATCGGTTTTTTGTAAGGCATCCATAAAGGCGATACAAGCTGTCCAGACTTCAGGTTTCAACTGGCCCACAATTCCAAAGTCAATAAAACCGACACGACCATCATCAAGCAACATCAAGTTTCCAGCGTGTAAGTCAGCATGGAAGCTATTACACATCATCAGACTACCAAACCATGTATTCATGGCAGTAATCAGGACTTGTGATGGATCTTTGCAACGCTGTTTCACCACATTAAAATCGGTTAATGGTACACCATATAACCGTTGCATGGTCAGCACACGGCGAGTCGAATATTGGTGATAGACCTTCGGTGCCATGGCTTTATGGTTTTGTGTGATATTGAGATAGTTCACAAAGTCATCCAGATTACTGGCTTCTTCAATAAAATCGACTTCACGAACCATGCGGGTTTTGATTTCTTCTACAATGTCTGCAAGAGATGCAAATTTGACTTTAGGCACCGCTTTTTCCAAGACCTTGGTTGCCCAGTGCAGCACATTTAAGTCAGTATAGAGAATTGTTTCTACACCTGGCTTTTGCACTTTAATCACTACATCTTCGCCCGTTACCAGTTTTGCGGCATGGACTTGGGCAATAGATGCCGAAGCTAACGGTGTTTCATCAATTGATGCAAAAATCTCAGACAGATTTCGACCTTCAAACTCAGACGCCAAAACCCCTTGTACATAACTAAACGGTAAAGATGGGGTTTGGTCTAAACAGCCTTGGAATTCTTCAACGTATTCACGTGGAAAAAGTGAAGGTGTACTGGCAATAAACTGACCCAACTTGATATAGGTTGAACCCAAAGACTCAAAGGTTTCACGCATCAGTTTGGCATTACTTGGTTTTTCAGTTGCGTACTTAATACCTGCACGCGCTGCAATGACTGCTGTTTCCCCAACACGGGCAACAGAGCGCAGTCCATCTAAAAAGATATTGTTTTTCATAATATCGGTCAAAAATAAATTGTATTGAGTGTATCAAAGAATGAAAAAATTGCAGGCTTATCTTGCCTGACAAACTGGACAATCTGTATCTTTTTCGAAAGCAAGCAAACGTTGTTTCATACTTAAGCCATCCCAAAGCAACAGGCGTTGTTTGAGTGCGGAGACATTTAAACCTAAGTATAAAAGTGCATGATGCGCTTGAAGACTAGCCATTACGTTCGGAGTGGTGGCAAGAACGCCCGAATCTGCACAGCGTAGGCTTTCATTTTCATGTTCTTCTTTCGGGAACAGACATTCATAGCAAGCGGACTCACCTTCCACCATAAAGAGTTGCCCTTGAAAACCAATAGCTGATGCACTGATGAGTGGAATATTGGCCGCTTTACACTGCTGATTGACCAAATACCGCGTCGTAAAATTATCACAACCATCAAGAACTAGGTCTTGACCAACAATTAAGCGAGCTGCATTAGATGTATCAAGCTTTACAGTATGCGCATGGACTTGAATATAGGGATTGATCTGCTTTAAACGCTGGGCCAAAACCTCTGCTTTATAGAAACCGACATTGTTTTCTACATAGGCAATCTGTCTTTGCAGATTGCTTACTTCGATCGTATCTGCATCAATCAGAGTGATTTGCCCTACGCCAGCACGTGCCAGTAACTCCGCAGTCAAACAACCGATGCCTCCACAACCCACGATGAGTACATTGGCTAACTTGAGTTTTTCTTGTGCCTCTATATCCCATCCGTCCAATAAAATTTGGCGGCTATAGAGATGCATTTCAGCATTACTGAGTTCTAGACTTTCATCTAACTCGTCCATGATTCAGCCTTTTGCTAAAGAAAATATTGATGTCGAATTATAACTATGAAACTAAGATTGGCTATGCACAAATTCAATAAATGCGATGTGCTTCAAATGGCTCATCTTTTCATTTTTAAATTACGGATATTGAATCATAGTAGTTGCCTAGTTAAATTTACTTAGGCTATTTATACATCTAGCTATATTTCAGGCAGTGTTCCCACAGGTCACATATCACTATAAATGGAGCAAAGAAAAGCCAGCCTATTTAGAACTGACTGGCTTTAATTCTAATTAGAGTTCAACAAAAAATATGATACGCGAAAATGTCATCTGCAACCTGCATGGTCTAAGCAAGATAATGTTTCTTCGATATCTTTTAATAAATCCAAGAAAAGAACAGGTTTTGCAGGTGACAATGGTTTTGCCTACTTTTGCCGAAACAAAAGTAGGGCGAGCAGCAGGCTAATGACAAAATTGGATGAAAATTCGATAAAACTCCGCCAAGATAATTTTTTTCAATCGGTTAGATCAACAATTACTGCGAATTCGACTTACCACTAAGACCCTTTTATTTTTAAATTAAATTGCAGCTTGTATGGTTTGTATCTTTGCCACTTCTTGCTGTTTCAGTAAATTACGTTGAATTTTGCCACTCGACGTTTTCGGCAAGCTTTCAACAAACTCAATCTCTTTCGGATATGCATGTTTAGATAAACGTGAACGCACATAGGCTTGGAGTTTGCTATCCAATTCTTTAGAGGCTTGGTACTGAGGTTTCAGCACCACAAAAGCTTTCACCACTTCAGTGCGTTCTGGGTCAGGCTTACCAATCACAGCCGACTCTAAAACCTCTACACACTCAAGCAAAGTACTTTCGACATCAAAAGGCCCAACTCGATAGCCTGACGTTGTAATGACATCGTCAGCACGTCCAACAAAATCGACACCGCCAATTTCATTCAGTTTGACCGTATCACCAGTTAAATAATACTGTCCCACAAAGGACTTTCGATTATTGCCACCATAGCCCTTAAACCATGTCAGTGGTGACTGGCTAAAGTCTATCGCCAACGTTCCAATCTCTCCGCGCTTCACTTCTTGGTGGTTCGCATCCAGTACAGCAAAGCGGTGTCCAGGATTGGCAAAGCCTGCCGACCCGACTTTTTTCTCATGCTCCAGTGCATGATGGTTGGCAATCACCATGCCCAACTCAGTTTGTCCATACTGGTCATAAATGTTGACGTTCAGATCATTATTGAACCAATGAATCACTTCTGGGGTCAAAGGCTCACCTGCACTACTGACGGCACGTAAGTGAGTTTTAATGGAAGGATCAAACTTTTCTTTGAAACCGAAGAACATTCGAAAAGCTGTAGGCGACCCCGTTAAGTTACTGACACGATACTTTTTAATAACCTCAACCGCATGATCCACGCTAAATGCACGCTCATCCATAATGATGCTATGCCCCAAGCTGAGCGGGCCTGTGATTCCATAGTACAACCCATAAGCCCAGCCCGGATCGGCTAAATTCCAGAATGAATCATCATCTCTTAAATCTACCGCATATTGCATATAGCCCTTAAAAGCCAAAACTGCTTTTAAAGGGACAGGCACTGATTTCGCCAAACCTGTGGTGCCCGAGGTAAACATCATCAGGAAATCATCATCAAAGCTACGTAAAACAGCTTCACATTGATCGGACTGTTGTTCTGCTTCCTGCCAAAAATCAGCTTCATTACTGGTGAAATTTATTCCCGCATTCACAGTCAGAATATGTTTGACTTCAACATGATTTAACTTTGGACGTTGCTCTGCATTGGTCACAATCAATTTAGTATTCGCAGTTAAAACTCGATGTTCAATCGCCTTCGACTCAAAAGCGGTGAACAGAGGTTGATAAATTGCACCGATCCGCCATGTTGCTAAAATCGTAATCAATAGTTCTGGCGTACGCGGTAACAGCCCTGCGATGCAATCACCCACTTGAATGCCAATATGTTTAAAATAATTTGCCAACTGTGCTGAGGCAACATCGAGCTGTTCAAAACTCCATTGCTCAGACTCTCCATTTTTTCCTTCCCAAATGAGTGCTATTTTTTGCTGCCCGACATAACGCTGACAACACTCAATATAGGCATTCATTGCATTGGGTTGACCGACCAATTGTTCTTGAATCAGTTGCTCATAGTTAAATTCTTGATGGGCTTGTTCTAATGTCTTCATCACGACAACCTCGTATTATCCATTTTAAAAGGCCAAATCCACTTTGGCCGTCCATGTTCTTTATCGTTTTAAGCGTTGAACTGACCTCATTGTCAGTCCTTATTGTTTGAATACCCAGAGCAGCTCAGCTACTCGACTTAATACCTGTAACTAACGGCTACACCTAGATAACCATGTTTTAAATGCACCTACAATTTCCAAATCCCTCAATGAAAATGCAAGCTTTGAACATCGACCAAGGTCTAAAACTGAGTCAACTTAAACCTTGGTGACTTCACGTGCAATGACCAGACGTTGAATATCAGATGCTCCTTCATAAATCTGGCTCACACGAACATCCCGATAAATTCGCTCAACTGGAAAATCTGAGACATAGCCATAACCACCATGAATTTGAATAGCATCAGAACAAACACGCTCCGCCATAGTTGAGGCAAACAGTTTGGCCATAGACGCTTCTTTTAAACACGGCAATCCTGCATCCTTCAAAGCGGCTGCATGGAAAATTAACTGCCGTGCCGCTTCAATTTGTGTCGCCATATCAGCTAAACGAAAAGCAACCGCCTGATGTTGTACAATTTCAACACCGAAGGCTTTACGGTCATTGGCATATTCAACCGCAGCATCTAAAGCGGCGCGCGCCATGCCTACTGATTGTGCAGCAATACCGATACGTCCTGACTCCAAATTTGAGAGCGCAATTTTATAGCCCTCACCTTCCGCGCCTAGCAAATGATCTGCTGGAATGCGGCAGTTCTCTAAAACAATGGTTGCCGTATCTGAACAGTGCTGCCCCATCTTTTCTTCTATACGAGAGACGATATAGCCTTCGGTATCGGTTGGGACTAAAAAGCAAGAAATACCTTTCTTATCCGCAGCCTTGTCTGTGACTGCAAAAACCAAAGCGACTTGAGCATGCTTTCCTGTGGTAATAAATTGTTTGGTTCCATTCAGCACCCATTCATCGCCCTCACGAACGGCTTTACACTCCAATGCTCCTGCATCTGAGCCTGCTTGTGGTTCAGTGAGACAAAAACATCCTAACCACTCACCTGTGGCAAGCTTACTTAAATATTTCTGCTTTTGCGCATCAGTGCCATAACGCTGGGTAATGCCACACGGCAGTGAGTTTTGCACACTGACAATAGTCGAAATAGCACCATCACCTGCTGCAATTTCCTCAAGTGCCACCACCAGTGAAATATAATCTAGGCCCGCACCACCCCACTCAGGTGAAACAGTCATACCCAAAGCACCTAACTCACCCAGCTCTTTGAGTTCTTGCGCAGGAAACTGTGCCGTTTTGTCACGTTCAGCTGCGGTTGGTTTCAGTTTTTCCTGCGAATAACTACGCAACATATCCTGAACCATTTTTTGTTCTTCATTTAAAAGCATGGAGTGTCCCTTCTCTGTTCAGGTTATTAAATTTAATAAATATTTGATACACGGTGACCCATTCGCAACCTGAAAGCCTTTCAAAAGATAATGTTTCTGCGAGAAAGTAGTCTGTAAATTCAATAAAACAGGTTTTGCGAATGGAGATGGTTTTGCCTACTTTTCCCGAAAGAAAAGTAGGTCGAACCGAAGGTTATAAGAAGCCTTTACTTATCGACGCAAGACTCCGTTATAAATTCAAAGATCACAAGTCAAAATAAATTATTTAGGCTGCATACGAATCGCGCCATCTAAACGAATCACTTCACCATTCAAATAACTATTTTCAAAAATATGCCCCACAAGCTGAGCAAACTCCTGCGGTTTTGCCAAACGCTTCGGAAATGGAACCATTTCACCTAGCGCATCTTGTACATTTTGCGGCATCGCCTTCAACATTGGCGTTTCCATAATGCCTGGAGCAATGGTCATCACTCGAATTTTTTCACGTGCTAGCTCGCGTGCCAGCGGCAAAGTCATTGAGACAACCGCGCCTTTCGATGATGCATAAGCGGTCTGGCCAATTTGTCCGTCATAGGCTGCAACTGAAGCTGTATTCACAATCACGCCACGTTCTTCTTCACCGGCTTGAGGTTCATATTTCGCGATTAACTGCGCAGCAAAACGCAGCATATTAAAAGTACCTGAGACATTGATGTTTAATACTTTTTGGAATAAAGCCAGCTCATGAATACCCTCACGACCCAACACTTTGGCTGAAGGCGCTACACCTGCACAGTTCACCAAACCATTCAATTGTGCATATTCCGCCTCGACTTCTTGGAAGAAACTTTGCACGGCGTGCTCATCAGTAACATCAAGGCTTTTAAACTGAGCATTTTCACCCAACTCACGCTGTAGCTCTTCACCTAAAGCTTGGTTCATATCTACCAAAATGACTTTCGCGCCTTGTTCAATCAAATGACGTGCTGTTGCCGCACCTAAACCCGATGCACCACCTGTAACGACAAAAACCTTCCCTTGAATCTTCATTTATTTTTCCTTGTATGATTGAATGCTACCACTTAAGAAGAAATGTAAACACAGAACCCTTTAAGTACAATTTCCAAATATTGCATCTTCCATGATGGTTTTGGACAATGCTCAAAATGCACAATAAAAATATGGAAGCCACTATGACTGCATCGGAACATGCAAACGCCAAGAAAGATTCCATTTCAATTGCTTTGGTACACGAAGCATTGTTTGAAGCTGAAAAGCAGGGATATGCAGTTGCTGATATTTTGAAAAATGCAGGCATCAATAACGAACTGTTAAGTGCGACAAAAGCACGAGTCTCAGTCAATCAATATGCACAGCTCTGGATTGAACTGGCCAATGTCATGAATGATGAGTTTTTTGGGATGGATCGTCATGCTATGCGCCGTGGCAGTTTTCAGTTTTTGTCTAAATCACTATTACACACCACCCAGCTGGACCAAGCCATTCAACATATTTTGCAGTTTATGAATCTGGTGCTAGATGACTTTAGCAGTCAACTCATGGTGCAAGAGCATTATGCCTATATTGTGATTTATGAACGACAACAGCCCCAACGCATGTTTAGTTACGCGACTTATATCATGCTGATTCATGCACTTATGTGTTGGCTAGTGGGTCAACGGGTGATTTTGAATCAAATTCAACTCAAATGTGATGCGCCTAGAGATGATATCGACTACAAAGTTCGTTTTTGTGAAAATATCCAGTATCAAATGGCTGAAAACTACATTCAGTTCGATGCCAATTATTTAAAAATGCCAATAAAACAGGACAGTAAATCGTGGTATCAATTTATTCAGCAAACTCCACATATTTTACTGACCCGTTATAAAAACCCACATTCAACCAGTGCCCAGATTCGTCGCTACTTAATGCAAGAGCCACCTATACAATGGCTTGAACTGTCTGAAATTGCCCATCATTTCAATATGTCTGAGGCGACTATTCAGCGGCGACTGAAAAGCGAAGGTTTCAGTTATCAGCAACTGAAAAATGATATACGCCGTGATATGGCGATTGAGTTGCTCAGTAACAGCCAAGTATCATTACAAGACATTAGCACTGAACTCAATTTTCATGATCCGAGTGCGTTCCACCGTGCTTTTAAAAAGTGGACTGGGGTCAGTCCCGGTGCTTATCGTCAAAATAAGGACGCTTAACTCAGGTCGATTGGTATAAGCAACTACGAGATGCTCTTGCTCTTTCTACATCACAAATCACTAGCCAATAAAATTCTCTCGTTCAAGTAAAACCTTAACATTCTATTGTTCTGACTTGGGTTTTAATTTGCCAAATGAAATGTCAACAGAGCTTATACATTAAATTGAATTTTTGATGCTCATTCATCGGAAAATCAAGGTGCTGTCGCACTTTGTCACTGACTTCAAAAAATTAACTGCCATAGTGATCTCGTCATATTGTTCTTGACACAATGTTGAATAAAAACATCATGGAGGGAAAACATGAGTAGCCAATTAAATAAAAACTTAATGAAAAATATCGGATGGTTATCATTATTAGTGTGCAGTCAGCCAGTGATAGCCGACTCATACGTTTATGTGACCAATACCACCCCTGAAACAGTCTCCGTCAATATTAATCATCATGGTACACGCACCTTAACGCAAGGGAGTCAATGGGCTCAAGAAGCCACTCAAATTGCCCCTTATGAAACCAAACGTGTACTGCGTTATAACCGTTATACTGGGCTAAAGTCAGGCCAAACCTATAATTTTGATACCGTGATTACAGGCGGTGGTTCAAGCGTCACCCTGAAACAATCTATGACTGGCACTTGGTCTGGCAGCGATATTAAACATTCTGCATCTGGCAGTGATTTCTCTGCACCATGGTTCAACGACCGTAACATTCAGCGTTTCAACACCAATTATGCAGGAAAAACGGCGCAGACTGCTTTTAAAGCTGAATACACTGGTGGTTATGACGACTTCCACTACACCATCCATCAAAATACCGTGCCAGAACCTGTTGCCAGCAGTGCCGATGAGTTTAAAGTTTTAACCTACAATATTTATGCCCTTCCTTTGGTGGCAAGTAAAATTGATGAACGCTTAGAACAACTACCACAAAACCTAAAAGGCTACGACGCGATTTTATTCCAAGAGACCTTTGCTTCTGGTCGTACCGCCATGTTGGCCAAATTAGCTCAGGAATATCCGTACCAAACTTATATTCCAGTCGGTTCAGGCTACAACATTTATGACAGCGGCATATTGGTTGCCAGTCGCCACCCGATTGTACAAACGGATCATTTTATTTACCCAAGCTGTACAGGGATTGACTGTTTTGCCGATAAAGGCGTGATTTATGCTGAAATTCTCAAGAATGGCAAAGCCTATCATGTGACCTCCACGCATACCGCATCGTTTGATACCGACGCGGCACGTGATATGCGCCAGCAACAATTTAAGCAAATCCGCGCTTTGGTCGATAAGCAAAATATCCCGTCATTTGATGCAGTACTTATGGGCGGTGACTTTAATGTCAACAAGCTACTGTGGCCGCAAGATTATGCACAAATGCAAATTAACTTGAATGGTACGGTACCAGTCAGCACAGGATATACCGAATCAACCTTCGATCCACGGGTGAATAAACTCGCAGGTGCAGGACTCACGGGCGGCTCTACCGTAGAGTATTTAGACTATGTGGTGTCATCCAATAACCACCGTCAGCCTATACAAGCACGTAATGATGTCCGTATTCTTCGCTCGGCTACCGATCCCTTGTTTATGACTTGGGACTTATCTGACCACTTCCCTGTCATGGGCCAATTCCAATACAACCCATGAGGAAGAATAATGAAGCGCTTACGGCTTATCGCTTTGGTGCTGAGTGTATTGGTGATCGGTGTGGTGATATGGTTGGGCCTTGGCCCATCCTATGCCACATCGGGTCAAACTCAGGCATCCTCACCGTCCCTTACAGAGACTGCTCAACCCAGCAGTTTGCAAGAGAAGCTTGCTGCTGCAAACAACGACGAGTCAAAAATGCAGCAACAACAGCAACAAGAATCCATCCAACAAATTATTCAACACTTTCAAAAAAATCCGGGCAATATCACACAATTATTAAACCAGTTACAGCTAAACTGCCCCGATACCAACTGTCAGGCATTATTAAAACAGGTATTGGACAAATATCCAGATCAGCAGTTTGCCCAGACTTTAAAACAATTGATAGAACGCCTGCCACTGTATGAAAAAGAAATGCAAGCTAGAACTATGTCCACACAAATGACTCCACAACAGCGTTATCAGGAAATTTGGAACTTACGTGAACAGACTTTAGGTAAGCAAGAAACACAACTCGGCTTTGCTGAAGAAAAAGAATTTGCCAGCTATCAGTTTGCTTATGGTGAACTCTTGGGCCGAGCACCGCAAATGACGCTACAACAACGTCTGAGTGAACTCTCGCAATTACAGCAACAATATAAAAACCCGAGCAAAAACATTGATGGTCAAAGTGGTGGTTATGATAAAGCCCTTAAATTGGCTTTAATTGGCGTCACCGATCCAATACAACAGCAAGAAATTACCCAACAAATTCGTAACAGCTACTTTTCAGGCAAAGAAGCAGCGCAAATGGCTGAACGCGAACAACAAGTCGCTCGTCAGCAACAACAGATCGCCAGTTACCAATCTGAGCTTACTGCTCTAAACCAAGAAATGAACCAGCAAAAACAAAACTTAGCTGAAAGTACATGGCAACAGCAGTACCAACTCCGCCTAGAACAACTGAGGCAAAAGCACTTTAACTAGTGGCTTAAACGTTCATCATTCTCCACCCCAAACAAAGACAGCTAAAGCAAGGTGATGTACCTCATCTTGCTTTAGCTTGTATTTATAAATTGAAATTCCACAATCTTTTGAATCTGCATCTGTAATCTCAAAATAAAGTAATTTGCAACAGCACTGACAACATAAGTAATATATTTCAATAGCTTAAAATAAACTCAAATAAATTTTTAATTAAAATTTCACAATATTCCATATTAAATTGCTTCTTTTTGATCTATCCGAGCCCCTTGCAACAGTCGTATGAAATGCACACAGGCACTCAATTTAATAAATTTAAGCTTTTCATTCACTTAACAAATCCATCTTTCATTTATCGGAATCTATTTGCAAAAAGCTCCAAAATGGATTATTTTTCAACCAATTTTAAAGCATTCTTTAATGCTTACTTTCTGGCTGTACTCCCCCTGTTTAATCACCTTATTTCTTTTAAAGGTTATGACATGCTTAAAATGATTGATGTTCTCGATCAACGTCTGGTGCAAAACTTTACTCAAGCTTTGCAGTCTCCTACCCCACAATTTGAAGAGCAACTGGATCAAGGCATTCTCAATGCATCAGACCTCGAATTAAATCATGCTGTTACTGCATTTTTTAATGAAGTTGATGCGATTGAAGCTGCTCAAGCGTTGGATATTAGCGCTGACCGTATTCAAGCCCTGCAGTTAGGTGCATCGTTTAAAGATGAACAATATCTAGCCGATCTAAAGAAAATTGTGACGCTTTGCCTTGCACTTGAAACTGATGCTTTAGAGCAAGTTGAAGTGTCTGACAGCTTACAAGACTATCCTATGTAAGCGTGTCATCCCTCAAAAAAAAGCGACTTTTACAGTCGCTTTTTTACATTCAAAATGAATGATTTAGTTATGCAATCTTCATATAAGAAGAAATTATTCTATGCTTTTTGGAAGTTATTCTATACTCCAAAAACTGCACATAGCTCAATCAAGTTATTAAAATTCAGATAGTTAAACTAAGACCACCCGTTTATTTCAATTTAATATTTTGTTATCCATTTTTCTTTTTTTATTTTTCGCATCCATCAGGTTAAAAGAACCCACAAATGAACTTATTTAAATGATGCAACATGAAAAACTTTAAACTACTGAGCACTTCACTGATTTTAGGTCTGATCGGCTCTTATGCCCATGCCGCTATTCCAAACACACTCAAACTCGATTATGCCTATTACGCACCAACCAGTCTTGTGGTGAAAGAGCAAAAACTGTTAGAAAAAGCCCTACCTAAGACTGAAATTAAATGGGTGTTTAGCCAAGGCAGTAACCGTTCGCTGGAATATTTAAACAGTGGCAGTGTCGATTTTGCTTCAACCGCAGGGCTTGCAGCCGTACTCAGTCGTGCCAACGGCAGTCCAATTAATACCGTATATATCCAGAGCCAACCTGAATGGACCGCTTTGGTGGTTGCTAAAAACTCCCAGATTAAAAGTTTAAAAGACTTAAAAGGAAAGAAAATTGCAGCAACTAAAGGCACAGATCCATTTCTGTTTACCCTACAAGCATTGGATACAGTGGGTCTAAATAAACGTGACGTGCAACTGGTCCATTTACAACATCCAGATGGCAAAACAGCTTTAGAACGTGGTCAAGTCGATGCTTGGGCAGGCCTAGATCCGCTGATGGCTTCGGCACAAGTGCAATCTGGCGCAAAACTACTGTATCGAAATATTGGGTTTAATAGTTATAGCGTGCTCAGTGTCAAAGAGTCTTTTTCTCAGCAAAGCCCCGAAGCCATTGAAGCGGTAATTAAAGCCTATGAACAAGCACGTAAGTGGGCCAAAGCTAATCCAGAGAAACTGGCGGAGTTATTGGCACGCGAGTCCAAACTTCCGTTGAATGTCGCAAAATTACAATTAAGCCGTACCAACTTTGATCAAAACATTCCTTCAGCCAAACAAATTGCAGCATTACAAAAGTCTGGCAGTATTTTGAATGAAGAAGACTTAGTCCGTAAAGGAACAAATGTCAATCAAGTCGTGACTCAGTTGTTTAAGCCACAATATGCACAAAAGGTTGTAAGCAAATAATGACCAAGTCAGTCGCGAGCTCTTTCACCCCTATTGAAGTGAAAAAGGGTTCCTCATTTCAGTTGAAATTGAAGAGTGTTCTCAAAGCGATCACCCTTCCAGTGCTCTTACTGATTGCTTGTGAATATCTGGTCCGTGCAGGTTTTATTGAACCTTATTTATTGCCTGCACCCAGTAGTTTATGGCAAACCTTTCTAGATTTATGGCAGGCAGATTTATGGATGCATGTCTGGACCAGTACATGGCGGGTATTCTTAGGCTTTTTTATTGGCAGTGTTCTGGCATTAATTTGTGCGATTTTGGTCGGACTCAACAAACAGGTTGAAGCATTTTTAGAACCCAGTTTTTCAGCGATTAAATCCATCCCAAGCTTAGCGTGGATTCCTCTACTTTTACTGTGGTTGGGAATAGATGAAGCATCAAAAATCACCCTGATTGCGATTGGCGCATTTTTTCCGACCTATACCAACACGGTCGCAGCGATTAAAGGTGTCGATCGTAAGCTCATCGAAGTCGCGCAAGTCTATCGACTGAAATACTGGCAGCAAGTCCAACAGATTATTTTACCTGCGGCATCTCCGGGAATTTTAACGGGACTACGCAACAGTTTAAGTTTGGCATGGATGTTTATGATTGCCGCAGAACTGATTGCAGCGACACAAGGCATTGGTTACTTACTGAGTGATGGACGAGAAACTTCGCGTCCCGATATTGTGATCTTAGCAATTATTCTTTTAGCCGTACTTGGAAAATTCAGCGATGGCATTATGAAAGCCATGGAGACTTGGCTACTGCGTTGGCGTGACGTATTTGGAACATAAGGTAGAAAAAATAAAAGCGCATCAACTGCGCTTTTATTTTGAAGGGAACAATGAAATTATTGTGTCCACTGCCCTAAAGTGACGCGGTCATTCCCACCATAATCTTTTACCGTACGGACTTGCTTATAGCCCGCTTCTTTAAAGATTTTCTGTACAGCGGCAGCTTGATCATAACCATGTTCAAGCACCACCCAGCCATCGAGGGTTAAATGCTTTTTGCCTTGCTGGATAATGACTTTTAAATCAGCCAAACCATGATCCGCAGCAACCAAGGCACGTTCAGGTTCAGTTGCTAAGTCTTGCATGTGTGTATCATCAGCATCAATATATGGCGGATTCGATACAATCACATCAAAAAACTTTCGATTCAGCGGTGCAAACCAACTACCACACACAAAAGTTACGTCATTTAAGTCATGTTTTTCTGCATTTTGCTGAGCAACGGCTAAAGTCGGCTCATAAATATCGGTCGCCGTGATGTCCCACGTGTCCCGTTCACTGGCCAATGAAAGCGCAACCGCACCCGTCCCCGTGCCTAAGTCGACAATGCGCGCATCTTCAGGTAAGTCTAAACGTAGTACAGTTTCAACCAGTACCTCGGTATCTGGACGTGGCACTAAGGTATCAGGAGTGACAATCAGATCCAGCGTCCAAAATGGCTGTGAACCTGTCACATAAGCCAAAGGCTCTCCTGCTTCGATTCGCGCAAGTGCTGCAACATAGGCTTGCTCTTGCTCATCGGTCAGCACTTGGTCTTTTTTCATAACCAAATCAAAAGAATCAATTTTGGTAATGTGTTCCAGCAACCATGCATTTTCTTGACGTTCGTAACTCTCAGCTTCACCACGTAAAGCCAAAGCTTGGGCAATATTCATTATCCACCATTCTGCTGTGCAAGCATCGCAAGCTGATCTGCTTGGTATTCGCGGTGTAAGCTATCTAATAGTTCAGTTAAATCGCCTTCCATAACCGCATCTAACTTGTATAATGTTAAGTTAATACGGTGATCGGTCATACGACCTTGCGGATAGTTATAGGTACGGATACGCTCTGAACGATCACCCGAGCCGACCAAGTCACGGCGCATTTCAGACGTTGCTGCATCAGCTGCTGCACGTTTTGCATTTTCCAAACGTGAAGCAAGTAAAGCCATGGCTTTAGCTTTGTTTTTATGCTGTGAACGCTCTTCCTGACATTCCACCACCGTTCCTGTTGGAATATGGGTAATACGCACAGCCGAATCGGTTTTGTTGATGTGCTGACCACCCGCACCTGAGGCACGGTAGGTATCAATACGTAAGTCTGATGCATTAATCTCGACCGTTGTATCAACATCAATTTCAGGCAAAATCGCAACAGTACACGCCGAAGTATGCACGCGTCCTTGAGACTCCGTTGCAGGTACGCGTTGTACACGGTGCGCGCCACTTTCAAACTTCAAGCGGCCGTAAACGCCCTCACCATTCACCAAGCAAATGATTTCTTTATAACCACCGTGTTCGCCTTCATTTTCAGACAACACCTCAATACGCCAGCCTTGTGATTCAGCGTACTTGGTGTACATGCGGTATAAGTCACCCGAGAAGATAGCGGCTTCATCACCGCCTGTACCCGCTCGAATTTCCAAATAGGCAGAATTGGCATCATTTGGATCTTTCGGAATCATTAAAATATTTAAATCAGCTTCTAGAGACTCAATAATGGCTTTATTTTCTTTAATTTCTTCAACAGCCATTTCCTTAAAGTCAGGATCTGACAACATCGCTTCAGCCGTTTCAATGTCTGCTTCTGCTTGTTTGTACTTGGTCCAAACTTCTGTAATTTCAGTCAAATCACTATGTTCACGTGACAGTTGGCGGAAACGCTTGTTATCTGAAATCACTTCTACATCTGCAAGTAATGCTGTTAATTCTTCGTGACGGTCAGAAAGTTGATCTAATCGTAAACGTAACGATTCTTTCATTAGGAAAATATCTCAATATAAAGGCTGCAATACAGTTTCACAGCACCAAAAAATTTGCGCTTAGTTTAACGACTCTATCGCCCAAAGAACATCTTTATTCAATATGGACTGATTTTTACTCCATATAAGCTAAATCGAATTTGTATATTTTTGAAAATAGGTTCAGCCATTGACGTTAAAAATTAAAATAATGATCTACACCCACTCCAACTACTTTTAATAGCACTTCATTCGTCTATGACGCAGAGTGTGAATTACATCACTCCTAGGTTTATCCACATTTGCACGAGTCTGGATAAATTTCATTCGCATTATTCACATTTGTAATAAAACTGATACAAACAAGAAACCAACGGGTTTCAATTTGGTTTCAACTCTTCACAATTAACTAGAATCTTTTTGTTACATTAGCGCCATCGAAATAAATACGACAGTTCAACCAATGTTGGACATGGAGAAACACATGAAACTAAATACACTCTTAATGTCAGCAACATTAGCGACAGCATCCATGTTTACTGCAACTGCGTATGCAGATAATACAACCCGCGTTGCTGCTGCAAGTGCTTTAGGTAGTGTTGCAGGGACTGCAATTGGGAAAAACATGGGCGGTAACACTGGTGCAACCATTGGTGCAGCACTGGGTGGCGCAGGTGGTGCAGCTGTTGCAAGTGACAAACGTAATCGTACAGAATCTGCTATTGGCGGTGCCATCGGTGGTGGTGCGGGTTATACCGTAGGTAAAAGCATGGGTGGTACCAACGGTGGTTATGTCGGTTCGGCATTAGGTGCAGCAGGTGGTGCAGCACTAGGGAATAAAATCTCAAAAGACAAACAAACCAGCTCTTACCATGGAAAAAAATGGAAAAAGAAACACCGTAAACACCATTAATTTACAGCATTGTAAAGATGTCATAGAAAGCACCTTCGGGTGCTTTTTTATGGCACAGATCAAGACGTAATTCCACAGAGCTAAACTGGTAGAAAATACGAAGAGTCGTTACATAGCATTTACCAAAGCAACAATTTTGATAAAGTTTCTCTTCATTATTCTTCCTATATGTTTCGCTAAAGTGAAATCAAGACGAAATGAACATACTCTTAGGAGTCTAAAAATGAAAATCAAATCAATTTTAATGAGTACTGTAATTGCAACTTCTGCATTAACAATGACGACTACATACGCAGGCAATAGTACGAATACAGCACTGACTTCTGCGCTTGGTGGTGTAGTCGGTGCCGCAATTGGTAACCAAATGGGTGGACAAACTGGTGCTATGATTGGTTCTGCCATTGGCGGTGGTGCAGGTGCAGCCGCTTCAGCCAACAAACGTGACCGTAATGGCGCAATCATTGGTGCAGCACTTGGCGGTGCAGGTGGTTATACAGTAGGTAAAAACATGGGTGGCACCAATGGTGGTTATATTGGTGCGGGCTTAGGTTCAGCAGGTGGTGCCGTTCTCGGTAAAAAAGTCTCAGAAGACCGCCGTTACGATGATGAAGATGACCGTCGCTACAATGATCGTTATGACCGTCGTGATAACAACCGTGGTTACCGCTACAATAACTATAAATACAATGATCGCGACTACCGTGGTGACAATGGTCGGCACTTAGGCTGGTACAAAAACGGCAAACGTTAAGTCATCTATAAAAGTTTCCAAATAAAAAAGCACCTTCGGGTGTTTTTTTATTTAAGAAATAATCTCTGTCTCAAAAAGCTAAAGTACAACCGATCAACAGCACAATTTGAATATGATCTTCTCATTCATTTTTAATGGTTGTATTAAATTTATCACTGTTGCAATTCAACATATTAGCGACTGATTTATCGTGCAGACAAAATACATCGAATAAAAACGATATACAAAACCCTGCTTATATCGTATTATTTCGATATACACCGCAAATTTGAGAAGCCGAATGCGCACATTGTCCGAAACTCAATTTTCTATTTTAGAATTAGCTCCTGTCCGCGAAGATCAAACTGTACAACTCACCCTACAGCATAGCTTAAAATTGGCCCAACAAGCTGAACGTTTAGGCTATAGCCGACTTTGGCTTGCAGAACATCATAATATGGATGGTATTGCCAGCTCTGCTACTGCGGTGCTACTCGGCTATTTACTCGCGAATACCTCAACTTTAAAAGTCGGCTCAGGTGGCATTATGCTCCCAAACCATGCGCCACTTGTGGTAGCAGAACAATTCGGTACACTTGCTACACTCTACCCGCACCGTGTTGAGTTAGGTTTAGGTCGCGCACCCGGTACAGACCAAGTCACCATGCGCGCACTTCGTCGTGGTCGTCAAGAAACTGAAGAACAATTCCCACAAGATGTCTTAGAAATTCTGCATTACTTTAAAAATGCTGAGCCGAATCAACGTATTGTTGCAACGCCGGGACAAGGGACTCATGTGCCAGTATGGTTACTCGGTTCAAGTTTATTTAGCGCACAACTCGCAGCAAAACTCGGTCTTCCCTACTCATTCGCATCACACTTTGCACCGCGCATGCTGAAACAAGCGATTCAGCTCTATCGTGAAAACTTTGAACCTTCTGAATACTTATCAAAACCTTATGTGTCGATGGGTGTTCCTACGGTCGTTGCTGAAACTGATGCTGAAGCGGAGTTCTTGGCAACAAGTGCCTATCAACGTGTTTTAGGTCTGATGCGCGGTCAAAGCTTAAAGTTAAAAGCACCGATTTCCAGCATGGATGGCCTTTGGTCAGCTGCGGAAAAAATGTCCGTAGACAGTTTCTATGCTATGGCACAAATTGGTTCCAATGGCACCGTAAAAGAAGGCTTGAAACAACTTCTTTTAGAATATGATGTCGATGAATTTATTTTCACTTGTGACATCTATGATACAGAGAAACGTTTAGAAAACTTTGAACGTTTAATGCAGATCAAAAATAGCTAAGCGGACGTGAACCTATTTGCCCAATGACTGTTCTATCGACATTCATTGGGCAAAATGAATACTAACCCTTTGCATCTCTGTCCATCCTTAAAAGCATAATCAAAATATGTTATCGCCTTAGACTAAAGTTAACGTGACTGCTCAGACAGTTAATCATTTTGCCTTTTTAGAGTAAAAACACTAAAAATAAAAGATTAAGGAAAAACTAAAAAAACAATTAAGGATCGAGCATGGTTAATTTACATCCAACAGATAGCCTATCGGGTTTATTTCAAAACTATCCCGAATATTTTCAGCATTTCAGAGGTCAACTGATTGCATCATCAGACATTAAACAGCATGATTTTAACCAACAACGTGTTGCGATTATTGGCACCAATCAGCACACGGTAAGTGGACTTGAGTCAATCTGTCAGGTGGCACAATCTGTTCGTGTTTTTCAAAATGAACCTCACTTCATTTTACCCAAAACAGAACGCGGGGTTCAGCGCTTAATCCAGCATCCATTAGTCATTAAAAACCGCCGATTATTTAGTACCCGTATTAAATGCCTATTGGCTTTACGTTTTTTAGAAACCCAAGTTGCTGACCCATGGCTCAGACACCAACTTAAGCCTAATACTGCTGCCAATAAACTCAAATTCTTTAAGTCCGATTTCTACTACCATGCTTTACAGCGTGAAAACTGTAAATTGGTGACTTGGCCAATTGTGAAAATTCGAGAACATGATATCCAGAGTCTTGATGGTGCAGAACATCCAGTTGATGTGATTATTACCACCTATACACACTAGACATCCGTGGGTAAGCATTTTAGCTTGCCCTCTTTAATTCACTACACCTTGATATTGATAAGCTGACTTTCCACGTGTATAGCGCAAATACTGACCTGTTGGCTGACTATTTTGATTCAGTAATTTGATATCAACATACTTTAAATCTTTCGAAACCCGAATATACGAACCCTGACGCGCTTCATCATAATGACAGTCATAATCTACTTCTATCGAACTCAACTGCTTCTTATTTTTCGTTTGAAAAATTGGGGCTGGTGTTAAAGCTTGAGCATGCATTTTAAAGGCTTGAATTTGATATAGACCGTGGCAACTATCCCCTTTGTAATAGCTTTGCACCAAGTAAATCGGTTGCGTCCCCATTTTCACTTGATCAATATTTAAAATATAGCCCGTATTGATCGCTTGAAGCTTGCTAGACGGTCTCGATTTCATCTGTACATAGGATGAAAATTCACCCATAGTGCCACCACCGCCCACATCAAAGGTATAGAATTTAAGCAGTCGATCAGGTGAGCTATTAATCTTTAGTCTAAGATCTTCAGTTAATTTGGGGAAAGAATAAGCATAGCTTGCAGTATTTTTCTGGATTAAATCGACAATATCCTGTTCGATTTTCTGATTGACTTCATAAAAATCCAGTGCTGCATATTTTAAAATAATCGCTTGTTCGGACTGCTGAATGGATATATTTTCCGCATAAAGTGTCATATTAAAAGAACTGAACAAAATAAGACTAAAAATGCGTTTTGATATTATTTTCATATAATCTGATCTATATTTTTCTATTTATAGCGAAATTAATAAACAGTATAAAGCATCACCACGATGACCCTTTATACTGTCATCTCGATATCAACCAATGCGACGTTTTAGACCCGTCATTTGGAGTACACGAGTAGAAATTTCCTCAATTGACATTTCAGAGACATTTAAATATTTAATCC
The DNA here is from genome assembly GCF_044130335.1 of Acinetobacter halobius. Taxonomy (NCBI): domain Bacteria; kingdom Pseudomonadati; phylum Pseudomonadota; class Gammaproteobacteria; order Moraxellales; family Moraxellaceae; genus Acinetobacter; species Acinetobacter halobius. Next base: position 191,970 of record NZ_JBIQOD010000003.1, read on the forward strand.
CCTCAGAAATATAGATCCCTTCAATGGCGCGTAGTTCCATTTGGCATTGACTAAAGCTTGCATAGCGACTATTCGCCTTACGTTCAGAGCGAATGGCAACCAAACGTTCAGCATCAATCATTAAACCAAACAGCTTATGCTTATGCGCTCGAAGTACTGCAGGTAAGCGGTTATCATCCAAGTCTTCTTCAGTCAGTGGGTAATTAGCAACACGAATTCCAAACTGTAATGACAAGTAAATCGAGGTCGGTGTTTTCCCCGAACGTGAAACCCCAATCAAAATCAAATCGGCCTTGTCATAGTGACGTGTACGTGCACCATCATCGTTATCTAAGGCAAAATGCACCGCATCAATACGCGCTTTATAAGACTCAGAATCGGTCACCGCATGGGTCTGTCCGACTAAAGTTGTAGGTGGAGTGCCTAACTCTTCAGACAACTTACTTATAAGCCCCTCAAATACATCAAGATTTACTGCATTTGCAGTATTAATAATATCCCGCACATACGGGTCAACCAATGTGTCAAACACCAATGGTTTTTGACCATCTTGTAATGCTCTTTGATTAATCTCAGCTACAACATTGGTCGCAGCTTCTTCTGAACTAATATAAGGAATAATATGAATGTCAAAGTCAACATTTGGAAACTGCGCCAATAGAGAGTGCCCAAGGGTTTCTGCGGTAATTGCAGTGCCATCTGAAATAAAAAAAACACTCCGCTTAAACTGTTTACTTTCTGACATTAAAATTCTCCTTAAACATTTGTCTTAGTGCTATATAATCTTTATAGTAAACCGATCTTACATGACTGTCGCTTAGTAAAATCAAAAAGCTAAGTAGATTTGTTATAATCTGATGCCAAGATAGTGATTAAATACTGCAAAAGTGGAGTAACAACTTTGGAAGCGCGCGTAATTGGTCTAGAAAAATTAGGGAAACACGACGTTGAACTCGTAGGTGGGAAAAACTCATCTCTAGGTGAAATGATCAGCCACCTATCAAATGCAGGTGTATCTGTACCAGGTGGCTTTGCTACTACAGCTCAGGCATATCGTGAATTTCTCGAGCAAAGCGGCCTAAACGCTAAAATCAATGCAGAGCTAAAAACACTCAATGTTGATGATGTAAATGCTTTGGCTGAAACAGGTGCTAAAATTCGCCAATGGATTGTTGACACTCCACTTACAACAGAACTAGAAAAAGAAGTTCGTAAAGCATTTGAAGAACTTTCAAACGGCAACCCTGACATCGCGGTTGCCGTTCGTTCTTCTGCAACAGCAGAAGATTTACCAGATGCGTCTTTCGCAGGCCAACAAGAAACTTTCTTAAACATTCGCGGTATCGACAACGTTTTGATCGCAATCAAAGAAGTGTTTGCATCACTATATAACGACCGTGCAATCTCTTATCGCGTACACCAAAACTTTGCGCATGATGTGGTGGCTTTATCTGCTGGCATTCAACGTATGGTCCGTTCTGAAACGGGTGCAGCGGGTGTAATGTTCACTCTTGATACTGAATCTGGTTTCCGTGATGTCGTCTTCATCACTGCTTCTTATGGTTTGGGTGAAATGGTTGTTCAAGGTGCAGTCAACCCTGACGAATTCTACCTCTCTAAACCACTTTTAAATGCAGGCAAACACGCTGTATTACGTCGTAATTTGGGTTCTAAACACCAAAAAATGATTTATGGCGAAGAAGCATCTGCGGGTAAATCAGTTGTTGTGGTTGATGTTGAAAAGCAAGAGCGTCAACAATTTGCATTGAACGATCACGAACTTCAAGAACTTGCAAAACAAGCGCTCATCATTGAAAACCATTACGGTTCTCCAATGGACATCGAATGGGCAAAAGATGGTGATGACGGTCAAATTTATATCGTTCAAGCACGCCCTGAAACAGTGAAGAGCCGTGAAAACGTCGGCACAATGGAACGCTACCTTTTGAAACAAAAAGGTACAGTAATTTGTGAAGGTCGTTCAATTGGTCAACGTATCGGTTCTGGTAAAGTACGTATTGTTACGTCTATTAAAGAAATGGACAAAGTACAAGACGGTGACGTTCTTGTATCAGACATGACTGACCCAGACTGGGAACCAGTAATGAAACGTGCAGCTGCGATTGTTACTAACCGTGGTGGTCGTACTTGTCACGCTGCAATTATTGCGCGTGAACTGGGTGTTCCAGCAATCGTGGGCTGTGGTAATGCAACTGAAGTTCTAGTAGACGGTCAAGAAGTGACTGTTTCATGCGCTGAAGGTGATACAGGTTTCATCTATGAAGGTTCACTAGACTTCGAGATTCAAACCAATTCAATTGAATCTATGCCAGCACTTCCATTCAAAGTAATGATGAACGTTGGTAACCCTGACCGTGCATTTGACTTTGCACAAATTCCAAATGAAGGGATTGGTCTTGCGCGTCTTGAGTTCATCATTAACCGTATGATCGGTGTCCACCCTAAAGCATTGTTGAACATTGACAGCTTGCCACGTGAAACACGTGCTGCGGTCATGGCGCGTACTGCGGGTTATGCATCTCCAATCGAATTCTATGTTGAAAAACTAGTTGAAGGTATTTCTACCCTCGCTGCTGCATTTGCAGACAAGCCTGTGATTGTTCGTATGTCTGACTTTAAGTCAAATGAATATGCAAACTTGATCGGTGGTAAATTATACGAGCCTGAAGAAGAAAACCCAATGTTGGGCTTCCGTGGTGCAAGCCGTTACGTGTCTGACAACTTCCGTGACTGCTTCGAGTTAGAATGTCGCGCGTTGAAAAAAGCACGTGACGAAATGGGCTTAACCAACATTCAAATCATGATTCCTTTCGTCCGTACTGTACACGAAGCAAAACGTGTCATCGAATTATTGGCTTTAAATGGTTTGAAACGTGGTGAAAATGGCCTGAAAGTAATCATGATGTGTGAGTTACCAACGAACGCATTATTGGCTGAACAGTTCCTTGAACACTTTGACGGCTTCTCTATCGGTTCTAACGACTTAACCCAGTTAACACTCGGTCTAGATCGTGACTCTGGTATCGTATCTCACCTATTTGATGAACGTGATCCAGCTGTTAAAGCGCTTCTATCTATGGCAATTCATGCATGTCGCAAAGCAGGTAAATATGTGGGTATCTGTGGCCAAGGTCCTTCAGATCACCCAGATCTTGCGCAATGGCTCATGGAACAAGGCATCGAATCTGTATCACTAAATCCTGACTCAGTATTAGACACATGGTTCTTCCTTGCAGCAGAAAAAGTTCAAAAATCTTAATTTTTTGATGCGATAAAAAAAGACCCTTTCACGGGTCTTTTTTTATGCCGACTACTTTTAGGTGTCGTCATTAAAATAAGCCCCTTTATACAAAGCTTCAGCTAAATTCAGCATTCATATATCAACATCTTGATTTAGCAAAGATCGTATTGCGATAAAACTAGAAGAGACGACTCATTCCTTGCTACACTGTCATAAGTTTTGTGTATCTTTGGTTAATTTCATCTTGAATTTTCCCAGACTATCCACAAGTTTTAACATAAGATTTTTCTATTTGTTTTTAATTTGAAAACAAATACATCTATTATTTTGACATCCCAATTTATATTTTGAGATTAAGTTTATATGCAGATTTACTTGGCACGAAATAATCAACAAGCCGGTCCATATACCTTAGAGCAACTGAATCAGATGCTCGCAAGCCAACAAGTTTTATTGACGGATTTAGTTTGGCATCAAGGTATGCCTGAATGGAAAGCTTTAGGTGAACTCACCCAAGGAAAACTGGCCTATGAACCTGCAGGCTATCAAGCTCAGCCTCCTATTCCTGAACCAGTACAGCTGACAAACCAATTCGCACAGCAGAACCGTACGACTGCAAAAGCGGTTCAACCTGAACTTGCCTCTATTGGTACTCGTGTTTTGGCGAAAGTCATTGATTTATTATTATGGTTACCTGCAGCTGCCATTCCCTCATTTTTCTTGCAAGCCGATCAGTTCGGTGAACTCACCGAAATTCAGCAGAAAATGCAAGCAGCTACAACGGCAACTCAAGCCAGTGAACTGCAAGCGCAACTATTTCAATTGATTCCCACTGAAGCTTGGACAAGCATGGGCATTTATTTGCTGATCATGCTTGGTATTCAAGCCTTTTTCTTGGCAAAAAATGGTCAAAGTATGGGTAAAAAAATCACCAAAATTAAAATTGTAGATATTGAAACCAACGAAAAAGTTAGTTTAATGCGTGTATTCACATTACGCAGTGTTGTCTTTATTGTGCTCAACATGCTATTTATGCCATTCATCACGATCGTCGATCACGTCTTTGGTTTAAGCGCAAAGCGTCAAACTTTGCACGATAAGCTGGCTAAAACCAAGGTTATTAAGCAATAATTTGGGCATATTCGGACTGAGGTTTAGCACACCTCTATTTCCCGCAGTATATTGATATTCAATATAAATATCCAAGGAAAAACACCCAATTCCGAGTAAAAAAATCGGTTTTTATAACAGTCATTTAAAGCATCTTTACGTATAGCTTAGTTTGTCGATATGAGGCATAATGCCCTACAACGTAGCGGTGTCTTATGATTGAGAAGTGTTTTTAGTCTTAAAAAGAAACTTTTCAATCATGCGACACTTTAATCGCTATCCCAATTTTATTAGGGAATGGGACTCTTCACCGAGGTTGTAAAATGAGACAAACGATTTTAGCTGTATTGTCTTTATCTACGATTGCCGCGCTCTTGACTGGGTGTGGCGGTGATATGGTACTTCTAAACTCGAAAGGTCCAGTTGCACAAGGTCAATCTGACTTAATGATGACTGCGATCTATTTAATGCTGTTGGTGGTTATTCCATCAATCATTATGGCATTATGGTTTGGTTGGAAATATCGCGCGTCGAATAAAGATGCAGACTATAAACCTACATGGGCACACTCTACTACAATTGAAATTGTAGTTTGGGGTATTCCTGTCATTATTATTGGTATTCTGGCGTGGTTAACTTGGTGGGGTTCACACAAGTATGACCCTTACCGCCCTATCGAATCCGATAAAGCACCTGTAAATGTTCAAGTCATTGCAGAACAGTTTAAATGGATCTTCATTTATCCTGATCTTAATATTGCTACGGTTAACGAAATTCGTTTCCCTGAAAAGACTCCAATTGCACTTAAATTAACTTCTAACTTTACGATGAACTCATTCTTCATCCCTTCGTTAGGCGGTCAAATTTATGCAATGGCAGGTATGCAGACTCACTTGAATTTGTTAGCAGATGGAACTAGCCCAGCTGAAGGCTACCGCGGTTTCTCTTCAAACTATTCAGGTTATGGCTTCTCGCAAATGCGCTTCCGTGCTCACTCTTTAACAGACGCTCAATTCGCTGAATGGGTTGCTGCTATTAAAGCAGGTAACGGTACAAGCATTAATCCAAAAGCTGTACAAAAAACAATTTTAGATCAGTCTGAATTTGCATCTTTACGTGACGGTAACCGTGGTAAGCATCAAATTGAAGCTTTAATTGCAAAAGCAAAAACTCCTGAAGAGAAGGCTGCTGCTGAAGCAATGAAGCCTTACCCAACTAAGCCACATCCAGTGACTTACTACTCTTCTGTAGAGCAAGGCTTGTTTGAATCAGTGATCAACAAATACATGAGTAACTATCACGGTGCTGATCATTCAGCAACTGCGGGTGCTCACGGGGCTGCTGCTTCTGAAGCACATGCCGCAGTTGAACCTGCTTCATCAGTTGTAGGGGAATAAGACATGAGCTTCTTAGGTAAGTTAGGTCCGGACGCTATTCCATATGATCCAATTGTACTGGTAACAGTTGCAATGATGATCTTAGGTGGCATCGCAGTTGTTGCTGGTGTTACCTACTTTAAAAAATGGAGCTACTTGTGGAACGAATGGTTCACATCGGTAGACCATAAAAAAATTGGTATTATGTATCTAATTGTATCAATCATCATGCTTGTGCGTGGTTTTGCTGATGCATTTATGATGCGTTTACAACTTTTCCTCGCTCGTGGTGGCGGTGAAGGTTATTTACACCCAGAACACTACGATCAGATCTTCACCGCTCACGGTGTGATCATGATCTTCTTCGTAGCAATGGGTCTTGTTGTAGGCTTAATGAACATCTCTGTACCTCTTCAAATTGGTGCACGTGACGTTGCCTTCCCATTATTGAACTCACTCAGCTTCTGGTTATTTGCTGGTGCTGTTGGTTTGATGATGGCATCTCTTGCAATTGGTGAATTCGCTGCTACAGGTTGGATGGCATACCCTCCTCTTTCAGGTATCGAATACTCTCCAGGTGTGGGTGTGGATTACTATATCTGGGCACTTCAGATTTCCGGTTTAGGTACGCTCTTAACAGGTGTTAACTTCTTCGTTACCATCATTAAAATGCGTGCGCCTGGTATGTCGCTTATGGACATGCCGATCTTTACTTGGACATCTTTGTGTACAGCAGTATTGATCATTGCGTCATTCCCAGTGTTAACAGCAACCATTGCAATGTTAACGCTTGACCGTTACTTCGGTTTCCACTTCTTTACAAACGACATGGGTGGTAGCCCAATGTTGTACGTAAACTTGATTTGGACATGGGGTCACCCAGAAGTTTACATCTTAGTATTACCAGCATTTGGTATTTACTCAGAAGTTGTAGCGACGTTCTCTCGTAAAACGTTGTTCGGCTACAAATCAATGGTGTATGCAACTATCGCGATCACAGTACTTGCGTTCGTGGTATGGGTTCACCACTTCTTTACTATGGGTGCTGGTGCCAACGTGAACGCGTTCTTTGGTATCATGACCATGGTGATTGCGATTCCCACTGGTGTGAAGATCTTCTCTTGGTTATTCACCATGTATAAGGGTCGTATCAGCTTCACAACACCAATGCTATGGACACTTGGCTTCCTTGTGACTTTCGGTATCGGTGGTTTAACAGGTGTATTAATGGCAGTTCCACCAGCGGACTTCTTGGTACATAACTCGTTATTCCTTATCGCTCACTTCCATAACGTAATTATTGGTGGTGTAGTATTCGCAATGTTCGCAGGTATCATTTTCTACTGGCCAAAAATGTTTGGTTGGAAGCTCAATGAAGCTTGGGGTAAAGCTGCGTTCTGGTTCTGGTTCTTTGGTTTCTATTTTGCGTTCATGCCGCTTTATATCCTTGGTTTCATGGGTATGACTCGTCGTTTGAACACTTATGACAACCCAGAATGGGACCCGTACATCGCCATTGCATTCTTCGGTTCAATTTTAGTCGCGCTTGGTATTGCATGTTTCATTATGCAAATTGTTGTTGGTTTCCTACAACGCAACGACCATCTCGACCTTACAGGCGATCCATGGGATTCTCGTACGCTTGAATGGGCGACTTCGTCTCCTGCTCCGTTCTATAACTTTGCTCATGTTCCAAAGATCAATGGTATTGATACCTTCTGGAATGACAAAGAAAACGGTGTGGCTTATGCGAAACCAACGTCGTACGAAGACATCCACATGCCAACGAATCGTGCTGCCGGCTTTGTTATTGCAATGTTCATTACTGTGATGGGCTTTGGCTTAATCTGGCATATCTGGTGGTTGGTTGCTGTGACTTTCATCGCTGCTATTATCAGCTTCATCACTTCTTCATTCACGAAGAAGGTGGACTACTATGTTCCTGCTGCTGAAGTTGAGCGTATTGAGAATGAACGTTACGCGATTCTTGAAAAACACTTGAAGAAGGACTAAGACAATGGCTGACGTACTTCATCACGAAAACCACGGACACGATGAGCATCATCACCACGATGATACGGATATCACCGTCTTTGGTTTTTGGACTTATTTGATGAGTGACTTGATCTTATTCGGTACACTCTTCATTGCATTCGCTGTATTAAGTAGCCATGTACCTATGGGTACACCAAGTGCAAAAGAACTATTTGGTGAGTCTTTAGGTTTCGTTTTAACTGAAACTTTTGCTCTCTTGATCTCTTCTGTGACTTTTGGTTTTGCGGTTCTTGCTGCATACAAAAAGAACGTCAACCAAGTGTTAGCTTGGTTAGCGATCACTTGGTTATTCGGTGCTTCATTCATCGGTATGGAACTATATGAGTTTCATCACTTAGTTCATGCTGGCCATGGTCCAAGCGTGAGTGCGTTCTTATCGTCGTTCTTTACTTTAGTAGGTACGCACGGTATTCACGTAACTTCTGGCTTAGTCTGGATGATCGTGTTAATGATTCAAATCAAGAAAAATGGTTTGACTCTTCCAAACACGCGCCGCCTTGCTTGCCTAAGCTTGTTCTGGCACTTCCTTGACATCGTTTGGATCTGTGTATTCAGCGTAGTTTACTTGATGGGAGTTCTATAATGAGTCACGATCATAACTCTGCTGGTGCTTCACACGGTAACACGAAGCAATATACGATTGGTTTCATCCTTTCAGTTATCCTCACCGTAATTCCATTCGGTATGGTTATGACTGGCGGTTTTGGCCGTGGTATTTTGATGACTGTTATTGCAATTACAGCGGCTGCTCAGGTTCTTGTTCAATTAGTTTACTTCTTGCACATGAACTCATCTTCAGAGCAACGTTGGAACGTGATTGCATTTATCTATACAGTACTTTGTATTGCCGTACTTCTGGTTGGCTCTGTATGGATTATGAACTACTTACACTACAACATGATGATCTAAACTGGTTGTCATGCTGAAAAAGTATTTATTCCTGACTAAACCAGGAATTCTCTTTGGTAACTTCGTTACCACTCTGGGCGGCTTCTTTTTAGCCGCTCAGGGGTCTGTAGATTTCCTTCTTCTTATCATCACACTACTTGGTACAACATTAGTTGTTGCTTCTGGCTGTGTCGTCAATAACGTCATTGATCAAGATATTGATCAAAAGATGGAACGGACGATGAACCGTGCATTAGTTAAAAAAACCATCAGTCCTTCCGTTGCTCTAGCATTTTCTGCTGCGCTCGGAATATTGGGCTTTGCCCTACTCTGGTTCTTTGTAAATGCCTATGCCTTTGGCTTTGCTGTACTTGGTTTCGTGGTTTATGTGATTTTTTATAGTCTATGGAGCAAACGTACATCTATTCACCAAACCGTGATTGGAAGTATTTCTGGTGCTAGTCCACCAGTGATCGGTTATACAGCTGTAACCAATGAATTTGATGTTGCCGCATTACTAATTTTCTTAGCATATGCACTTTGGCAAATGCCTCATTCATGGGGAATTGCGGTATACCGCTTTAATGACTATAAAAATGCAGGCATTCCAATTTTACCTGTCGCACGTTCAATTTTTCGTACAAAAGTTGAAAGCTTGATTTATGTCTTGCTGTTTGCTGCGGTGTTAAATGGTTTGTATTGTTTTGGCTATACCAATGTGTTTTTCCTCATCACTTTTAATGCACTTTGTGCTTATTGGGTGTATTTATCACTGATTGGTTTTAAAGCCGAAGATGATCAATTATGGGCAAAACGCTATTTCTTATATTCAGTGATTTTAATTACCGCATTAAGTTTTAGTTTTAGTTTTAGCTACGTTTCACCTGCTCCACATTTGCCACTGTTTTAAAAAAGATAGAGTTCTCTCTATCTTTTTTTATTTCAACTTATTTAATATTTAAGTCTAATCTTTAAATTGTTACTATAGCAGGCACAACAATAACTCATGCACTGCAATCAAAATGCCATCACAATTCCTAAAAAAATCTATTTTTATTGGTTTGTTTCCTATCAGTCTTGCTTATAGCACGCACAGTTTTTCTGGTTTTGATGTTTCTTGCTACCCATCGACCAACATCCAAACCAATGCCTATACAGCCTGTGACAATTTACCAGCACTCACGCCTGCTAATGACAACCAAACCAATATGCTTCTACTCCTGAGCGACATGGGGTTGGCCAAATTGAATTTTAATCAACCAAATAGCCCGCTTTGGGAAACCGAATATAGCAACGTACCATTTGCGGCTAAAACACTGTTTGAAAGTGTAACCAATAAACGCCCCAATGCTCGCTTAAAACCAAGTAATGAAAAGACACCCTACCAAGAACATTGCTCTAGTTTAGACAATGGTTCGGATCAATTTACACAGCAGGTAAAAGCCGACAAAAATCTCAGCAAAGCGGAAAAAGATTTACTGATTCAAGAAAGACAAAATATCTCGGCCTGCGACCGTGATCTAGCCCTCATTCAAGTTAATCCGAACTGGTCAATTCAAGCACGTCAATATGCGTCTTATCTAAATGCAACCATTGCCTTTTACAATAGTAACTTTTCCATAGCAACTAAAATTTACTCAGTATTAACTACGGTTGATCATCCTTGGATCCAAGAAACCTCTCAATATATGTTGATTCGTAGCAGCCTCAATGAAAGCTACCAATCTGGAGTTGGTAAATATGGTGACTTAAAAATAGATAAAGTAGATCAGACTTTACTCAAAAACACCTATGAGCATATCGCTACATATTTCAAGCGTTTTCCCAATGGAAAATATGCAGCCAGCGCACGTGGTTTGCTGCGTCGTTGTTATTGGCTAAGTGGCAATACCGAACTCTTAACCAACGAACTCGCATGGCAAATCAATCATCCAGAGTCGAAATACTATAATTTAGAACTCGATAATCTAGTTTTCGAAATGGATCGCCATGTTTTTCAAAGCCGCTCATTCAATGCAAAAAATTTAAAAGATCCCTTCTTTCTAGCCATTTCAGATTTAATGCAAATGCGTCAGGCAACATCGGCAGAAGCTAAAATCTTGAGCTGGTCTGAACTCAACAACCAAAAAACACGATTTAAGAGTCAGCCAGAACTGTTCCAATACCTACAAGCCAATCACTTATTCTTTGTACAGAACAAGCCAGCCGAAGCTTTAAAATATTTGCCAGAACATTCCTCAAATTCAACCAATAGTTACCTGCAACTCAGTCAAATACTGTTAAAAGGTCGTATTTTAGAAAAACTCGGACAAACTCAAAATGCCCAGCAATATTGGGAAAATTGGTTAGACCGAGCTAAAACAATCGAACAGCGTGGTTTATTTGAGCTGATGTTGTATCCACATTATGCCCAACAGCAAAATGCCAGCGCTTTTATCAGCGCAGATGCTAAAATCAAACAAGCTTCATTGCAAAAAAGCTTTATTGAAAATGAAGCCAATGAAAAAAGCTTAATGCACATCATTCAGACTAAAACATCAAGTACTGACCAAAAAAATTTAGCCTTGTATAAAGCTTTGCAAAAATCATTAATTCATCAAAACTATAAGCTGTTTAATCAAGGCTTTGTACTGCTACCACAAGACGCAGCAAAGTATAAATATAATTCGGAAACATATACGAACTATAAAAATCAGCCACCCTTCAGTGATTTCATTTGGACAGGAACAAAAATCACTGCGCATATTCAATGCCCTGACTTATTCAACCTGACTCAAAAACTGGAAAATTCACCTCAAGATTTAAAACTCCAACTGTGTCTGGGTGAATATGCACGCTCGCCTCAAGGCTACAACATCACTTATGTCACCGCTTTAGAAAAAGAAACCGCTCGCTTCCAAGGTTCAATTTTTACCCGTGGGCAAGTGTATAAAAACATTATCAAATCCAGTTCTATACCCGATTTAAAAGCTTATGCACTTTATCGCTCAATCATGTGTTATTCACCAAGCGGAATGAATGACTGTCAGGATGCAGAAGTTGCTAAATCCACCCGTAAACAATGGTTCGATCAAATGAAACAAGACTATCCAAATACCTCTTGGGCACAATCTTTAAAGTATTACTGGTAAGATTCATGATAAAGCAGTTTTTTTCATTTGGCCTAATGTTGATCTGTATGTTGGGCATCATGGCTTGTCAGCCAAGTCAGTCAGCTTCAACATTAACATCTAGTCAAGTAAATGCCGAAGACTATGATTCATTTTGGGTTTGGGGCAACATTTCATCAGCCCCTTATCTCAAAACAGCCAAAGAAATTTATATATTACAGGGTGAAGTTCGTCTACATCCGCAAACTCATCATTCACACCTCATTCCACAAGGGGTGCAGGTTTTAAATATTCCTCAACAAAAGGTGTGGCTGGTTTTTCGTAATTATCATTTAAATTGGCAAGGCCATGAGCTTACACAAATTTTAAAACGCGTTCAGCAATGGGAAAATGCAGGGAATCATATTCAAGGCATACAAATTGATTTCGATGCCAAAACCAAACACATTCAACAATATGCCCTATTTTTAAGTCAATTAAGAAAACAATTGCCTCAGCACTATCAACTCAGTATCACAGGTTTAATGGACTGGACCAATGTCACAAATCAGGAGACGTTAAAGCTCCTCAATAACACCATCAATGAGTTGGTTATTCAAACTTATCAAGGCTCAACGACCATACCCAATTATGCAGCTTATCTAAAGAAAGTTTCAGCACTGAAACTTCCTTATAAAATTGGCATCGTTCAACACGGTGAGTGGCGAAGCCCGCCAAAGCTTGCGAATGATACAAACTTTAAAGGTTATGTGGTCTTCCTTTTACGCTCAAAACCTCAAAATAATTAGGGCTTTTTAAGAGAAGTCCTTGAATTTGGCGAGCAAAGTCTCTAAAATTCCCCCTTCGCATCTAATGCGACACAACCTTGGTTGTGACTCCTTGCTTCTAACAATTATGTTAGGGGCTGTATAATCCGTAAGGAGCTGACAATGCGTCACTACGAAATCGTACTTCTGGTACACCCAGATCAAAGCGATCAAGTTGTGGGTATGGTAGAACGTTACCTAACTCACATCAAAGAAGCTGAAGGTCAAATCCACCGTCTTGAAGACTGGGGCCGTCGTCAATTGGCTTACCCAATCAACAAGATCCACAAAGCTCACTACATTCTTATGAATGTTGAGTGTGGTCAAACTACTCTTGATGAGTTGGAAGAATTGTTCCGTTACAACGATGCAATTATTCGTAGCTTAATCATCCGTCGTGAAAACGCTATCACTGAAGAGTCACTATTGGCTAAGAGTGCTGAAGAAAAACGTGCGCGTAAAGCTCAACGTGAAGAAGCACAACAAGCTCAAGACTCTGCTGAAGCATAAGGAGAACATCAATGGCACGTTTTTACCGTCGTCGCAAGTTCTGCCGCTTTACAGCTGAGAACGTTACGTACATCGACTACAAAGATATCGACACTTTAAAACAGTACATCACTGAAAACGGCAAGATTGTTCCTAGCCGTATTACAGGTACTAAAGCTCGTTACCAACGTCAATTAGCGCTTGCTATTAAACAAGCTCGCTACTTGTCTTTGATCCCTTACACTGACAATCATAAGTGAGGTTGAGCTGTGGATATTATCTTATTACAACGCATTAAAAACCTTGGTAAATTAGGCGATAAAGTTTCAGTTAAAGCTGGTTACGGCCGTAACTACCTTATCCCTCAAGGTCAAGCAGTTGCAGCTACTGAAGCTAACACTGCTGCTTTTGAAGCTCGTCGTGCTGAACTTGAGAAACAAGAAGCTGAAATTTTAGCTGCTGCTCAAGCACGTGCTGACCAATTGAACGAAGTTAACATCGTGATCACTGCTAAAGCTGGTGACGAAGGTAAACTATTCGGTTCTATCGGTACTCGTGACATCGCTGACGCGTTAACAAATGCTGGTCTTACAGTTGACCGTGCAGAAGTTCGTTTACCGAACGGTGCACTTCGTCACACTGGCGAATTCAACATCGCAATCCAATTGCACCATGATGTTGTTGCTGAAGTTCTCGTTACTATCGTATCTGAGTAATTTCTTGCAAAAAAAAGAGCATGCCTTGGCATGCTCTTTTTTTATCTCTATCAAAAAGCCATTTTTTACACAGTCCTATTTAGGCTTCCAAAATCCATTTTTAACATGATGGTTTTTATCCATAACACAGTTTTTCAATTCAACACACAGCACGCACATTTTTTGGTAAAGTGCATATTGCTGATCAACTGAAATTTTAAAAAAAATTTCAGTGAAATTGACTTTTGTTTCAACATTTACTGCATTAAAAATCAGGGCGTTATATGTCACAGGCGACTGCCACTGCTCAAAAGAGCTCATCGAAACAAGACAATAAACCGAATGAGTCAGGGCAACTGAAAGAATTCCGCACGCCTCCGCACAATTTAGCATTAGAACAAGCTGTTCTTGCCGCGCTAATGACGGTTGCTGAGTCCTTTGAACAAGTCGGCGATGTACTTACTGAAAATGACTTCTATGCAACACGCCACAAGTATATTTTCCGTGCCATTGCACAACTTTCTAAAGACAGCTCCCCCTATGACGCTGTTTTAGTGCATGATTGGCTCACCACACAAAACCTACTCGATGCTGTAGGCGGTGAAGAATATCTAATGCAACTGATGGCAGACTCCCCTTCCAGTTTCTATAACATGGAAACTTATGCCACCAAGATTAAAGAGTTTTCAACTTTACGCAGCATGATTAAAGTCAGCTCTGAGATTCTACAAAATGCCTATGACACCAAAGGTCGTAGTGTCAGTGAAATTTTAGATTTGGCAGAAACCAATATTTTCTCATTGGCTGAACAACACAATAACAATGCGAAGGCACAAGGCCCGAAAGCTATCAACACCGTTGTAGCAGATGTTTTTGATAAGTTAAATGAACTGTCTCAGATGGAAGGTAGCATCACTGGTTTAACCACAGGTTTTGTTGAACTAGACAATAAAACATCAGGTATGCAAGCAGGAGACTTGATCATTGTCGCAGCACGTCCCTCAATGGGTAAAACCACCTTTGCAATGAATTTAGTGGAAAGTGTGCTATTTAATAATGACTTACCTGCTCTGGTTTATTCCATGGAAATGCCAGCAGATTCGATTGCTATGCGTTTGATTTCTTCTTATGGGAAAGTGCATCAAGGGCATTTGCGTGCGGGCAAACTTGATGGGGATGAATGGTCTAAAGTTACGGGCACTATTTTGCAACTGCAAGAAAAAAAGCTCTATATTGATGACTCCTCTGCACTTCCCCCAACAGAAGTTCGTGCGCGTGCACGTCGTATTGCGAAACAGCACGATGGTAAATTGGGCTGTATCATGGTCGACTATTTACAGTTGATGAAAGTGCCTGGCATGGGTGATAACCGCGTAGGCGAGATTTCGGAAATTTCACGAAGCTTAAAAGCCCTAGCCAAAGAAATGATGTGCCCTGTGATCGCACTATCTCAGCTTAACCGTTCTCTTGAGAACCGTCCCAACAAGCGCCCCGTAATGTCGGATTTACGTGAATCTGGTGCGATCGAGCAGGATGCCGACTTAATCATGTTCATTTACCGTGACGAAGTCTATAACAAAGAGTCCAAAGAAGCAGGCACAGCGGAAATCATTATTGGTAAACAGCGTAACGGACCTATTGGTACCGTACGACTTGCCTTTGAAGGCCAATATACCCGCTTTAGTAATCTATCCCCTGAGTTTTATGCTCAGTACGATGATGAAGAATAGTTAATGCTTCATCATCGCCTTTCCATGACCCTGTAGGAGTAATGAGGGTGCGTCAAGCAACAGTTTATATTGACAGTACAGCACTGCAATATAATTTAAACCGTGTCAAACAACTTGCCCCAAACGCGAAAATCGTCAGCATGGTCAAAGCCAATGCTTATGGACACGGAGTCAAAGACTGTTTAGCAGCCTTAAGTGAAACAGACGCCTTTGGTGTCGCCTGTTTAGAAGAAGCACTGGAAATTCGTGCACTCGGTTTTGAGCAACCGATTACCCTGATTGAAGGGGTTTTCACGGCCGATGAAATGTCGAGTGTCATCGAACAAAAGCTTGAATGCGTAATTCACCATTCACAACAAGTCGATTGGTTACTCGCGAATAAAACTGCATATATCGAAAACAAGCTTAAAGTGTGGGTCAAACTCAACAGCGGTATGAACCGTTTAGGTTTTAAAGTTGCTGAAATTGTAGATGTAATCAACACACTGAAAGCCGAAGGCTTTACATGTGTACTGGCTATGCACTTTGCGAATGCTGATAGCGAGCAGCACCCACTGAATGACCAACAGCGAGAACAATTCCTACAGGTTAAAAATGCCTGTGCTCCGATCCTCGCATCTTGTTGTAATTCGGCTGCTATTTTTAAATGGCCAGAACTTAATTTTGATTTTGTCCGTCCGGGCATCATGCTTTATGGCGCATCGCCTTTTGCCGATAAAAATGCACATGACTTGGACTTAAAACCTGTTATGACTTTCACAGCAGAAATCATTGCGTTGAATACCATTCAAGCAGGTGAAGCAGTTGGTTATGGTTCACATTTTGTCGCAAACAACAAAACTGAGCTGGCTATTGTGTCTATTGGTTATGGTGATGGCTACCCACGTGCATTTCCAAAGCAAAACTATGTTGCTATTAAAGGACAAACTGTCCCAGTGGTTGGACGTGTGGCAATGGACATGATTGCAATTGACGTGACTGGACTCAATGCTCAATTAGGCGCAAAAGTTGAACTTTGGGGCAATACCCGTTTAGTCGATGAAGTAGCTGAAGCCAATGGAACCATTGGTTATGAGTTACTTTGCCGTTTAAGTAACCGCCCTACCCGCAAGCAAATCTAACAAAAAAGCCCAAGTTTTAACTTGGGCTTTTTTCAGTGCGAACCATCATCAGCCTGAGCATCATCAAGATCTTGCAACAACTAAACAATTTACTGTTGGTGCATGGTCTGTGGGGCAAATTAAGTAGAACTCATCTCATACATTTTATGATGTACACGCTTCAGGTGTTACAGATACTTCATGCCTCAAGTCTGAAAATATCTTGCCCGTATGGTTTTCATCTCAAAGACCTTGATATCTTTATGTCTGGGGTGCTTTTAATAATTTTGACATTAATCATCATAAAACAACGTCATCACCTACTAAGTATTAAAAAATAATGCTGATCTACACCGTAAAGAACAACCGAAATATCCAACAACGCATTAAAATTGCGCGCTTGCTTTAAAATATCTCAAACATCTTAAAACAGTTGTACATGACTTGAAGTTGAAATACTTGCATAGAAAATTTGCCGCATAAACTTCTACAAGTTTCTATTTTTAATACCGAGGACTATTATTCTAAATAGTCATCTGTAGGTTTTGCCAGTTCTTGCAACCCTTTTCTTAAAGTGTCTGACCATTGCTTACTGATACTTGAAAAGTACGGATCCTCTTCGTAAATCCTTTTACCTACAGGAACATGCAGACTATCTTTTTTATATACCAATGCGTCTAAGGGTAAGCCAACAGAGACGTTAGAGCGTAAGGTCGAATCAAACGAAATGAGACTACATCGTACGGCCTCATCTAAAGGCATGTCATAGCGTAGCGCGCGGTCTAAAATTGGTTTGCCATACTTACTTTCACCAATTTGAAAATAAGGGGTATCTTTCGTTGCACAAATAAAGTTACCTTGTGGGTAAATATTATAAAGTTGCATTTCTGCACCTTTAATTTGCCCGCCGACCAATAAACTACAGTAATAATTACTTTGTTCCTGCGTATCTGAAGTCACATCTGCCAAAACCTTTTTTAAGGTATGCCCAACCAGCTCTGCGGCCTCAAACATAGTGTTGACACTATATAAATTGGGCTCTTGGCTTAACTCCAAATGATTTTTTAGATGTCCTATCACAGCTTGGGTTGTGGCTAAGTTTCCAGAGGTCTGAATGGCAATAAATCGTTCACCCTCAATCCCAAAGGTATACAGCTTTCTAAACACTGATATATGGTCTACGCCCGCATTGGTACGTGTATCACTAATAAAAACCAAACCATCTTGAAGACGAAGAGCACAACAATAGGTCATAGAACATCCTTTTCAGCTAAACCTTAACAACTTAAAACTTGTACAATGGAATGCATAGATTCCACTCCACCTTTTTCACGTACACCGCGAACGGGTGCAACATCCCAGTAATCACGTCCTATAGCTACATAAATATGCGACTGCGGTCTAAATAATTGATTACTGGTGTCAAAACAATACCATACATCATCAATATACACCTCTGCCCATGCGTGACTGGCGAGGTGCGAAGTTTCAGGTACATGTAAATAACCCGAAACATAACGTACTGGCAAGCCTAAATGCTTACACATCGCAATAAAAACATGACTATGGTCCTGACATACGCCTTGCTGACCATTAAATGCATCAATTGCAGATGTATGTACCGACGTTTCTGCAGCTACATAAGGAATATGCCCCAAAATTGCATTGGATAGTTGCATTAAATTTTCACGATTAACTGTCGGCACATACTGATGTGCAAAAGCCTTCATTTCAGCATTACATTGAGTATTCGGCGTAGGCTGTAAAAATAAATTTGGGTTAAGATGATCTTGAATACCATGCTCGGCCTGCGTGTTAATCTCAACAATACCTTGTGCCATAATGGTCAATTGTTGATAAGCTTCACGCTGTGAACTCGTGATCCAAATATTTTGAAAGGCATCTCGTTTCTCTTCACGTACTCCTGGCACACTCACGTGCCAGTGGCAAACTTCCTGATGCGAATTATCCGATGGTGTCATTTTAATATATTGGATGCTATTGCATGCAACTTCACTATATTGATAATGCGTCTGATGGTTGATCATAAGTCTCATACATCTACCTCAAACAGTTGTTGGATATAATCACTAAAATGATAAAAACTCATTGCATCTGGCTGTGCTTTAAGTTGTGTCCACGCTTGAGCGAGAGCAATCCACCCCATTCCTTTTAACACATCAACAATATTATCAATCTCAACCAATGTACGATGCTTCTCTTGCTTCAGACGAATTTGCCTATCAAGCTGTTCAATCATTTGTCCTAAACTAAAAAATAAAAATACATCACTTGCTTCTGCTTCGAGCACATCCTGACATTCACCAACAACATCACAAATATAAGCTGCATTTTCTGTAGCATTTTTTATAAATTGATTTAGTTCCGCATAGGCTTTTGCCGATAAAATACCACGCAAGTCTTGCACATTGGATTTAGCATTTTGAAATTGTTGATTAAATGATGCAGGATTGCTTTGGTCTAAAATCAGTTCATTCAACGAACAAGCATCAAAAGCAGGTAGGCAAAACGCATGTGCATAGTCCATTGCAGGTTGATCTTGTGTAAACGGAAACTGTGAACACAAATATTGAGTACGAGTTAAATAGCGTCCTAACCAAAAAATATTTTCTGCATTGGTGCTTAATAAAATCATTCTTATACCCTCATATTTAGTTATTTATGAATGTAAATTTTCTACAACCCAAGTATCTTTAATTCCTCCTCCTTGGGATGAGTTGACCACCAGTGAACCTTCTTTCATCGCAACACGGGTTAGTCCACCAGGGACGATTTCGGTACGATATGGGGAACTAAGTACAAAAGGTCTTAGATCAATATGGCGCTCTGAAACACCCAATTCAGTCATCGTTGGGCTAACAGAAAGCTCTAATGTAGGCTGAGCAATATATAAATGTGGCGTAGCCATCAGCTTGTCTCTGAACTGCTCAATTTGGCTTTTGCAAGCTTGCGGTCCAATCAGCATACCATAGCCACCTGAGCCTTGTGCCTCTTTAACCACTAATTGCTCAAGGTTATCCAGTACATAAGCCAGATCTTGCTTGTTACGGCATTGATATGTTGGAACATTTTTTAAAATAGGTTTTTCACCTAAATAGAATTGGATCATTTTATCGACATAAGGATAAATTGCCTTATCATCTGCGACTCCTGTGCCAGGCGCATTTGCAATCACCACGTTATGGCTGAGATAAGCCGACATTAATCCAGCTACACCTAAAGTACTGTCTGGCATAAAACATAAAGGATCAAGATAAGCATCATCCAAACGGCGGTAAATGACATCAACACGCTGACGTCCACGAATCGTTTTCACATAGACTTTATCATGCTCAACAAAAAGATCACGTGATGTCACTAAAGGCACATCCATTTCACGGGCTAAAAAGGCATGTTCATAATAAGCACTGTTAAAACGTCCCGGTGTTAACACCACAATAAAGGGCTGATCGACATAGGCATTTTCAGCCAAAATTTCTTTGAGTAATTGTGGATATTGTTCTATGCCTAAAATATTGCTTTTTTGCATTAAATCAGGCATTAATTTTTCACTAATTTTGCGACTCTCTAGCATATAAGAGACGCCTGACGGCGTTCTTAAATTATCTTCAAGTACATAAAACTCACCCTGACCATCACGTATAATATCTATACCACTGATTTGACTGTAAATTTTACCTTTTAAGCTATGTTCATACATATGTGGCTGATACGCTTCATGTGTTAGCACTTGAAGTTCTGGAATAATCTTAGCTTTGAGAATCTCTTGTTGATGATAAATATCATGTAAAAATAAATTTAAAGCCCTTACACGCTGTGCGGAACCCGAGGAAATTTTATTCCATTGCTGTTTCGCAATTACTCGCGGAATCAAATCGTAAGGAATAGTGCGTTCAATGCCCTCAGATTCTCCATAAACAGTAAAAGTAATACCTTCATATAAAAAATGTTGCTTTGCGACTTGGTTTAATCCTTCAAGTTCTTTTAAGTTGTACTGTGACAACCATTGCTCAATCCGTACACAGGCATCGCCTGACATCGCGTTATCATCCGTCATTTCGTTAAAGAAATTTGACGTCATTTGATGGAATAATCCAACAGATTGGCTCAATAAGCGATCTTGAGAGTCGATCGGGTTCAATACAGGTTGGTCTAGGTTGTAGCCTTCCAACATCGTATTCACATTTGTATCTTTATCTTCTTTAAACATACAAACCTCTCAATTATTATCGGTATGTAATACTTATGAAGCAATAACTATGCCATAGGTATGGTGATTGCTTTCTTTCATTAATTGATAAAAAGCCAAACACTTCAATTCTATTTCGCATTAAGTTGTGTCAAAAAATATAACTGAAAAAATTAAAGCAAAGCTTGCTTAAACGAGTGAGTTTTTTTATTGTGTTCTCATTCAAGTAAGTAATTTCGCCTTCTATATTTTATTCCATTATGTCTGCACAAGAAAAAGAAACGTCCAATAGCCTCTACCGTCAGTGGCAAATTTTATCCCGCCTTTCTACTGGAAAATGGATGGGGACACGCGAGTTGCAAGAGATTTTGCAACGCGAAGGCATCGACATTACTTTACGTACCATTCAACGTGATTTAAATCAAATTTCGCAACGTTTTCCTATTGAAAATAATGGTACGGTTCCTCAAGGTTGGCGCTGGCGCTCCGATGCACCTATTCAGAGTTTACCGCACATGACCAGTTCGCAGGCGGTCACTTTTATGATGGTTGAGGAACACTTAAAACATCTGCTGCCACCAAGTTTGATTGAAGAAATGAATCCTTGGTTTGACTTGGCTCGCCGAAGTCTATCCACACAAAACAATGTGCGTCAATGGATTAACCGTGTACGCATCGTGCCTGCAACTCAACCTTTGATTCCTCCGATTGTTGAAAAATCAGCACAACAAGCAATCTACGAAGGACTACTACAAGACAAACAACTTGAATGTGTATATCAAGGCTTAAATCAAGCTATTGAAGCAAAAACCTATACATTAAACCCACTGGCATTGGTCCAAAAAGGTGCAATTATTTATCTGATTTGTACCCGCCACGATAAAACGGATATCCAAACTTTCGCGCTGCACCGTTTCAAGTCAGCCACAGTTTTGAACTCTCGCGCCTTACATCCTGTTAATTTCGATATTGATGAATATATCGAATCAGGTGCTTTGGGTTTCCGTGTTGACTTCTCTAAACCCACAGAGAATGTTGCACTCACTCTGACCATGACTGAAATTGATGCGTTGTATTTGGAAGAAACCAAACTCAGCACCAATCAAGTATTAGAACCGCTTGGAAATGGACATATTTTGGTTCATGCTACAGTACCTTTCACCTCGCAACTGGTGTGGTGGTTACGTAGCTTTGGCAATAAAATTAGCCATATTGAACCCAAAGAAGTGCGTGATGCTGTGAATCAAACAGTTACAGATTAAAATAAAAAAAGCCCCAATCTCAGGGGCTTTACAGTTTTTTTGGTATTAGATATTTGAATTGCTTGTGGTTGTCATTTTCATTGCTCATCTTGATTTGATACCTCCCCTAAACCAAGACGAGTGCGCTGTTTTTGGTGATTCATACAAACTAGCATTGGCATGCAAGTTTTCCACTGTTAAAACGGATACATTTCATCGTCATGTTATTGACCTCATATTAAGAACGTAAAATCAATTTAAGATACAGCGACGATTTTGTGAAATAACATAATTGGCAATTTTTATCTATTTTTCTATTAAACAACTCTTAAGCTTAGTTTATCTGTCAAAACAAAAAGCAGACAATCTCGTCTGCTTCTTAAATACCCCTTTACACCAAAAAGTTACTTATGCTTTCGTTTTATAACGAGACAAGACTGTCACAGCTGCCGCTGAAATCATTACTGCTGGTAGGCTTGCGACTAAAATTCCTGTAGCTCCAAGGCCAAGTGCTAAAATTTTTCCCGTTAACAATGGTCCAGTCATTGCACCCAGACGACCTAGAGAAATAGCACTTCCCACCCCTGTAACCTTGCCCGTACCAGAGTAAAAGATAGGTGAAATACCATATAAAATCGACTGTCCACCCGTTGAAAATATTCCACCCATTACACCAGCAAAAACCAATAGCGGAATTGATGTGGTTGTGAACAACAAAACAAGTGCTACAGCAAGCCCGATATAAATAATGCTAGCCATTTGCCAAAGTTTCAAACGATCTAACAAATAGCCCAAACCCAAAGTACCGACTACAGCCCCGACTTGAAAAATCAGCATAATACTGAAGGCTTGTTGCTTCGTTAAACCTTGTTCCATCAATAAATTCGGTAACCAACTAATTAAAATATAGTTGATCATAAGGGTAAAAAAGAAACCTAACCATAAAGGCACTGTTCGTTGATATTGCTGTGCTTTAAACAGAACATCTGCCATTTTTGGAACAGCTTGATTAAATTCAGTTTCGATCTGTACAGTTCTAGGCTTATCTTTCAAAATCATCGCCATAAACGGCAACAAAAGTAGTGGAGTCAATCCACCGACTAAGAACAAAGTTTGCCACTGAATGTCTTTAAAATAAATCGCTAAGCCTGCAACAAAAATTGCTCCTACAGGCAAACCACAGTACATCAAGCTATTGAGCTTACCGCGGTTGGCTTCCGTAGCTTCATCTCCAACCACCGAAATCATGGTTGGCATAGCTGCCCCTAAACCGAGTCCAGTCAGGAAACGAGCAAGATATAGAACTTCAAGATTCGGTGCGATGGCTGTGATTGCGAAAAATACCCCAAAAATACCAATAGACAACATCAAAACTTTCTTTTGTCCCAAGTAGTCTGCAATGCGTCCACCAAAAAAAGCTCCAAACAACATACCAAACACACCAAGGCTAAACACATAACCCATTTGCACTTGATCTAAAGCAAAGCTTTGCGCAATTCCCTTTGCCGCAATTCCTGGGGCTTGCAGGTCAAAACCTTCAAAGAAAGCGACCCAAAAGCATAAAAAAACCACCAGAAATTTTTGTAATTTTTCACGTTGTGTTAACGCCATGATTGATCTCCATCCATAGTAAACATCCTTATGGCAAAACACGCATAAGCACGTGACTAAATTGTCAGCTCAAACATAATCAATAAACACCACGACAATGGTCGGGATTCACTCTCTACAATGTATAAATAGCTTCATTATTTAGACCTAAATCATAATAAACCTATAGTTTAAAGCTATTTCACATAAAAATAGTTTATTAAATACATATATTTAGATTTATAAAAGCTATTAACGATACAACCATAGCAAATAGCAATCGTTGCAAAAAATTTACTTTTTATTTCTTCCAAAATTGCCACCTGCTACGTTTCGGTCGCTTTTCTTCAATACACACCAATCCCTTGAGTGCTTCATTATTGATGCTGTCATACATTTTTAAATACTCAGGATTCAGCGGCTCTCCGACATATTCAGGCGTATACGCTGTACAAAGTTTTCGTAATGAACGCTCATACCATTTTTCTGCAATGTCTAAATCTGCATTAAAATAGAGCCCTTTTTCATATATATATCCAATCTTGCATTCTACATACGGGTCTTTCTGATCCGCCGCTTTATGAATCCAATACGCCGTTTCCTCTAAATTTTTTTCGGTATAGAAACCATTTAAATACCAATAACCCACTTGATACTGTAAGGAATCAATTTTTCGGATCTGATCATTAATCTGATCAATTGAGTAATCCCTTGCGTTTTTAAGAAAATATTGTGCCTGCTGCAATGAGTTGTCTTCTGTAAAGGACGCGATTAATTGCATTGCTTCTACCCGCATCTCATCTGTCCCACTAATCCGGGCATCCAGTACCACATTTAAATGTTTTCGAGCCAATTTGAAGTCTTGATCAACACCTCGTCCCTCTAAATACATACAACCCAAACTTAAATCTGCCACTATGACCTGACCTGCTACTTGTTGATATAGTTCAATTGCCATATCTAAATCCAGCGGTACACCTAAACCATACTCATACTTATCTGCTAAATTATTGATCGCGACTAGATTCCCCAAATCGGCAGATTTTGGTTTTAGCAAGCTCCCAAACTTTCATAATGGCTCAATCAAATTGATAAAACTCACCACTTTGATTGAGCCAGATAACCACATCACCCGCGCGAATCTCTTCTCCGCTTTTATACTGTAATGACATAATTCACCTTATTTTTTATTGTATATTCCCCCTGCGCAGTTTTTACCCCAAAAAAAGCCCGCATAAAGCGGACTTTTTCAATAACTTTCAAAGATTAAGCAGATTTTTTCGCTTGTGCATTTTTACGGATCGTAATCATGATCAATTGCACTGCTGCAGGTGTTACCCCTGGAATACGATTTGCTTGAGCTAATGTTTCAGGACGTACATCTTTCAATTTTAAAGTAATTTCACGGGATAAGCCTGAAACGACATCATAATTAAAATCGGCAGGAATTTTAGTTTCTTCCAAACGCTTCATTTGTGCAACGTCTTCATGCTGACGGTTAATATAACCTGCGTATTTCACCGCGATTTCAATTTGATCGCCCACTTGTGCAGACACTTCTGAACCTGTGAGTTCTGCAATTTGAGCAAATGAAATATTCGGACGTTTTAACAAATCAATCGCAGAGCATTCTTTCGATAAATCCGCACCCGTCATTTCGACAAATTTCTTGCCCATCGGGTTGTTTGGTGCCGCCCAAAGGTGTTGTAAACGGCCTGTTTCCAATTCAACTGCTTCCATTTTTTCACAGTAAGCAGCCCAACGCTCGTCATCTACCAAGCCCATTTCACGACCCACTGGCGTTAAACGTTGATCCGCATTGTCTTCACGTAGCATCAAACGATATTCGGCACGTGAAGTAAACATACGGTATGGTTCTTTCGTGCCTAGCGTAATCAAGTCATCCACCAACACACCCATATAGGCTTCATCACGTTTTGGTGTCCACTGCTCTTGATCCCACGCACGACGTGCAGCATTTAAGCCTGCAAGCAAGCCTTGCGCACCCGCTTCTTCATAACCCGTTGTACCATTAATCTGACCCGCAAAGTACAAGTTATTGATGGCTTTGGTTTCTAAAGTAAACTTTAACGCTTGTGGGTTGAAGTAATCGTACTCGATGGCATAGCCCGGACGTAAAATGTGCGCATTTTCCATCCCGCGAATTGAACGAACCAACTCAAACTGCACATCAAATGGCAGTGAAGTTGAAATACCATTTGGATAAAGCTCATGTGTATCTAGGCCTTCAGGCTCTAAGAATACTTGGTGTGAGTCTTTATCAGCAAAGCGGTGAATTTTGTCTTCAATAGATGGACAGTAACGCGGACCCACGCCTTCAATAACACCAGTATACATCGGTGAACGATCTAAACCGCCACGGATGATGTCATGGGTTTTTTCATTGGTGTGTGTGATATAGCAGTTGACTTGTTCAGGGTGCATAGATGCATCACCCATGAAAGACATGGTCGGTGATGGGAAATCACCTGGCTGCGGAATCATCACAGAAAAATCAACTGAACGCGCATCAATACGTGGTGGCGTACCTGTCTTTAAACGTCCCACTGGCAAATTCAATTCACGTAAACGGTGAGCCAATGAAATTGAAGGTGGATCGCCTGCACGGCCACCGCTTGATTTTTCAAGCCCTACGTGAATTACCCCCCCCAAGAAGGTTCCTGCTGTGAGTACCACTGTTTTCGCATCAAAGCGAATCCCCATTTGGGTCACAACACCTTTTACGGTATCACCATCAACAATTAGGTCATCTGCCGCTTGTTGGAAAATATCGAGATTAGCTTGGTTTTCTAAGGTGTCACGAATTGCAGCTTTATAACGAATACGGTCTGCCTGTGCACGCGTTGCACGAACGGCTGCACCTTTACGTGAGTTTAGGATACGGAACTGAATCCCCCCTTTGTCGGCAGCCAATGCCATTGCACCGCCCAAGGCATCAATCTCTCGTACTAAATGCGATTTGCCAATACCACCAATCGCTGGATTACAGCTCATCTGCCCTAAAGTCTCAATATTGTGAGTTAAGAGTAAAGTCTGTCGCCCCATACGTGCCGCAGCCAATGCTGCTTCTGTACCTGCGTGACCGCCGCCGATAACAATGACATCGTAAACTTTAGGATAATGCATAGTGGTAAGGAGATTAAAAAAATGATAACGAAAGATTATAGCAAATTTTCAATTGTAAGTTGACTGCTTCCGTAGAATTTATTGTATATGCCATCAACGTATTAGACCGTTCAAAGCTAATTTTATGTAAGTTGACTTGCAGTACAATAGCAAAAAATCAACAAATGAATCGTTTTGTTACCTGAAAAGCCTTGTATTAATTTGATCATTTTTTATTCTATAAATTGATCATACAACAACCAAAGGTAAACATTATGAATAAGAAGATTCTTTTTTCATCCATTCTCTGCGGTTTATTCTTTTCACCTTTCGTATCTGCCAATGACAAGGTCGAAAAAGTTTATGATAGCCAACGCTATCAACAAGTATGTAAAGGTAAATCTCAAGGAACAGCCGTCAGTTTTGCTTACCGTGGCATTATTTGGAATGGTACTTGTGAACCTCAATTTTTCCCGAGCTCAAAAAACGCCAACATTCATGGTGATGAGGCTGAATTAACCAGCATCTGCCACGGTGATCCTAAAGCAATATCCATTAATATTGAAGGTAAAGAAATTAAAGGTAAATGTGCACTCGGATTTAGCGCACCAAAACCTAAAATGTAGATTAAGCCACTAAAATCAAGTTGTTTCACTAGGGTAAAAAATCGTCTTTTTTACCCTTTTTTTGCGTCTTGTAAATTATTGGATTCGGTATACACTCAAGCAAAGATGAAAAATAAAAACCAATAAAAAAGGGATTCCATGGATTCGGAATTATTTACTGTTTTTTTGCCTTTGACCTTGGCATTGATGATGATGGGATTGGGTTTACACCTACGACCCGTCGATTTTTATCGCCTCGCACAATACCCCAAAGTGATTTTTATTGCCTTATTTTCACAGTTAGTGCTACTGGTGGGCATTGCATTTCTCATTTGTAATTTTTTAAATTTATCTCCTATTTTTTCTATTGGCTTAATGCTTGTTGCAGCGTCACCCGGTGGACCAACATCAACTATCATGACCTATTTATTTAAAGGTGATATTGCACTCAATATCACCTTAACTGCGGCTAACTCAGTCATCGCGACATTTACCCTGCCGTTTATTCTTAATCTCTCCATGATATATTTTTTGCAAACAGCTCAACCCATTGATATACCTGCAACAAAAATCGCAAAAGTCTTTTTCCTGACTTTAGTTCCAGTCAGTACTGGGATGTGTTTACGTTATTTTCTTCCAAAATTTGCCATACGACTACACCACCCTATGCGAATATTATCGCTTAGCTGCTTATTTTTTATTTTTTTCATTGCTTTATATCTAGAACGACACAATCTGATTCAATATATTTTTGAAGTTGGACCAGCAATTGCGTTATTTTGTTTCAGTAGCATGTTCATTGGTTTTTTTATACCTCACATTGCCGATATTACAGAAAAACAAGCATTAACCTGCTCATTTGAGATCACCATTCATAATACAGCGCTTGCGATTACTGTTGCACTGTCAGTATTGGGTAATACAGCCATGGCAATTCCTGCGGGAATTTATTCTATTTTCATGTTCGTTTTTGCCACCCTCTTTGGCTTATTGGTATCACAAAAAAAGACCGTTTATTTTTCAAAAGGCAAAACTTAATAGACTAATTTCACAGCCGTTATTAATAATGATTTTAAGGAGAAAATAAGCGAATGGATTCTAGTATTATTACCATTTTTTTACCTATTGCTCTTGCTATTGTTATGGCAGGTTTAGGTTTAGAGTTAACCCCAAATGACTTTAAGCGAGTTAGCAAACATCCTAAGGCTGTTCTTTTGGCATTGTTCTGTCAGCTCGTCATTTTGACCAGTATCGCGTTTGTCATTTGTAAAGTTTTGACATTACCACCATTACTCGCAGTTGGACTCATGCTACTCGCAGCTTCTCCAGGTGGACCAACAGCAAACTTATTTAGCTATTTATATAAAGGAGACATTGCTCTCAATATCACCCTCACCGCAGTTAACTCAATTATTGCTGCATTCACCTTACCTTTAATTGTCAACTTTGCAATTCAACATTTTATGAATGATGGTCAACATGTGGGCTTACAGTTCTCTAAAGTCATACAAGTCTTTCTTATCATTATTATCCCCGTATGCTTAGGGATGCTAGTTCGGTATTTCAGACCTGAACTCGCCGATAAACTGAATAAACCCGTTCGGATATTTGCTGTGGTATTTTTAATCATCATCATTATTGGCGCGGTGGCTAAAGAGCGAAGCAATATCATGCAATATATTGGTGATGTAGGCGCAGCTACTGTTCTGTTCTGCATCTGTAGTTTAGTTATCGGTTATTTTGTTCCTCGTCTTTTTGGTATCAGTAGTACTCAAGCACGTGCTTGTGCCTTTGAAATTGGTATTCATAACAGTACTCTTGCCATGACGATTGCACTGACGGTAATGGCGAGTACGACCATTGCAATGCCCGCAGCTGTTTATTCTATATTTATGTATATCTTTGCTGCTATCTTTGGAACATTGCTCAACCGTTATGCTCCTTCCGTTCAACCCAGTATAGAACAAGCCCCAAATTAATGTTGTGCATAAGGATGCTTCGGCATCCTTTTTTATTTTGAGGAATGCTGTCGAACTGCGCACCGTTCCGCTACAATATTTATTTATACATAAATATTAGGTTATTCCTGTGAAGTGGTTACAAATTCATATTACGGTTGATCAAGCGCAAGTCGATTTTACTGAAACCCTTTTAGAATCGTTGGGTGCAGTCAGTGTCACATTAGATGATGCAGAAAACCAAGACTTACTTGAACCACTTCCTGGTGAAACACCACTTTGGAATAAAGTTATTGTAACGGGTATATATGCGCAAGAAGACGACGAAGAAATTGATGTAAACGCATTAGAAACTTTTATTCGTACTCAAATGCCTGATGCACCGATGCGTAGCGAATTTCTTGAAGATCAAGAATGGGAACGCACATGGATGGATGCCTATGAACCAATTCAAATTGCTGACAAGTACTGGATCGTTCCTGAATGGATGGATGCACCAGTGCCTGATGCGGTCAACATTAAACTCGATCCAGGTTTAGCGTTTGGTACAGGTAACCATGCCTCTACATTCCTTTGCCTTCAATGGCTAGGTAAAACCGATGTTAAAGACAAAATCGTGATCGACTACGGCTGTGGTTCAGGTATTTTGGGTGTTGCCGCTTTATTGTTAGGTGCAAAGAAAGTCTACGCAACCGATATTGATCCGCAAGCTGTTTTAGCTACGGAACAAAATGCACTATTGAATGGTGTTTCTGAAAACCTATATGTCGGCTTACCAGATGAGTTCAATTTAGAGCTAGCTGACCAAAAAGCAGATGTTTTTGTTGCCAACATTTTAGCAGGGCCTCTCATGATGTTAGCGCCACAGTTCGCAACTTTAATTAAATCTGAGGGAGAGTTCGCACTTGCAGGTGTAATTGAAGAGCAAGTTTCTGATGTTTCTAGTGTTTATTCTGAATTTTTTGATATATTAGAGGTCGAAAAACGCGATGAAAACTGGTGCCGAATTTCGGGTAAACGCCACACCCTTTAAACGAACCACTAAAACACTATGAGCGACAAACAAACATCTTGCCCAAAATGCTTAACTATCTATAAAGTAAGTGTTGCACAACTGACCGTTGCACAAGGTATGGTTTGTTGCCCAAAGTGCTCAATGACCTTTAATGCCCTTTCACATTTGACGACGGGTCATGCGGTTAATGAGAATGAGGAAAAAGCGTCGAATTTGAATAACTATTTAGAGCCTTCAAATCCAGCGCTTTCATCCACTCATATCGACAGTATCCATTTTGATCTATCACAATCTGCTGCTCTTTCGATGACCACAGCGAACTTGCTCGATATTTTCAATTTGAAAATTGAACATTCCAACATTGATCTCAAAACCTATTTAAATAATTTAAATTACTTTAGTACCGATCCAATTGGTAACTATCCTGCGATGAACTTAGCTGAGCATAGTCCAGCTAAACCGCCAAAACGTCCCATGTATTATGTGCTTTGGGGAATGATCAATTTTGGTTTATTGGCACTATTGTGCTTTCAATATTTATGGTTTAACCCACATATCATTAATAACAGCCCAGCATTGGGTGCAACATATAACAAAGTTTGTCTTGTACTGAATTGTAGTAGCCTTCAGGAACGCTACAGCCTCATCAGTATTAATAAGTTAAAAGTGAAAAGTACAGGCTCACAGGAAACCCAGTTTTCAGGAGAGCTCATCAACTACCATGAAACGAGCTTACCTTTGCCGATCATCAAAGTGATCTTAAAAGAAGATGGTGAAATAGATTCAACTTATCAATTGCATTCCAATGACTATTTGATCGACAGTCTAGTTGGAATTAAGCGGATTCCTAAAAATAGTCCATTCAAATTCAAATTTAGCCTGCCAGTAAGCCGTAAAAGCTTCAATCATTACAGTTTAGAAATAGTCCAGCCCTAAAATTTAAAAAAAATGTAAAAAAAGTGAAAAAAAATGCAGTTTTCTTGCTCACTTTTTCTTAGACAATGGTATGATACGCGCCACGAAAGCTTAGTGCTGCAATCTCCTCAGTCTTTTAATACAAATAGAACATCAGCTAAAATACGCGTTATCCAAATATCGCGTATCGAGCAGATTTTTTTTGTTTAAAAAAGGTCAGTAACAAATATTTAACTATTGTTACGCTTATATTTCGACCAACTTAGCGATATTGTGGCATGCTAAATGTACAGTTTTAGAACTACTCGTTTTAGGATCTAAAACGAAGTTCATTTTAATTTTAGACCACTTTATATATGTCACTTTACCCAAGTGATATTTAGATTTTTCGGATTAATTCGCATGAATAGCAAATCTCCTATTTTTACTGCACAGTCTGATGTCGCTCTTCGTATTCACGTAGATCGCGCAGTTCGCCACTATTTTGCACAATTGCAAGGCGAGCAACCATCTCAGGTCTACGACATGGTGCTAGCAGAAATGGAGAAACCTCTTCTATCTGTAGTTTTAGAATATACCCGCGGTAACCAAACACGTGCTGCGGAGATTCTAGGTCTTAACCGTGGCACTTTGCGTAAAAAGTTGAAAGCTCACGGTTTAATGAGTGAATAAATGATAAAATGCTTGCGGCTTCCGCGGGCATTTTTTTTTACCTGCTATTTTTGGCTTTTTTGTTTTAATTCTTGATAACTGTGACGAAGATCATGACCATTAAACGCGCTTTAATCTCTGTTTCCGATAAAACTGGCATTGTTGAGTTCGCTCAAAACCTTGTAGCTCTTGGGGTAGAAATTTTATCTACTGGCGGTACATATAAGTTGTTAAAAGACAACAATATCGCTGTAGTCGAAGTTTCAGAGCATACGGGTTTCCCAGAAATGATGGATGGTCGTGTAAAAACGCTACACCCGAAAATTCATGGTGGTATCTTAGCTCGTCGCGGTCTAGACGAAGCTGTGATGGCTGAACACAACATTGATGCGATTGATCTTGTGGTTGTGAACCTTTATCCATTTGCTGCAACTGTAGCTAAACCAAATTGCTCACTTGCAGATGCGATTGAAAATATCGACATTGGTGGCCCAACTATGGTTCGCGCTGCAGCAAAAAACCATGCGTCTGTGGGGATTGTAGTTAATGCTACAGACTACGACACTGTTGTTGCTGAGCTAAAAGCAAATGGTGCTTTGTCTTATGAAACTCGTTTTGATTTAGCCGTTAAGGCATTTGAGCATACAGCACAATATGACGGCATGATTGCTTCTTACCTAGGCGCTCGTGTAGGCAAGGAAGAAGGTCAAGCAGACAAGTTTGCACGTACTTTTAATACACAGTTAAATAAAGCTCAAGACTTACGTTATGGTGAAAACCCGCATCAGTCAGCAGCATTCTATGTAGAAAGCACAGCAACTGAAGCTTCTGTTTCAACAGCGAAACAACTGCAAGGTAAAGAACTTTCTTATAACAACATTGCAGATACAGATGCCGCACTTGAATGTGTGAAATCATTTGCAAAACCTGCTTGTGTTATTGTTAAACACGCAAACCCTTGTGGCGTTGCGGTGTCTTTAGATGGTATTCAAGCAGCATACGACTTGGCTTATGCAACTGACCCTGAATCAGCTTTTGGTGGCATCATTGCATTCAACCGTGAATTAGACGTTGCAACTGCACAAGCCATTGTAGATCGTCAGTTTGTTGAAGTGATCATTGCACCGAGCATCGCTGAAGGCGTGCTTGAAGTCACTGGTGCAAAGAAAAATGTTCGTGTACTCGTTTGTGGTGAATTACCAGCAATTGACGCACGCCAAGCTCAACTTGACTATAAACGCATCAATGGCGGCTTATTGGTTCAAGACCAAGACTTAGGTATGATCACCAAAGATGACCTAAAAGTTGTGACCAAACGCGCACCAACTGAAGCTGAAATTGATGATTTGATCTTCGCTTGGAAAGTTGCGAAATACGTGAAATCAAATGCCATTGTTTATGCTAAAGGTCGTCAAACCATTGGTGTAGGCGCAGGTCAAATGAGCCGTGTTAACTCAGCGCGTATTGCTGCGATTAAAGCGGAACATGCCGGTTTAGTGGTTGAAGGTGCGGTTATGGCATCGGATGCATTCTTCCCGTTCCGTGATGGTATTGATAATGCAGCGAAAGCAGGCATTAAATGTATTATCCAACCAGGCGGTTCTATGCGTGACGAAGAAACCATTGCTGCTGCGGATGAAGCAGGCATTGCGATGGTCTTTACTGGTATGCGTCACTTCCGTCATTAATTGATTAGAAGTCATATTTATTAATCCCCCTAAATCCCCCTTTGTAAAAAGGGGGACTTTTCACGTAAGAAACCTTGGTTTTCATGCGTGATCCCTTCCCTTTTTTAAAGGGAGGTCGGGAGGGATTCTTTTCTTTGAGGGATTTTTAGATGAACATTTTAGTTTTGGGTAATGGCGGTCGTGAACATGCATTGGCATGGAAAATCGCACAAGATGAGAAAGTTGCAAAAGTATTTGTAGCTCCAGGTAATGCAGGTACAGCGACAGAAAATAAATGTGAAAATGTTGCGCTTAACATTTTAGACAACCCTGCAATTATCGACTTTGCAAAAAATAATGCGGTAGATTTGATTATTGTTGGCCCAGAAGCACCTCTTGTAAATGGTGTAGTGGATGCCTGCCGCGCGGCAGAGCTTAAAATTTGGGGACCAACTCAATTTGCTGCTCAGTTAGAAGGCTCGAAAGCTTTTGCTAAGCACTTCTTAAAGCGCCACAACATTCCTACAGCATTCTATGATGTATTTACTGAAGTCGATGCAGCGAAAGCTTTTGTTGAAAAAAATGGTGCGCCTATCGTAATCAAGGCAGATGGTCTTGCTGCGGGTAAAGGCGTGATTGTAGCCATGACCAATCAAGAAGCTTTTGATGCAATTGATGACATGTTGGCAGGCAACAAATTTGGTGATGCAGGTTCACGTGTCGTAATCGAGCAATTCCTTGCAGGTGAAGAAGCCTCTTTCATTTGTATGATTGATGGCGACAACATTTTACCAATGGCAACGTCGCAAGATCATAAACGCATTTTTGAAGGTGACCAAGGTCCAAACACAGGCGGTATGGGAGCTTACTCTCCTGCTCCTGTGGTGACTGCCGATGTCTTTGACAAAGTCATGAAGGAAGTGATGCGTCCGACAGTTGATGGTATGAAAGCCGATGGTCATGTCTATACAGGCTTCTTATACGCAGGCTTGATGATTGATGATGCGGGTCAACCACGTGTGATCGAATTCAACTGCCGTTTTGGTGACCCTGAAACTCAACCGATTATGATGCGTTTACAATCATCTTTGGTTGAATTAGTAGAAGCAGGTATTGCAGGAAAGCTTCCAGAAGAAGCACAGTGGGATGACCGTAAAACGGTCGGTATCGTACTGGCATCTAAAGGCTACCCTGAAACATCAAGCAATGATGATGTGATTTCAGGTTTAGATACACAAATGACCGATGCTAAAGTGTTCCATGCTGGCACGAAGGCCAATGAAAATGGCGAGATCGTGACTGCTGGTGGTCGTGTACTCTGCGTAACTGCACTAGGGAATACAATCGGTGAAGCACAAGCCAAAGCTTTAGAACTTTGCCAAAAAGTAACTTTTGAGGGTGTTCAATATCGTAAAGATATTGGTTACCGCGCGATTGCTCGTGAAAATGCTTAATTTCAACTGAGTCAGTTAAGTTAAAAACCCGCATAATAATGCGGGTTTTTTTATTGATCTTGATTTCTCAGCTTTTTCAACTGGCGCGGTGCCACACCAAACCAATTTTTACAAGCACGACTTAAAGCAGATTGTTCAGAAAAACCCAA
Source organism: Acinetobacter halobius (assembly GCF_044130335.1). Lineage (NCBI taxonomy): Bacteria > Pseudomonadati > Pseudomonadota > Gammaproteobacteria > Moraxellales > Moraxellaceae > Acinetobacter > Acinetobacter halobius. Next base: position 227,172 of record NZ_JBIQOD010000003.1, read on the forward strand.
TACTGAAGCAATTTGGCTCATTGATGCTTTTGAGTCGGCTAAATATTGCAGTAATAATTGCTGTCTAAGTTTATCTCGGATCTGTTCGAAACTTGTGCCCTCTTCATCTAATTTACGTTGTAAGCTTCGCGGGTGCATCGCAAGCATACATGCAATATCCGTTTTATTGGCTTTAGGTCCAGACAAATGAATACGTATCGCATGTTGTACGCGATCACTCAATGAACCCTGATGACTGCGAAAGCTCCGCTCAAGATAACTATCCACAATTTCACGTAGACCATGATCAATACTAGCCAAAGTAATATTCAACATATCTTTATGTAAAAATAAGGCTGCATGTTGTTGGTTTTCAAGCACATCTGTATGAAAAAAACGCTTATACGTACTTAAAGGCGCGATTGGACTATGTGGTAATGTCACCTTCAGTGGCTGATATTGTTCACCACTTAAATAGCGCATAACACGATGACATACGGCAAGCCCAAGATCCATAGACTGGCGTTTACTCAAAATAGGAGTCGAATCATTTAGCTGTATATCAAAAACGATTGCAACAATATCCGCATGTGGCTCAAATAAATCGGCGGCAATGGCTTCATTAATATATAGCCGCAATGCCGAACCATGAAGAAACAATAAATCTGAACTGTACTTAATCACTTCTCGCAGTGTAGAAGCACTCTGTAAAATTAGCCCGAGCACACCTAAAATACCAATGTCTTGATACTGGGAAATACGTAAGCCGAAATCAGGACAATGGGTCTGCTGTGCACTATCCTCTAAAAGCTGAATCATTGCAGTGTGTGATATCCACGCATTATCATCTTGTAATTGCCCAAGTTGAATACCATATTTTTCCAATAACGGTATTGGGTCTATTCCCAATTGTTGCATAAGATCCAAGTATCCCCGTAAACCGGAACTATGCACCATGTCATCATGGATATTTTTATGGCGTAAAACCGCGAGCGAATCTTCCTGATTCATTCCAACAATTCCTGTCTCAACAAGTCAAAAAATAGACTCATTCTGTCAAGTTAACATATAAATGTCTCGGCAGAATAGCTCCAATGAACATTTTATTGCTTCATTGATACTGTATATCAAGCAAATAAAATGTTGTCCTAAAAATGTAGCTCATGGATATGAAAACTACATTCATCATTAAAGACAAAAAAGGAAAATAGAATGAATTTTAAAAATGTCACTGTTGCAGGTAGTGGTGTACTCGGCTATCAAATTGCATTTCAAACCGCATTTCACGGCTTTAAAGTCAGCGTTTATGACATCAATGATGAAGTGCTTGGCAAAGCCAAAGCCAAATTTTTTGAATTATGTGAATGCTATAAACGTGATCTCAATGCAACCCAATATCAACTCGACAATACATTTAACAATCTTAGTTATCATTCGAACCTTGCCGAAGCAGTCAAAGATGCAGACCTTGTGATTGAAGCTGTACCAGAGGATCCAGCTATTAAACGGGATTTTTATGAAAAATTAAGCCAAGTTGCACCTGAAAAAACTATTTTTGCAACCAACACGTCGACGTTATTGCCAAGCGAATTTGCTGAAGTGACTGGACGCCCAGAAAAGTTTTTAGCCTTGCATTTTGCTAATATGATTTGGGTGAATAACATGGCTGAAATTATGGGACATGCATCTACAGATCGTAGCGTCTTCAACCAGTTAGTTGAATTCTCCAAAGCGATTGGAATGTTACCACTGCCAATTTACAAAGAACAACCTGGCCATCTCCTCAACTCAATGCTGGTTCCGTTTTTAATTTCGGCACTAGATCTTTGGATCAATGAAGTGTCTGATCCACAAACCGTAGATAAAGCATGGATGAAGTCATTTGGTTCACCCAAAGGTCCGTTTGCAATCTTAGACATTATTGGCATTAACACAGTATATAACGTTGCAAAATTGCATGCCGATACCAACCCACTGATGGCACGTCTCATGAATCGACTGCAAACAGAATTTATTGAGCCTGGTCACCTCGGTATGCCAACAGGACAGGGTTTTTATAGTTATCCGAATCCAAATTATGAATCTAAAACCTTTTTACAGTAATTTGAGTTTTTAGCCTTAGCCGCCTATGGCTATTCTAGGATAGTCGTAGGCAATACCAACGAATATGCTCGATTCTCCTGTCTTCACTACTATCTAAGAATAAACAGCGATAGGCTCAGTTTTTGCATTGACTCAAATACTCAAACAAACCTAATCATAAGCATTGAACTGCTTACATCTTTATAATTTCATCTGATTCAGCCTTTCAATCGCAGAAATATCCGTATTTTCGTCCGAGACTTTATTCAGCTTATATCTATTTTTTGTATTTAGTTTAGATAAAATCTTATAAAGAACAAAATTTAAACAAACCATTATTTTTTAATAGTTTAATTAAAAATAATATATTGTTTTCACTATAAAAATATAAAGTACCGCGCCATTGCTAATCTTAAAATCAGATAAGTATTAAATTTTTATGCTCTATATCGAATATTACTTTGTTGATATGATGTGCAAAATTTAACGATTGAGCATATATGTTACTCGTTATTTGAAAAGCATCATTTTTTAAATATGAAGGAAACATATACGACTGATATAGCATTGCAAGCTTGCAAAACACACATTACAGTCTTATGCATCAAATCAGGAATGTCTGATTTAAAATCAATTGATCTCTCTATAGTTCAGGTAAGTGATACCTCATTTGGATGCTTACTCGGGAAGAAAAAATGAAAAAAATTCTAGGAATTGCACTGGGTTTATCTGTTGTTTTAACAGGTTGTAGTAAACCTGAAGCACCTGCAACAGATGCAGCTAAAAAGGATACAGCAACCACTGCTGAGCAAACAGTAACTATCGCATCGACAGGGTCTGATGCGGACATTTGGCGCTATATTGCAACTTTGCCAGAAACCAAAGAAGCAGGTTTAAAATTAGACATTAAAAACTTCACTGACTATGTTGCAATGAACACTGCTGTTGCAAACAATGAAGTCGATGTCAACGCATTCCAATCTTATGCTTATCTGGTTGCCTACAACGAAGCAAACACAGCGAAGATTGCTCCGCTTTCTACCACCTACCTAGAGCCAATGGGTATTTACTCAAGCAAAGTAAAAACACTGGCTGAGTTTAAAACAGGTGCAACGATTGCGATTCCAAATGACGGTGCGAACGAATCACGTGCATTGTTATTATTACAATCTGCGGGTCTCGTGAAGTTAAAAAATGACTTTGACTTTGTGAAAGGTACATCTCAAGACATCGTTGAAAATAAAAAAGCATTGGTGATTAAACCCATTCAAATGGCAACGGCTGTACGTGTGAAAGACGAAGTTGATGCAATTGTCTTGGGGAATACCCTTGCAATGGAAGGTGGTCTAAACGTATTGAAAGATGCGATTTACTATGAACCAATCGACCAAACCACGAAAATGAACGTCAACGTTCTCGCTGTGGCTGAAGCGCGTCAAAACGACCCTGTACTGAAAAAAGTTGGTGAGCTTTACCATGTCGCTGCAGTAGGCAAATATGTTCAAGAGCATTTTGGTGGCACAAAAATTGATGTGAACAAGCCAGTAAGCTACCTTACTCAAGCTAAATAGTAATATAATCAAATCAACGAAACAGGCAAAGTCTCTTTGCCTGTTTTTTCATTTTTGTGTAGTTTTTGACGATATGATTCAATTTAAAAACATTTCAAAGCACTATCAGCTAAAAGGCCAAACCATTCCGGCACTGGACCAAATCAATTTGGACATTCCAGAAGGCAGTATTTTTGGCATTATTGGCTATAGTGGTGCAGGTAAAAGTACCCTCATTCGATTGATCAATTTACTTGAACGCCCAACCCAAGGCCAAGTGATTATCAATCAAAAAGACTTTACTGCATTAGATGCAAAAGCATTACGTCAAGAACGTGCAAATATTGGCATGATTTTCCAGCATTTCAATTTACTGCAAACCAAAACTGTTGCAGCCAATATTGAAATGCCAATGAAACTTTTAGGTTATAGCAAAGCTGAACGTGAAAAACGTTTAAATGAGCTACTTGAGTTTATTGACCTCAAGCATAAAAAAGAAGCTTATCCAGACGAGCTCTCGGGTGGTCAAAAACAACGTGTCGGTATTGCTCGTGCGCTTGCCAACCATCCTAAAATTTTACTTTGTGATGAAGCAACTTCTGCACTAGACCCACAAACCACCAAGTCGGTCTTAGACTTGCTCAAAAAAATCAATCAAGAGCAAGGCATTACCATCGTCATGGTGACACATGAGATGGATGTGATTCAAAGCATCTGCTCACATGTGGCCGTGATGGAACTCGGCAAAGTAGTTGAAACAGGCAAAACGGTAGACTTATTTAGTCGCCCGCAACATGCAACAACACAGAATTTTATCCAAACCATTTTGCATCAACAGTTACCGATTAAACTGCTGAATAATTTGGAACATAAGCACCATCACAGTATTTATCGCTTACAGTTCCTTGGTAACTCTGCACATGAAACCGTAATTCAAAATTTAATTAAACAGTTTGATATTAGTCTCAATATCCTATTTGCCAACATGATTGAAATTGATGGCAATGTGATTGGCCAAATGTTTGTTCAGTTATTAGGGGATGAAACTTTAATTACTGAAGCAGTGGAGTTTTTAAAACAGCATGGTGTGGCTGTTGAGCAATCAGGAGAACTGGCATGAGAGATTTAATTGTCCAGTGGTTAACTCAAATTACCGCGCCGTTTTGGAAAAGTTCACTATCTATTGATCAGTTCATTACCGCTTTGCAAGAAACCTTTCATATGGTGTTTTTTGCAATGCTATTTGGCTGTATTTGGGGCTTTATTCAGGCCATCATTTTATTGGTGACACGCCCAGATGGTATTTTGCCCAACAAAGCGATTTATCACATTCTTAACCCGATTGTGAATGCCCTGCGCTCTCTACCCTTTATTATCTTGCTCATTGCAGTTCTACCTTTAACTAAACTGATCGTAGGCACCTCGATTGGCACGTGGGCGGCAATTGTTCCTCTTACGATCTACGTTGGACCCTATATTGGTCGTTTGGTCGAAACGTCATTGCTTGAAGTGAATGAAGGAATTATCGAATCTGCTCAAGCCATGGGCGCAACGCCACTACAAATCATTTTTAAGTTTATTTTACCTGAAGCACGTAGTTCACTGATTTTGAACTTAACCACAGCCACGATTAGCTTAATTGGCGCAACCGCGATGGCTGGTGCAGTAGGTGCAGGTGGTATTGGTGACCTTGCTATTTCTTATGGTTATCAACGTTTTGATACTAGTGTTGTAATACTCACGGTGATTGTGCTGTTGATCATGGTACAAATTGTACAATCCGTTGGAGATTGGCTGTCTAAACTGCGTTAACAAAATTAAGCTCTCAATATTGAGAGCTTTTTTTCAGATTTAAATTTTATATAATGACAACACAAAGAATTCAAAATTACGACTTTAAAATCATCACCATGAAAACACCCATTTTATTTCTAAGTATAAGTCTTTTGCCGATACTCAGTCATGCAGTGTCAAATACGTATGACTACGTCACCAGTGTGAAAGTGAATCAGGTCGAACTGAATGCCCCTGTGACAGCAAATCAAGTCAGTCAATTACTCGCTCCTCCGAATGGAAAAACCAGCAAACAATATGTCGAATGTACAGGCAACTATGAATACAGTATTACAAGCACCCAACCCAAAATCCTAAAGTTTGAAATTTTTAACGAAGATAATCCAAAGATTCAGGCCGAAAAATTCTATAAAGACAAAGCGAATTTTAAACAACTCGGTCAAACCAAAGGCCGTGTTTGGCTTAACTGGAAAAGTACTCAAGGCATGAGCGAAAACATACGCGTACAAAATATTCAAATCACGCCCAATTATACTTTGCAGCAATTTAAACAAGACTTTAAATACAGTGCACACGGCATGGCAGCATCAGGTGAAGCTCAAGTCCTGCTCTTGCAGCTCAGTGAAATCAAAGCTTTTTTGAAAGAACCGCAAGACTTTGCCCCACCCTACACGGCTTATCTCAACTTCGGTTTTAAAAATGGACGGCTAAACAGTTTTGCCATTCAGCAAGCGGTGGCCTGCTAAAATCTTTTTATGCCAAGAACAAGGACTGCCATTGCCTTTTCTAAGTTGTTTTGAACTCACTGACAATAAAATATACAGTCCAAACGCTACATGCTATTAAATTTTGCCAATTCATTTGAATCGCACTCAGAATGAAGGCAGAGCATGTTAAACTATTTAGCGGTTTTTGCAGGGACTCACTTATGCACTTTGTACATCTTGGTATTCATACAGAATTTTCAATCACAGAATCAATTGTACGTATACCTGATTTAGTCAAAGCTGCTAAGGCAGAAGGTATGCCAGCCCTTGCCATTACTGACCTATCTAACTTACATGCTGCTGTAAAGTTTTATGGTAAATGCTTAGATAATGGCATCAAACCAATTATGGGTTCAGAAGTTCGTTTGAACGATGCTGAACATCGCGTAACTTTATTGGCGATGAGCAATGTTGGCTGGCGTAATCTAACCGAACTGGTTTCCGAGGGTTTTATCCGCGGTCAACAGCTTGATATTCCTTGCGTTGCAAAAGACTGGATTTTAGAGCAAAACCACGACCTGATTGCACTACTTGGCATGCAATCTGATGTCGGCAAAATGCTCTGTACATCAAATCCGCAAAAAGCTGAACCTTTACTCGAAGAATGGATTGCAAAGTTCGGCAATCGTGTTTATTTGGCCCTATGCCGAACAGGTCGTTCAGGCGAAGATGACTTCAACTATGAAGCTTTAAAATTAGCTAAAAAATATAACATAGGTGTGGTTGCGCATAACGATGTGCATTTCATGAAAGAAATGGACTTTGAAGCACACGAAGCCCGGGTCTGTATTGCCGATGGTTATGTATTAGGGGATAACCGCCGACCAAAAAATTACTCTCCAGAGCAATATTTTAAATCTGGCCAACAAATGGCGGAATTATTTGCAGACATTCCCTCTGCAATTGAAAATACTTATCAAATTGCCAAACGTTGTAACGTTACCCTGCAATTAGGTAAATACTTCCTGCCTGACTACCCTATTCCTGAAGGCCATACCATTGATACCTACTTTGCACATTTATCCAAAGAAGGTTTAGAAGAGCGTTTAGACTTTTTATATCCACCAGAAACACGTGATGAATACTGGCCTGAAAAACGTAAAGAATATGATGATCGTTTAGAGTATGAAATAGGGACCATTCTTAAAATGGGTTTCCCGGGCTACTTCTTGATTGTCATGGACTTTATCCAATGGTCCAAAGGTAATGGCGTGCCCGTTGGTCCAGGCCGTGGTTCAGGTGCAGGTTCGTTGGTTGCCTACAGCTTAAAAATTACAGATCTCGACCCTCTCCCATACGGGCTACTTTTTGAACGCTTCTTAAACCCAGAACGTGTTTCAATGCCCGACTTCGACGTCGATTTCTGTATTGCTGGTCGTGACCGTGTCATTGACTATGTGGCGCGTACCTATGGACGCGATGCAGTATCACAAATTGCCACTTTCGGTACCATGGCAGCCAAAGGTGCTATTCGTGATGTGGCACGTGTCTTGGGTAAATCCTATGGTTTGGCTGACCGAATCTCAAAAATGATTCCGACCAAACCTTTAGGTTTAAGCCTTGAAGAGTCGATTGAAGCAGAGCCACAGCTGAAAGACATTGTCACTAACCCATCCAACCCAGACAATGACGATGCTGCTGAAATTTGGGAAATGGCATTAAAACTCGAAGGCATTACCCGTAACACAGGTAAACACGCAGGTGGCGTGGTCATTTCCCCAACTAAAATTACCGACTTTTCTGCCGTCTTATGTGACGCAGATGGTACAGGCCGTGTTGCGCAGTACGATAAAGACGATGTTGAATCTGCAGGTCTAGTGAAGTTCGACTTCTTGGGTCTACGTAACTTAACGGTTATTGAAGATGCCGTAAAGAATATCAATAAGCGCATTAAGCTCGATGTGCCTTTAGACATTGCTTTCATTCCACTCGATGACAAAGATGCATACCTCATCTTTGCCAATGCCAACACCACAGCGGTCTTCCAGTTTGAATCCGTGGGCATGAAAAAAATGCTCAAGGAAGCACGTCCAAGCAAATTTGAAGAAATTATCGCCTTTGTATCCCTTTACCGTCCGGGTCCGATGGACCTGATTCCAGACTTTATCCACCGTATGCATGGCGGCGAGTTTGAATATCTCCATCCCCTACTTGAAGGTGTACTTGAACCGACTTACGGCATTATGGTTTACCAAGAACAGGTGATGCAGGCAGCACAGTATTGTGCGGGCTATAGCTTAGGTGGTGCGGACTTACTACGTCGTGCGATGGGTAAGAAAAAGCCCGAAGAAATGGTCAAACAGCGCCAAATTTTCACGGAAGGTGCAGCCAAAAAAGACATTGATGAAGCCACGGCCAACCATATCTTTGACTATATGGAAAAGTTCGCAGGTTATGGCTTTAACAAATCACATGCCGCAGCTTATGCATTGGTTGCCTATCAAACCGCATGGCTCAAAGCGCATTATCCAGCTGAATTCTTAGCAGCAGTGATGTCATCGGAAATGCAAAACACCGATAACGTGGTGTTCTTGATTGATGACTGTCGACACAATGATATAGATGTATTGCCACCTTCGGTCAATATGTCTATCTATCAATTCCATGCTTCGGACGACAAAACGATTGTCTATGGACTCGGTGCAATTAAAGGCGTCGGCGAAGCGGCTATGCAGTCGGTCATTGACTCGCGTATCCAAGATGGGCCGTATCGTGACTTGTTTGATTTCTGCCATCGTATTGATCTGAAAAAAATCAATAAACGGACTTTAGAAGCATTAATTCGCTCAGGTGCTTTAGACTGCCTCGGCATTGAGCGCTCCAGTTTAATGGCGCAACTTCCAGAAGCAGTACAAGCGGCGGAGCAAGCTCGTTCAAACCGTGAAACAGGCATCATGGACTTGTTTGGTGAGGTTGAAGAAGTACAGCGTAAACCTGCCAAACCTGTGAAACCGTGGTCAGATGAAGTCCGTCTCAAAGGTGAAAAAGACACCTTAGGTTTGTATTTAACTGGTCACCCAATTGATGTATACCGTGCAGAGCTGAAAGCATTTATTCCAAATAAAATCAATGAACTCACCCCTACACGTCGTGGGGTAACCACTGTTTTTGCTGGTCTTGTAGTCGATGTAGCCAACTTCCCGAACCGAATGATGGTCACCTTAGATGATGGTACCTCCCGAATTGAAGTCTCTGCGAATCATGAACGCTTTATGCGTTTTAAAGACATCATTCAAAATGAAAAAGTGGTGGTGATTGAAGGTGAAATTTACGAGCGTGAAGGCTTTGACCGTCCAATGGGACGCTTGACCAAAGCATTTACCCTAAATGAAATTCGCCAAAAACGTGCCAACTGTATTCAAATTCGCCTTGACCCAACGCATAGTACAAAAGCACTGAACCAAGATTTGAAAAATATTGTTGCACCCTTCTGTAATGTCGATATGTGTAATCACATTCCGCTACAATTACTGTTGGACTACCCGTATGCCACAGCTGAATTGCACTTAGGGATCAATTGGAAAGTGGCACCGCTAGATGAACTGCTGTCTAAACTTCGTGACTATTTTGGTAAAGAAAATCTTCATGTGGAATATCAAGTCAAATCTAAAGCTGCCAAAGCGGTCAGCTATGAAGAAGCCAAACCCGTAGATATACCACCGCCACCTGCGGATATGAGCATGGATGATGCCATGGACTTATATCAGGCTGAGGTCGGTCAGTTCTCTTAAATATTTTCAAATTTTAAAATTCATTGGAAAAATCATGAGCCAATTTGACAATGCCGCTGTTTCAGCGCATCTCTCCCATGTGCGTATTGTCATGGTCAATACTACACTCCCTGCGAACATTGGAAGCGCATTACGTGCCATGAAAACAATGGGACTCTCAAAGCTGGTTTTGGTTGCGCCAAAAACCTATCCACATCCCGATATTGATGCTTTAGCAGCGGGTGCAACTGATTTAATCGCGCAGATTGAAATTGTTGAAACCCTTGCCGATGCCATCAAAGACTGCCATTTAGTGTTTGGTACCAGTGCACGTAGTCGTACTATTCCTTGGCCTTTGCTAGACGCACGTCCTGCGGCAGAAAAATCAATTTCAGCAGTGCTGAGTGATCAACAAGAGGTTGCTGTGGTCTTTGGTCGTGAAGACCGCGGACTGACCAATGAAGAACTGGCGATGGCCAACTACCACGTTACTATTCCAGTCAATACAGACTATGGCGTACTGAATGTAGCCCAAGCTATTCAGGTCATCTGTTATGAAATGCGTATGGCAACTTTGGCTGCTGTAGAAAGTGGTGAAGATGAAACTGCAACCATGCCTGTGACAGATACAGAGTCCATGCAGTGGGATGAGCCTTTGGTCACACATGAGCAAATGGAACAGTTCTATCCACACATTGAAAAAATGTTGGCTGAAATTGAATTTTTAGATCCAAAAAATCCACGATTATTGCCTTTACGCTTGCGTCGCCTTTTTGGACGTATACAATTAGATCGTATGGAATATCATTTACTTCGTGGTATTTTTAGTCGTGTACAAGCCTTAAATAATGGCACATGGAAAAAGTCAAATACGGATCAAATAGAGGATCAATCTAATGCTTAAACAGCTCAAAGAAGATGTACAAGCTGTATTCGCGCGCGATCCTGCAGCACGAAACACTTTAGAAGTTCTAACCACATACCCAGGTATCCACGCGTTGATCATGCACCGTATGGCGCATGAATTATGGAAAAAGGAATGTAAGGGCTCTGCACGCTTATTGTCTTCTTTCAGCCGTTTTGCAACAGGTATTGAAATTCACCCAGGTGCTAAAATTGGTCGTCGTTTTTTTATCGACCACGGCATGGGCGTTGTGATTGGTGAAACAGCTGAAATTGGCGATGATGTAACCCTCTATCACGGCGTAACTTTAGGCGGTACAACTTGGAATAAAGGCAAACGCCATCCGACTTTAGAAGACGGCGTAGTTGTTGGTGCAGGCGCTAAAATTTTAGGCCCCTTTACAGTCGGTAAGAATGCGAAAGTTGGCTCAAATGCAGTTGTGACAAAAGCAGTACCTGCCGATACCACTGCCGTTGGCAACCCAGCGCGTTTCATATCAAAAGATAAACCAAAAGATGAGGCTGAAACACATCGTCGTGATTATGCAGAAAGTATCGGCTTCCAAGCTTATGCTGCAACGCAAGACCAATCCGATCCTATACTTGAAGGCATGCGCGTCCTGCTCGACCGTATTCAGTTGAATGAAAAACGTATGAATACCTTATGCCAACGTTTGTCGTTACTTGATCCAACCTTTAAAAAACAGCAACAAAATGAACAACCCTTTAGTGCTGAAGAACTGAAAATTTTGGAAGACGTTCGCCGTGAATGTGAAGCTCAAAGCACTCCATCAAATGATTAAACATGAAAAGTGTTAGTTTTTGAAAACCAGCCTATAGCAAGCCTTGCATGTTCCTCAGAGTTTTCTTAGACTGACGGACATGCCTTTTACACCACTTCTTAAAATAATGAATGGATGAACCTTATGATGCTTAAACCCTTAGCGGTTGCTGTACTTACAGTGTCGTTTTTAACAGCGTGTAGCACAACCCCACCGAAAAATAATAACAATACCATTGTGTTTACTGAGCCTGAATTAACTGCACCGTTTTACGCATTAAATCCATTTAACTATGATGCGCCTCCTCCGTTTGAAATTAATTTAAAAAAGGCTGCTTCACAACCTGTAACCAAGATGGAAGTGACACGTTCTGATGATCCATCGAAGAAAATGGTTTTAGACACCAATAAGTTGATTATTCCAACTGTTAACAGCAAAGAACGTCAGTTGAAATACGCGGTGCTAGCAGGTGACAACGAAGTCGACATCACTGAAATTGATGACTTCTTGCAGTTGGTTGAAGGTAAAGCACGCCATTACCCACCTCGTTTTACAGAGCGCCAAGAACGTAAGGGTTTTGAGTCAAAACTAAAAGAAGTGACCCAGCAGTTAGATACGTTGGCATCAAAAGACAATGCATCATTTGATGTACTCATTCGTGCATTCAAAGCTAGCGTTATGGCTCGTAATTTAGACTTAGGTTCCGTGTATACCACCAAATCTTTAACTTATGCTCAGCGTATTTTAAAGCTTAATCAAGAAGACCCTGAAGCAAACTTCTGGTTTGGTTTTGCCCTGTCTGAAGGGGGTGGTCAACGTGAAGCTATGCCGTATTTAGATAAAGCCATGAAGTCTGGTGTTCAAGAAGCTTATTTAGCGAGTGCAAATAACTACATCGCGATGGAACAGAAGAAGAATGCGGTGCAAACGCTGAAAAACTACAAGTTGAAATACCCTCAAGAAGCTGAAGTTGCAGATCGCTTGATTACTGAAATTGAAAAACAAGGCCGTTGGAATGTTTGGCAAGTATTAAATACGAGCAAATAATTCGCTACTTTTGTAACACACTCTAAAATAGACCGAACTTTTCGGTCTATTTTTTTTTGAGCGAATTGATAAATCCGAGAATTATCGTATGATTTAAAAAATTCAAAAAAATAGATCGCAGTAGACTCGTTTATGCCTAAATACATCCATAGCACCTTAATGCTCACTGCTCTGATTTCTATCTTGAGTGGTTGCCAAGTGGTCAGTGTAAAAAATCAATCACTGAACGTCACCATTAACAACGAACGTGAAAGTATTTTAACGCGCGATAAACTCAGTGAAGCAAGTCTGAATGTATTATCTATGACAGGCAGAGAAGCCAAAGTCTGTTCTGAACAGCCTGAGGAATGTGTGAACGAACTCAAACAAATTCCCCAAATTCAGGATGAGCAATTACTATCAACGGCAAGTGAACTTTATCTTGCCAAAGCACTTTCTTTAGAAAAATCATCTGCATGTAAAATCAGTATTTTGGCTAAGACGCAGTCAGAAGAAAAAAAGGCTGTTCAAAAGCAAAATTACCAAAACTGTTTAGATCAACAGCTCGGCATGCTCGATAAAAGTATTCGCTATAGTTATGCTTATATGTTTAAAACTAAACGTGGCCCACAAGATCGAATTTTTGATAACCGTCAAGTACAACTTCGGGACTTTTATAACCAAGCAATTGCCAAACTAGTTAGTGCTTATGGTTTACGTTATGAGCCTTCAGATGTTACGACCCAAATCCAAGTCGGCAAAAGCATTTATCGCATTAATTTCGACAAATATTCACTTTTAAAAAATCAAAAAATTGAACAACTCATGTCGACGTATAATTTGAACTTTTCAGGTTTGCGTTCAATTACCCGTCGAGATGGATTTGGTTCTGAGTTTTTAATTGTACTGCCTGCAGAACCTCACGACATCTCACCTGAAAAAACAAAATATATTGTTGATCCATTACATCATCAGTATACAAATGGTCATAATCCCAATATTCATAATGCTCGTTATTTAGCAGCGACCATCACAGCCCAACCTCGTTCTGCGGCAAGTGTGGATGAAATCTTAAATAGTCCAGAGTTTGAGATGACAGCCTATGATCCATATAAATATGAAACTGCTGAAATAGCTGGAAAGACTTATCCACTGGCAGCAAATTTTTCAGCACCATATGGCTTATGGCTGGCACAAAATAATCTAGGTAAGTCTGCTTATTTGTCACTGATAGATCGTGATGAACGCCTGACCATGCCTCATTTGTATATGCTTGAACCTTATAACCCGAACAAGAAAGTCATCGTTCTTATTCACGGTCTTGCAAGCAGTCCTGAGGCATGGATTCGTCTAACCAACGATGTAATGGGTGACCCTGTATTGCGTGAGCATTATCAAGTGTGGCAGGTTTTCTACTCCACAAACATGCCTATTTTGGAGAGTCGCTTTCAAATTTATGCAGTGATCCAACAAGCTTTTAGTCAAGTCGATAACAAAGCTTCTGCAAAAAAAGACGCAGTGCTGATTGGGCATAGCATGGGGGGCATTATTGCGCGGCTTTTAGTCAGTGATGCAGACTTAACATCTGCAGCAATCAAATTACTTCCAGATTGGCGCGCCAAACAATTTAAAAATGATCCATTATTTAAATCACGCTTAGATATTCAGCCAATTCCAAACTTTAGTCGTGCCATTTTCTTGGCAGCACCACATCGAGGAACAGAATTTGCTGACCGTTGGTTTACCCTTGCTGCGCGTAAAGTAATTAAACTACCAGGTGCTTTTTTAGGTGCATTAACTGATGTATTACAAAGTAGTGACCCTGATCTACAAGCATTTATCAAAGATATAGATAATGGGTTAATTCAAAATGGCCCAAGCGACCTCAGTAAAAACTCTAAATTTACTCAGTTAACTAAAAATATTGTTCCATATAAGGGGATGAAATTTCACAGTATTATGGGGAATATGACCAACAGTAATGATATCAATGTGATTACTGATGATGTCGTACCTTATACCAGTGCCCATCTGGATGGGGCATTGTCTGAGAAAATTATTAAAGGTGGACATTCTATTCAGGAAACCCCTGAAGCGGTACTTGAGTTGCGCCGTATTCTGCGACTACACCTTACAGAATTGGGACTATATAAACCTTGATCATAAAAAGCCTAAACTTTTGTTTAGGCTTTTTTTATTTACTTCGTTTATATCAACAGTTGAGTCTTAAATAGGTACAGCCAACTACAATACTTCTCAACCCTTGTATTCGTGGGATACTACAATTTTTATTTAAACAACCCCACCATTGACCCGAAGTATTTGGGCATTGACCCAATTACTTCCTTCATTGACTGCAAAATCTAATACAGCAGCAATATCCTCAACTGTACCTAAACGCTCTAAAGGCGCCGCCTGAATTAGCCGTGCAATCAGTTCATCACTTTTCCCTTCGAGAAAAAGCGCTGTTGCTGTTGGCCCTGGTGCAATCGCATTCACCGTAATATTTTTACCTCTTAACTCTTTGGCTAAAATCGCAGTTAAAGACTCTATGGCAGCTTTTGACGCAGTATAAACACCATAACTTTCAAGTTTCATCCCCACTACACTGCTGGATAAGTTAATAATTTTACCGCCATGAGCCAAGCGCTTGGCCGCTTCACGCATGGTATATAATGGTCCTTTTAGATTGATTGCCAAAAGTTGATCAATCGTTTCATCATCCACGTCTTCAATTTTATTGAGTCGCATAATGCCTGCATTATTCATCAGCACATCCAGTCTGCCATAAGTCTGAATTGCATAATCAAATAACTGAGTCACTTCATCTGAATGGCTAATATTTGCCTTAAATGCTGTTGCTGTTCCACCATTCGCTTGAATTTTTTGCACCACAGCATTTGCCTCTTGATCATTATTGGCATAATTAATGATGATGCTATGTCCTTGCTGGGCCAATAAACTTGCTGTAAATGCCCCTATACCTCTTGAGGCCCCTGTAATTAAAATTACTTTTTTCTGTTTTTCTTGCACTGCTGTATTCATTGATGACCTCATCGAGTGAAACTTACCATGGGATACGTTCTATGATACTGTTCATAAATAGCAAGATAATCTAGCCAGTTCTGACATCTTTATCCGAATTAGCCGAACAAAGGATCTACAAAAAGATGGATAAGTTAAATGCGCTGTCTGCTTTTGTACACGTTGTAGAGCAACAAAGCTTTACCAAGGCTGCACAAATACTGAACTTACCCCGTTCAACTCTCACCGATGCCATTAAGCAACTGGAAGTACAGCTCAACACACGCTTATTATTTCGTACCACGCGTCAGGTACGAACAACTGATGAAGGTCAAATTTATTACGAACGTTGTAAGTATATCTTGGACTATATCAATGAATCAGATCATGATTTTCTCAATGCAAAACCTCAAGGAACCTTAAAGATAGAAGTACATGGAGTGTTTGCTGCGTATTTTATTTTGCCTCATCTGCATAAGTTTCAAAGTGAATATCCTGGCATTCAGGTACAACTGACAGAAAGTGACCGCTATGTCGATGTGATTAAGGAAGGCATTGATTGTGTTATTCGTATTGGACAACTGAACAAGAGTGAACTAATTGTAAGACACTTAGGTCATTTGCAACAAATAACTCTTGCGAGTCCAAGGTATTTGGAAAAGCACGGTACTCCAAATCATTTAGATGATCTGCATGAGCATTTTATGGTGGGCTTCTATTCAAGTGCACGCCAGAAACATCTGCCACTCGAATTTATCATTCAAAACAAAACGCAACTTTATGACTTGCCTTTCAATATTCAAGTCAACGGAGCAAATACCTATTCAGCCGCAGCCCAACAGCATTTTGGGATTATTCAAGTGCCTCACTATGCTCATATCAAAGTGCTAGAACAAGGATTGCTTTGCCGAATTTTAGAACACTATACTGTACCGTCTATGCCTGTGTCTCTGCTCTATCCGTCTAAAAGATTGGTTTCACCTAAACAAAAAGTCTTTATTGAATGGATATTACAATTGTTTAAGGATCATCCCATCGTATAATCTTGGGTCTTTTTATGAATCAATATTCAACCTAGATAAGCAAGAAAATACCAATACCTTATCTTTCCAAAAATCGTAGCCCCACGCCTGCAATGGTAAAAATATATTTTGGAGTGATCGCAGAATCTCTAATTTTGGTACGGAGTTTTTTCACCAAGATTCGAAGATAATGAGTATCTTCTTCATGGCTAATGCCCCATAACTCGGTCATAATTTGCTTTTGCGTAACGATCTTACCCTGATGGCGAATCAAGAGTGCTAACAGTTGAAATTCTTTTTTGGTCAGAATAATTTCTTCATTCGTGAACCTCACTACATGTTCAGCCACATCCACAGATAATTGACCATCATCAAATACAATATTCTGTTCAGACTGTTGTGGTTTATTGCGAAACATCACCCGAATACGGGCACATAATTCCTGAATGCTAAACGGTTTAGTAACATAGTCGTTTGCACCTGCATCGAGCAATTTAATTTTTTGATTTTCATCAGGACGGGCAGATAACACAATCACAGGAATATCTGACCATTGCCTCATCTCAGTCAATACTTCCTGTCCTTCCATATCTGGCAAACCCAAATCTAAAATCAGTAAATCCGCACCTCGTGTTGCCAAAATTTCTAAGCCTTTCACGCCATTTTCAGCAACATGCACCTGATAACCTTGTGCGCGTAAGGCGATGTCTAAAAATTTTCGAATTTGAGGCTCATCATCAATAATCAGAATTGATGCATTTGGATAAATTGTTTGCGGCATAAAAGATCGTTTAACCCTGATGTAACGGTAATCGTATGCGAATTAAGGTACCTTGACCATCTGTTCCAGCAAAAGCTTCAATACTGCCCATATGAGCGCCAATAATGGCTTTGACAATCGCCAGTCCTAAACCTGTTCCCGTTTTACCTCGATCACCGCGTTGCATGGTGTAGAACATATCAAAGATTTGCTCGCGTTCATCTTCGGGAATGCCAATCCCTTGATCAATAATGTCAATTTGCAGAAATTGTTCCTCTTGCTGAATCTTCACTTCAATCGGAACATCATTTGGTGAGAACTTGGCTGCATTTTCCAAAACATTAAAAATGGCTTGTTCAATCAAAGCAGGATGCACATACAATTGTGGAAATTCTTCGACCAAAGCAACTTCGATTTTCACCTCAGGCTGATAGCGTTTAAGCCGTTGCGTTGCTGAGCCAATCAGTTCATCTACACCGATCCAAGCACGACTTAAAGTCAAACCTTGATGACCTAGTCGCGTCATATCCAACAGGTTTTGAATATAACGATCCAGTCGTTCCCCTTCAATGTGAATGGTGTCTAATAATTCATGGCGATCGCTTTCAGGCATCTGTTCACCATAATATTTAAGCGTATCTGCTGAACCAATCATCGCTGCTAAGGGTGAACGTAAATCATGCGATACCGAAGAAAGTAAGGCTGAACGCAACTTTTCCGTTTCAGCCACCACCCTAGAATTTTCTAACTGTAAAGACAGTTGTACCCGAGCAACAGTTTGCGCAATATCTTCAATCATCAACTCAGTTAAACGCTGCAATTCAAAGCTAATCGTCTGAGCATTTTGATGAAAGCGAATTGCAATTACGCCATATTCTTTCACCAAATTTAATGGAATAAACCACCATTCAGAATTGGTCAACGTATTGGTAAAACGTCCACAGGGTTTCGCATTCTTTTGTGTCCAATCTGCGGCTATCTGATCTTTTTCATTTAAAGCAGAGACATCGCCTAAAGACTTATTTTCAACTTTCAACCAGACCGTCGCATTTAATGAGGCTTCTAAATGTTGTTTAGCGACGGTTAACACCTGTTCAATATCCACGCAGGTCGATAGCTTTCTTTCCAATTCTTGCAACTGTAACGAGACTGAATTTGCAGCACGTAAACTCAATACCTGAGCGCGTAATTGGTTGGCCAAACGCCCGACCAGTAAAGCTGAGACAATGAACGTGATAATGGTAATCACGCCACGTTCAGCACTAATCATAAAGGTAAAACGAGGTTCAATAAAAAAGTAGTTATAGAGTAAAAAACAGATGAATACGCTAATAATCGTAATCAGCATGCGGGCGCGTATCGCAACCAGTAATACGGTCACAATAAAAATTAAGGCTAAATCACTATATCCAATAAAATGATCACTGATTACTGCCACAATTAGTCCTAGCAACACAATGATAATACTTTCAAACACTTCACGTTGATTAAACGCTAAACCTTGTTCCAGCCAAGATGAATGCGCCACATCTTTCTGCAAACGCTTTTCATTATTTTTGGCTTTTAAAGGCTGAACAAAGGTGATTTCAAAAGGATGCTGTTTCTCTAACAGTTGATCGGCAATATGATCTGAAAATAGACGCTGCCATAGCGATTTTTGAGGACTTTTGCCAAGTAAAATATTAGATGCACCATAATCATAAGCTGCCTGTAAAATGGTCGATGCAATATGATTGCTATAGAGTAAATAAGTGTCTGCACCGAGCTTACGTGCTAGATTAAAAGCCTTCGTCACTGCAAAGGCTTGGGTCGTTTCAACCTTACTTTTTTGAATCGAAATGACGCTCCACGTTGCATTGCGCCTTTCCGCAATCCGATGGGCACGGCGTACCAAATCTTCTGAAAACTCAGAACCATCTATCGCCAACATGACATGATTTTGAATCGGGATAATCTGCCCTTGTGCAACAAACTTTTCTCGATAATCAATATCGACCTGCCCTGCAACAGTTTGAATTGCCAGATCACGTAACGCTGTCAAATTTGCAGCTTTAAAAAAACCTTGTAATGCATGAGGGGCAACATCGGCGAAATAAATCTTGCCATTATTCATCCGTTCTAATAATTCAGGAACAGGTAAATCAACCAAACGAATATCTTTCAAACGTTTCAGTAATGCATCGGGAACGGTTTCAGTTACCCGAATCCCCGTAATTTGAAAAACCACATCATTCAGACTTTCCAAATGCTGAATATTTAAGGTGCTATAGACATCTATGCCTGCATCCAACAACTCATTGACATCTTGCCAACGATATTCATGCCGACTATTGGGTACATTGCGATGGGCAAGTTCATCAACAAGTACAATTTGAGGCTTTAATTTAAGAATTTGGTCGAGATCCATCTCGTCTAACATTTGCCCTTGATATTCCACAGACTTTCTTGGAATAACATTGAGCCCTTGAATCAAAGCTTCGGTGTCAGATCGACCGTGAGTTTCCACCACACCGACCACCACATGCTGCCCTTGCTGCATCAGTTCATGCGCTCGGGTCAACATGGCATAGGTTTTCCCGACTCCAGGTGCTGCACCCAAGAAAATGGTCAAACGTCCAGATTGTTCACGTTGACTATGTGCCAACCATGCATCTGCTTTGTTATTACGGTCGATCTGCATAATTACGCTCTATCAACGTGTGGTCGATGACAATTGATCTAAGGCTAAATTTAGCTGTAACACATTCACTCGGGCTTGCCCATATACGCCGAATTGCGCAGGCTGAATTTGTTGTTGTACCAAATCACGAACTTGCTGCTCAGGCAAATGATGTTGCTGTGCCACACGTTTCACCTGTAATAAAGCACTTTCAGGTGAAATATCTGGGTCGATTCCGCTTCCTGATGCTGTCACCATCTCATTTGGCACTTGTTGCTCAGTAATATGATTATTCTGGGCAAATTGCACGGTTCTTTCCTTAATTTGTTTTTGTAAGTCAGGATTAGAAACCGCTAAATTACTTCCCGCCATCCCATCAACATTGTAACTTACCGCACTGGGGCGGCCATGGAAATATTGTTCACCGACAAAATTTTGCCCCACTAAACTTGAACCAACAATTCTGCCATCCAGTTCGATTAAGCTGCCATTGGCTTGTTTGGGAAAAATCAACTGCGCAATCGAGACACTTGCTGTAGCATACAACATGCCTGCAATGAAAAAACCAACCACAATCAAACCCAGACTCGGACGTAGGACTGAATGTCCTTGACCCGATAATGCCAAGTCCTGTTGATTCAATTGCTCATGATTCAATAAAGTATTCATTTCTCACTCCTAAATCCACAAGGACACAACAAGGTCAATTAACTTGATCACAATAAACGGAAAGATCACCCCACCTACACCGTAAATCAGCATATTACGGCGTAACAATTGCAGTGCACTAGCAGGTTTGAATTGAACGCCTTTGAGTGCCAATGGAATCAACATTGGAATAATCAAAGCATTAAAGATCAAAGCGGAAATCACGGCACTGCTTGGACTACTAAGCTGTAAAATATTCAGTACTCCAAGTTGTGGAATCGCCACGGCAAACAATGCAGGTAAAATCACAAAATACTTAGATACGTCATTTGCCAACGAAAAAGTGGTTAATGCTCCACGAGTAATCAATTGCTGTTTACCAATTTCAACCACATCTAGCAATTTGGTTGGATCAGAATCCAAATCCACCATATTGCCAGCTTCTTTGGCAGCTTGCGTACCCGAATTCATGGCTAAACCAATATCTGCCTGCGCCAAGGCTGGTGCATCGTTAGTACCATCACCGACCATTGCGACTAATTTTCCTGCTGCTTGCTCGTTACGAATACAAGCCAATTTGTCCTCAGGTCTCGCTTCTGCAATATAGTCATCCACCCCTGCTTCAGCCGCAATCGCAGCCGCAGTCAATGGATTGTCTCCCGTGACCATAATGGTTTTAATGCCCATCTCACGTAACAGCGCAAAACGTTCTTTAATCCCTTGCTTAATCACATCCGAAAGTTCAATCACTCCTAAAATACTATGATTCGAAGCCACTACCAGTGGTGTCGCACCTTTTGATGCCACCTGTTCTACACGAGTTTTAAGCTCAACGTTATCCTTGATTTCTTGGCTGGTAAATTTAAGAATCGCGTCCACGGCACCTTTTCGAATCTTTTGTCCTGTGACCAAGTCCACCCCAGATAAACGTGTCGACGCACTAAACTGGATGAATTCGGCATCTTGAGGCTCACGAATGCTCTCTCCCATTTCTTTACCCAAACTCACCACGGATTTACCTTCAGGGGTTGGATCAGCAAAAGAAGTCAGCATTGCCGCTTGGCGTAACTCACTTGGACTCACACCAGCCAATGGATAAAAAGCGGTCGCTTGGCGGTCTCCATAGGTAATCGTGCCAGTTTTGTCCAACAGCAACACATCAATATCACCCGCAACTTCAACTGCTTTCCCTGATTTAGCCAAAACATTGGCTTTTAAAGCGCGGTTCATCCCAGCAATCCCAATTGCAGGCAACAAGCCCCCAATCGTAGTTGGAATCAAACAGACCAACAGTGCAATCAGCAAGACCATACTGATTTTGATCCCGACCATTGAACCAATCACAGGTAAGGTCAGCACTACGACAATAAAGGTAATGGTCATGATATTCAGTAAGATACTCAGTGCGATCTCATTAGGTGTCTTTTGACGATTGGCACCTTCCACCAAGGCAATCATGCGGTCTAAAAAGCTATGACCTGCCTCATTACTGACTCGAATAATAATTTCATCCGACAAGACCTTAGTACCACCAATCACGCCTGAACGATCTGTATTGGCTTCACGTAATACAGGCGCAGATTCACCTGTGACAGCCGATTCATTGATGGTCGCAAAACCCTGAATAATCTCACCGTCCGCAGGAACAATTTCACCTGCCTTGACGATGACTAAATCATCTTTTTTAAGTAGATTGGCAGAAATCACGGTCGGTACAGCATTTAAATCGAGAATCCGATTTGCAGTTAAGTTTTCACGCGCCTGACGTAATGATGCTGCTTGTCCACGCCCTTTGGCTTCTGCAACCGCTTCAGCATAATTGGCAAATAGTACTGTCACCAATAAAATCAAGCTCAAAACCAGACCAAAACCGAAACTGGTACTCCCCATCAAGGTTGCGACAATTGTTAAGATTGTGCCCACCCAGACACAGGCCATCACTGGATTTTTAAAAGCGTACTGTGGTAACAGTTTATGAAAAGTTTGCTGAATAATTTCTTTATTCAAGATATCCATCTGTTGTGTCGCATTTGAATGTTTCATTGTGCTTGCTCCACACTTAAACTTTTATCGACAAATAGTCAGCAATTGGCCCAATCACCAACACTGGCATGAATTGCAACAAGGTCAGAATCAGCACGATCCCAATCAAGGTCAACGCAAAAGTTGGAGATTCAATATGTAAAGACCCCTTGCTTTCGGCTGCTTGCGGTTTGGTTGCTAAACTCACTGCGATCAAAACTGGAATAATCAACACGCTATAACGCCCTGCCAATAAAGCGATACTGGCACTCAGGTTCCACCATAAAGTGTTATCGCCTAAGCCTTCAAAACCAGAGCCATTATTGGCATAGGCAGAGACATACTCATAAAACACTTGGCTAATACCATGAAACGCTGGATTGGAATTCCCTGTAATCGATGGAAATGCTATGGCAATCGCCGTCAGACCAAGAATCACCACAGGTTGTAAGAGAATCACTAGCGCTAATAACTTAATTTCAGTGACTTCAACTTTTCGACCAAATAATTCAGGGGTGCGCCCTGTCATCAAACCTGCGATAAATACTGCGAGAAATAGGTAAATAAAGAACTGTAATAGACCACAACCAATCCCGCCCCAAATGGCATTGATCAGCATATTGCACAGTTCAACCAATCCTGTCAGTGGTGAGGCAGAGTCATGCATCATATTCACAGAACCATTGTTGACTTGTGTGGTCAAACTTCCCCACAGTGCCGATGCCTCAGCACCAAAGCGAACTTCTTTCCCTTCCATCAAAGCAATATTTGAAATGAGCGAAGATTTTTCAGTCCATAGGGTCAACATCGTTGAAGCCAACGACATCAACAACATTGTGCCAAAAATCATCCACATCAGTTTCTTACGTTGAATAAAACGCCCAACCATAAACACCGCAGAAAGTGGAATCAGTAAAATCGCGATCATCTCAATCACATTGGATAGTGGCGTTGGATTTTCTAAAGGCACAGTACTGTTTGGCCCATACCAGCCACCACCGTTACTACCAAGCTGTTTAATTGCAACCATGGGCGCAACAGGACCGAGCGGAATATGTTGTGCTTGTACCTCGGAACTTTGATCTAAAACCTGCGCTGTTGGCCCCGCAGATAAGGTTGCTGGCACACCTTGAAAAGTGAGCAGTAAAGAAAAAATTAAACCAAGTGGAATAAAGAATCTAAACAATGGTCGGATGATATCCATCCAGTAATTACCTAGATTAATATGGTTCCAATTCTTTTGATCTGAATCTTCCGCTTGACGTGATTGCAGGAATAAAGCCCTTAACATGGCGACCAATAAAGCAAGTCCCATAATTGGCGACAAATATTGCAAGCCCACAATCACCGTCATTTGCGATAGATAAGACAGTTGAGCCTGTCCTGAATAATGTTGCTGGTTGGTATTGGTCAGAAATGAAATGGTGGTATGTAAAGCCAGATCCCAATTCATATTCGGAATATGATCGGGGTTCAAAGGTAACCATACTTGAGTCATTAAAATAGTGACACTTGCCCCAAGCAATAAAATATTGCTAAAGATAAAGGCAGCCAAATATTGTCGCCAATTCATACCGACCTGCTTCACATTTAGAACAGCATAAATCGGTTGTTCAATCCACTTAAAGAAGCTATCACTCTTCATTGGTTTGGTTTGCATGACATCCGCAAGATAGTGTCCTAACGGATAAGCCAGCAGCAATGAAAGGATAAATACTGAAATAAATTCCCACATAGCATATGCCATTAAAAATAGGTCAGCTTTAGTATGGAAATTAAGAGCGTAAATTCTCTATATTGAAAAAAGTAAGAAGCGTAAATTTTGCGTAAATTTATTTAAAATAATCCATCAAGAAATACATCAAAACTCGCAACCTGTTTAAGCTGATGCCTCCATAGCATGAATCATCGGCTTATTTTTATGACAGAGTTGATAAGCATATAAACATGCGTAAATTCCTACCAAATAGCCTAAAAACGTCGAGTTTTGCTCGTGACCAAAGTGTATGCCCCGTTGTGCACGCTGAATAAAGTTTTTATTTTATTGCATTGGCTTAGATCATATTTATCACCTTTCAATCCACGCAACAGATTACATATTGCTACGCTGATAGCTCATTGAATCTATCTTGTGCTCTTTACAGTGTATTTAAGTTCATCACTAAATATAGCCAGTTGATGTGTATTCATCAGGTGAAACATACGCTGCTCACATAACAAACTTTTGAATAGGCAACTATCGTCAGGATTTAGCGCCGTAAAGATAATTGTGGAAATACTGAGCTAAGCACAACGAATTCTGCAATATGAGGAGTTCTGCTTTAAAAATTTCCAATAGATAGTTTCAAATGTAAGGAACTCATCACCCATTACACAACATAATGGGGTACTGTCAAACATCAGGACTGTGGCTATGAATCGAGTGTAGTAACCGAAACCACTATCTTTGACCCTTCTCTGCTTCAAGCTAATTTCTTAGCTTAGATTTAGGCTAATATCGTACACTTATCCATAAAATCGCTAATTTTTCTTGTTAAACAGTAAAACTAAAAATAGCTTTCTTGGGTCCTTATTTTAACTATAAGTTATTATTTTTCTTCATACAGTTCACACTTTCATTAATTAAGTGTAATTTTATATAAGCGTAATCCCTGTTTAAGATAAAAATATTGGGGGGGATAAAAAATAGAATGAAACTGGAAGCATCAACACTATTCAAACAAGAGCAAATTGATCTTTTAATTGCTCGCGGACTAAATTTGGTTCGATTCCCTAAAAGGCTAGAGACGATCTATAAAAACCTATACAGAAATGGGGCGGCTTTGGAATTTCGCTATCGTGCCCCTATCATTTTAGGACTATATTTGTATCTATGTATAGGGACCTACCAAATATTGCCAACCGAAATACGTTCTGAATGGATCATGTTTTATGGTTGGGTCGGTTTAATCATTTTTTTCGCATGGTTTCTTTCATTTATTCCAACAATGAATAAATGGTTTGAACATTATGTTTGTCTAGGATCTGTAGGGTCTGTCGCTCTTACTTTCACATTAATCAATGTATTGGAACAAGGTCAAAATAATGTACTTTTTCATGCTGCAATGATGTATGCAATTGTTATTATTTATGGTTTTGTCGGGATGAGATTTTATACTGCTGTGATTGCAGGTTGGTGCGGTGGTTTAATTGGTATAATTGTAACTACATGGCTAAACATCTCTATTGATTGGACTTTTTTAAATCGAACTTATACATTCAGTAGCTTTCTTGGTATGGCTTTAGCGTATGCAATTGATCGCCAACATCGAGAAAATTATTTGCAAAATTGTATGATCGAATTAAACAGAATAGAACTTAAACACCAAACAGAACAACTTTCAATATTATCAAATCATGACCCCCTAACAGGTTTAGCTAATCGACGCTATTTAGACAAAGTTCTCGAAAATGAATGGAATCGCTCAATAATTCACCAAAAACCTATTACAATCATGATGGTAGATATTGATTGCTTTAAACAATATAACGATACATTAGGTCATCTTCATGGTGATGATTGCTTAAAGCAGATTGCTAATATACTAAATTCAGTGCCTTCAAAAAATAATGATCTTGTTGCTCGCTATGGAGGTGAAGAATTTCTATTACTTTTCACTTTAACAAATGAAGATCAAGCTCTGATTAAAGCAAAATACTTAATGGAACGCATACATGAAATTGGAATTATTCATCCACAGAGCAGTATTTCCAAATATCTGACAGTGAGCGTTGGGGTCGCAACTATCATTCCTAACTTGAATAATAGCCTTTCAGAATTTATTGCTCATGCAGATCACGCCCTATATATCGCTAAAAGCAATGGAAAAAATCAATTTCACCTGAGTACGTCATACAAGGAAACTCATCAAGTTTTGTAGCTGGGCGTATTAGCTCAAACCTGAGCTAACAACTGCCAATATTTGATTAAAACTATCAAATGAAATTTGAGCTAAATTCCAATGACCTTTGCTCGCAACTAATGTTTCAATCTTGCACAGCAATACTGCCCATCTGCCATTGCACTCCTTATCCTGATCAGTTGCATCAGTACTATAGAAATTCAGCTAATCATCTAGATTAAGTTGTAACTCTTTCAATGAGCTCTAGAATTTCTTTTGAAAAGTAATCGAATATAACGCTGCAAAATCATCTTAAAGAATTCAAAATTAAAGCAGTCAAGTAAGTGACTGATAAAAATTAGAGCTGAGCAGAAGTTGCCACACATTTAGGTAAAACCCTATGTAGTCTTTATGTCTGGATTAAACCTTATGATCTGCAATAACCTAGAATTACTGAATTTTAAGCTTTGCTTTTCCCATAAGAATAAACTTATATTCATGGACTTTAGATTTACATCTGTAAAATTGAACATATTTTATTCAAAAAAGTATTGTAAATTGCACTTTTTCAAACTAAAAATTAAACATAAGAATCATCAAAACAAAAACCTAAAATGGATAAGAACATGTTAAGTATAAAGACGATAAAACCCCTAATGATATTGAGTCTCGGATTAAGTTTGTTTAGCAATAGCTATGCACAAGAGACTAAATACCTCATTGAAAAAAGTGTCAACCAAGATAGTGAGAAATTTGTCAAAATATTCAAGGATATTCATCAAAACCCTGAACTGGGCTTTATGGAGTCTAGAACTGCAACAATCGTTGCAAAAGAATTAAAATCCTATGGATATCAAACCACTGAGAAAATTGGTAAAACTGGTGTGGCGGCTGTCATGAAAAATGGGGACGGCCCTGTTGTCATGTACCGCGCAGATATGGATGCAAATGCAGTTAAAGAAACAACTGGTCTGCCATATGCAAGTACAAAAATAGTGAAATTAGAGGATGGATCCGAAACGCCCGTTGCACATACTTGTGGGCATGACGCCCATGTGGCGTGGATGCTAGGCACTGCAAAGTTTTTTGCTGAGCATAAAAATCTCTGGAAAGGAACGGTCATATTTATTGGACAACCTGCAGAAGAACCGATCTTAGGTGCAGAGGCAATGGTAAATGATGGTTTATATACAAAACATAAAATTCCAGTTCCTGACTACCTATTCGGCATTCACGCTGCACCAGTTGCAGTTGGCGTAATTGCAGCAGCGACAGGTGTCCGCATGGCAGGTACAGATCAATTTGATGTGACATTTCATGGCATTGGGGGACATGGCTCCACCCCAAATTTATCCAAAGATCCTATCGTCATGGCCGCAACTGCAATAACTCAATACCAAACCATTATCAGTCGAGGAATTGACCCGAAAAATTCTGCAGTAATTACAGTTGGGTCTGTGCAAGCTGGAAGCAATAATAATGTAATCCCTGCTTCCGCATTGCTAAAAATTAATTTACGTTGGTTTAATGAAAATGACCAAAAGTTAATGATAGACGGTATTAAGCGAATCAATGAAAGTATTGCTTATGCTTATAATATGCCAAAAGACAAGTATCCAACAATTGCATTTAAAGGCTGGGCTCAACCTTTAAATAATGACATAGCTCTAACCAAAGTAGTTCAAAATACATTATCAAATTCAGGACTAATAGAAAATCCCAAATATTTATTAGATGAGAATGTTCTCCCATCTGTAATGGGTTCTGAGGATGTTCATCACTTAGTGATTCATAATCCAAAATATGCATACAGTTATATTAATGTTGGTATTGCCGAGCCTAAACGCTTTATCGAAGCCTTTAAACAAAAAAAACTACCATTCAATGCACATAATGGAGACTTTGAAATTGATCTATCCGCAATTCCATACGGGACTAAAGCTGGTATTACATCAATGTTAGCTATCTTTAATGAAACAACACAATCTTAAATTAAATTGCTCTTTAAATGATCAAGAAAAACTGATTTTTTCATTATTATTTAATTGTTTTCCGAACTTAAAACGACTTTAAATTGTATCGAGTATTGAATAGCCACTAAAAATCTATACCAATATCATCTATTCTTTTTGTTTAGGAGAGTGATGGCTATTCAAACTTATCTTTAGAAATTGGAAAGTTTAGTATGTAGGTTCACTATCTAATAATAACTCAAAGATTTTCTTATGAAATATATTCCCTTCTTTGCTAATTAGATAAATAGCCCTTTTTTTAAACTTTGCAGTAATATTCTCCCTTCTTATAATATTTAATGAAACAAGTCTATTAAGCTTTCTTGTTAATACTGATCGGCTAATTTTTAGTTTTTTTTGTAATTCATTAAAACTTAGACCGTCATTACCACAATAATAAATAATTTGAATCTGCCATTTATCTCCGATGATTTGGCTAAGCTGTTCAATATCCATATTTCATCCTAAAAAAACTTTCTTAGCCCGATAACAAACTAAGAAAGAAAAAGGAAACAAAAAATTAATAAGCCCTAATACACTTCAAATAAAGCGGCTGCTCCCATACCTCCACCTATACACATTGAAACTACAGCATATTTTTCTTTACGACGCTTTGCTTCCAATAATGCATGCCCAACTAAGCGAGAACCCGTCATGCCATAAGGATGGCCAATCGAAATACTGCCACCATTAA
Organism: Acinetobacter halobius; assembly: GCF_044130335.1. NCBI lineage: Bacteria > Pseudomonadati > Pseudomonadota > Gammaproteobacteria > Moraxellales > Moraxellaceae > Acinetobacter > Acinetobacter halobius. The sequence continues at coordinate 256,487 of NZ_JBIQOD010000003.1, forward strand.
TATTATATTTTTCAGGATCAATGTCTAAATGGTCACGACAATATAGAACTTGGCAAGCAAATGCTTCATTGAGCTCCCAAACACCAATGTCATCAATTTTTAAACCATGTTGTTTCAAAAGTTTTGGAATTGCATAGATTGGTCCAATCCCCATTTCCTCAGGCGCGCAGCCACTAACTGCCATACCTCGATAAACACCTAAAGGTTGTAGTCCCTCACGTTCCGCAAGTTTTGCTTCAACGATTACACAAGCTGATGCACCATCAGACAACTGACTTGCATTACCCCCCGTAATTACACCACCTTCAATCACTGGCTTTAATGATGATAAGCCTACTAAAGTTGTATCTGCACGATTTCCTTCATCTTGATGAAGTAAAATGTCTTTAAAACTCAGCTCGCCTGTTTCTTTATTTTGAACTTTCATCGTGGTTTGAATGGCTACGATTTCATCGTCAAATATGCCATTCTGCTGAGCCCGTGCGGTACGCATTTGTGACTCAAATGAATAAGCATCTTGCTGTTCACGGCTAACGCCATACTTCTTCGCGACATATTCCGCAGTCTGTAGCATTGGCATATAAGCAGCTTTCACATGTTTGACTACATTTGGATCAAACTCTTTTCCAACCCATTCAAAATAAGGGTTTTGTACTGCGGTAATATTTTCCTGGCCACCCGCAATCACAGCTTCCATACCGTCAAATGTAATTTGTTTGGCAGCGGTTGCTATCGCCATTAATCCAGAAGAACATTGGCGGTCTATGGTTTGTCCTGGTACTGTTACTGGTAAGCCCGCTGCGAAGGAAGCCATGCGTGCAATATTTCCGCCCGCTGTTCCCACATTTAAAACTGAACCAACCACAACATCTTCAAAAATATCGGATTCTAAACCTGTTTTAGCAACTGCATGTTGTATTGCATGCCCCATCAATGTTGGTGATTTTGTATCATTAAATGAACCTCTAAAGGCGCGACCAATAGGTGTTCTTGCTGTAGAGACGATGACTGCTTCACGCATGATTCTTTCCTTATTTATCCGTTCAATTGAGTTTCTTTCATTGCTTTTTCAGCAAAGCGTAGTGTCTGTTGAGTTGCTCCAGCCAAATAATGGCTATGTGATGTATCAGAAATCTCATCGAACCTTTTGGCAATCGTTGCCGCATTACGATCAGCCTCTGGCAAATAGATACCTTCAGTTTCAAAAAGATAGCTACGAGCATAAACACCTGCCCCAGCCCCGATAATAGTTTTTGAAGGTGCTTCAGGGCTTGCGAGGAAAACAGCTGCGGGTGTAATGGTTTCTGGGCGAAGTAGAGGTTTGGCTTCTTCGGGAATTAACTCTTCTGTCATGCGTGTTGCCGCTGTCGGTGTGAGTGTATTCACATGAATGTTATATTTGATGCCTTCTTCATGTAACACATTCATAAGCCCTAACATTGCAGATTTTGCAACAGCATAATTACTTTGACCAAAATTCCCATAAAGCCCTGATGCAGATGAAGTCAGCACGATACGGCCATATTTTTGCTGTTTCATGATATCCCACACAGCTTTACAGCAATTCACTGTACCTTTTAAATGGACATCAATGACTTTCCAGAAATCATCCATCTCCATTTTCGAAAAGGTTGAATCTCGCAAAATTCCTGCATTATTAATTAAAATATCAACACGACCCCATGCATCTATGGCTTGCTGAACCATACTTTGCACTTGGTCAAATTGCGTGATATCTGAATTATTACTAATGGCTATACCGCCTTGAGCTAATATTTCAGCAACAACCATTTGGGCAGGACTCGCATCGCTTCCTGAACCATCTCGATTACCACCGACATCGTTAACGACAACTTTTGCACCCAGTTTTGCCAAGGCTAAAGCATAGGATTTACCTAGACCATTGCCTGCACCTGTAATAATGGCAACTTGATCTTTAAATTCGTGATTCATATTTTAAGTTCCTTATACAACTGCGATACTGATCCATTCAGCAACTAAAGCTGTTTTATTCAGTCCTTCAATTTCCACAGAAATATCTGTCACAAGTTGATATTTATCTTCGGCAATTGCTTCAAAACTTTTAATCAAGAAATTAGCGCGAATATGACTACCACTCGGTACAGGGTTTAAAAACCGTATTTTGTTGTAGCCATAGTTGATGCTTAATTTCATCCCTTCTAATAGAGGAAAAGTTGTTTCAACCAAATGAGGTAAAACTGATAGGGTTAACAAACCATGTGCAATTGTTCCCTTAAACGGCGTTTGAGCCGCTTTTTCAGGGTCAATATGAATGAATTGGCGATCTTCTGTCACTTCTGCAAATGCAGATATCCTCTGTTGATCCATCAAAAGCCTTTCGGATTGTAATATTTGACCAACTAACTTTTGATATTCAGTAAAACTTAGAACTTTATCCATGACATATCCCTGTTATCGTATGGTTGAATATCCACCATCAAGTGGAATAACGGCACCCGTTATAAAAGATGATGCTTGAGATGCTAAAAACAAAACCGTACCGACAATATCTTCTGCTTGCCCAATACGTTTTAACGGAATGGTATTCACGATTTCATCACGGTTTTGTTGCAACATGAATTCGGTCATTTTGGTTTCAAATGGTCCCGGCGCAATTGCATTGACATTAATATTCTGTCCAGCTAAATGCCCTGCCAAATGTTTTGTCAGTTGATGGACTGCTGCTTTACTTGCTGAATATGAATAGTTCCCAAAAGTAGGTACAGTTAAACCATCAATTGAGCCGATATTGATAACACGACTCGGAGACTCCGATGTATGATTTAGCAATTGAGGCAGTAAAGCTTGCGTTAGAAAAAACACAGATTTTAGATTGGTATCCAGTACTTTGTCCCAACCTGCTTCGGGGAACTTTCCAAGTTCAGCACCCCATGTCGCACCTGCGTTATTCACCAAAATATCAATTTGAGGTTCCAATGCAGAAAGTTTTTCAGCAAAGATTTGAATTTGCGCTAAATTGGATAGATCAGCAGCAATCCCTTTAACCTGACCGTATTGTTGTAATTGTTGCTCCGCAACCTGACAAGATTCTTCTTTACGTGAAACCACATACACCTTTGCACCATTGATCAATAAACCTTGTGCAATCATGTAGCCAATACCACGTGTACCACCAGTCACTACGGCAACTTTACCTTTTACATCGAATAAGTGATTCATTTTTTGACCTATAATTCGGGTTGAAAGTTTTGTAATACAGCAGACATCGCATTCGCGCGTTTCAATCGTTCATGTCGAGTGAATGTGTCAATTTGCATATAGTTAAAATAAAAAGCCGCTTCGGCATATTTATTCTGTTTATTAACAGCAAGGTTTTCTGAATGGGTCAAACTTGAAATGACACGTAGCCAAAGCACAGACATCATGCTATGCGCGACATACCACAGATAATCTTTGGCATACTGCAAGGCTGCGAAAGGGTTCTGCTGTAAATTGCCTTTAATACTTTCCGTTGTTTCTTTGAGTTGCTCGAACAAATGTTTGCTTTGCTCAAGATAGATTTGATCGCATTCATTCAGTTCTAAATCATCGAATTGCTGTTCAAGCCAATTCAACAAAATTGAAACGGTCTCATGCTTACCGTCAAAGATACGTCGTAAAATAATATCGAGTGATTGCACATCATTTGTACCTTCATAAATCGGTAAAATTTGTACATCTCTTAAGGCGTGTTCAATCCCACTTTCATGAATATAACCATGACCACCATAAGTCTGCATGGCAGCAGTTGCGACTTCTACGCCATATTCACTACATACTGTCTTAGATACAGCCATGAAAATTGGTAATATTGCATTTGCCAATTTTTTCAGTTCAGGATGATCTGAAGCTGTAGTTAACCCATTTAAAAGCGTGGTTTGGAATGCCAGTAACCGCCCAGATGAAATGCTGGTCTGCATACGGAGTAATTCACGTCGAATATTAGGATGCTGAATGATGGCAATAGAATCTTTTGATTTATTGATCAGATCACGACCTTGAATCCGATTCTGCGCATAATCTACTGCTTTTTGATAGGTATATTCAGCTACACCTAATGCTTGGAAAGAAGTTCCAATACGCGCTAACTTCATCATACTGAACATACCAAGTAGCCCCTGCCCCGGCTGACCCACAATCCAGCCTTGGGCCTGATCAAAGACTAGCTCAGCAGTCGCCGATGCATGAATCCCTAATTTATTTTCAAGGCGCGCACAACTGACATGATTTGAATCACCAATTTTCCCATCATCAGAAAGGTATTTAGGAACAATGAATAACCCTAGTCCAGCCAGTCCCGTTGGTGCTCCTTCAATTCGAGCAAGAACCAAATGAACGATATTATCCGTCAGATGATGATCTCCACCTGTGATAAATATTTTGGTTCCACTCAGGCGATATGTACCATCTTCATTCAAAACAGCTTTGGTTTTGATGAGTGATAAATCTGTACCGCACTGAGGTTCAGTTAAGCACATCGTGCCATTCCAAACACCAGTGCCTATTTTTTCTAAATATTTTTGCTTTAAATAATCAGAACCTAGAGTTTTGATGACTTCATAAACACCAAGCCTAATACTGATGTAAAGTGCAAAAGCCATTGAGCCACTGCTCAATACTTCGTCACAAGCAAAACTTAAAGGAAGTGGTAAACCTTGCCCACCATCCTCTACAGAGGTATGAATTGCACCCCAGCCGTCCTGAATATAATTTTGATAAACTTCTTTATAACCATCAGGTGCAAATGCTTGATTTCCTTTTATTGTACAACCTTGTTCATCCGCGCTTAACGCCAATGGTAATAGTTGTTCATCAACAAAAGTACCAACAGACTCTAAAACTAATTTAAAATCTTCAGTTAAGTTGACGTCATAATTCAAGAGCTGAATTTCTCTAGCCAGAACATGTCTGACTAGAAAATCATACTCATGAACAGGTGCATTAAAATTGCTCATGATATTTTCCTAAATTATTCGCCTTTAAATTCCAATAAACCTTTTACAAGAATATCTGCACCTTCTTTAGCAAAGCGGTTGACTGAACCCACCATATCCCCTGTTGCAAATGTACCTGCCGCAGCATCAGCCAAACGTAAATCTGCTGCCCCCATACCATGACTTACGGCAGCATTAATCATATGTTTAGAAGCGGCATAAGCGACCGTTGGTCCCTCTGATAATCTTTTTGCAAAGGTGTAAGCTTTTGCTTCAACAGCATCGTCGGCATAGACTTTGTTTAACAAACCCCAATCCAACATGGTTTTGGCATCATAGATACCTGCTGTTAGCACCATTTCTTTCGCGCGTTGTAAACCGACTCGTGCCACCAAACGCTGTGCACCACCTAACAAAGTCGTTGTACCAATACGCGCTTCAACTTGACCAAAGTTTGCTGTTTCACTTGCAAATGCAATGTCATGCAGTTGTAAAATTTCACAACCACCCCCTAGACACATTCCACGAACAGCAATAATGGTTGGAAATGGTAAGTTTTCAAAACGATGCATTTCTGGGATTGCACCACTGAGCATACGTCGCGCGAAATTAGCATCCTGCCCGAGAAAATTCTCAACTACATGCGCGCCTGCACAGAAATGATCGCCTTCTGCAAGTGTTAACAATGCACGGGCTTTGTTCTCAATCGCTTGATCCACTGCTTCCATAAGCCCATAAAATGATTTCATGGTGAGTAAGTTCATTGGACCATCAGCAAAAGTTGCAATCGCTAAATTGCCATCCATTTTAAATTTAACAGTCATGGAAATCTCCTTGTAAGACTGGTGTGGGAATTGTCTAGTATTGAAAACTGAGTGAGTAAAGGCGTTAGGACACTTGCCGATCTTGTTTAGACCAGTAAGGCTCTCGCAAAATTCGTCTTAAAACTTTACCTGCGGGATTTCTTGGGAGTTGCTCGACAAAGTCGATCGACTTAGGCACTTTAAAATTTGCCAATTTTGATTTTGAAAATTCCAAAATGTTTTGAGCAATAGATGCAACATCTTGGTTATTATTTTTTAAGACTATGATTGCTTTTAAGCACTCTCCCCAAGTTTCATCAGGCACACCGATGACAGCGACTTCAGAAATATTTGGATGCTGATATAAAATATCTTCAATTTCAGTTGGATAAACATTCTCTCCACCACTAATCACCATGTCTTTCTTACGGTCATAGATGTAGGCATAACCTTGCTCATCCATATAGCCAAGATCACCTGTAAGCAAATATTCGTTATGGAAAGTCTGAGATGTTTCTGTAGGCTTTTGCCAATAGCCGTTCATGTTTTGAATGCTTCGACAGGCAATTTCACCGATTTGACCACTAAGTAGTTGTTCAAATTGTTCATTCAAAATTTGAATTTCGACGCCATGCGTGGCTCGACCACAAGAATGGGAAAGTCTGTCATTTCCTTGAGCAATATCTAGATGATCCTGAGCATCTAAATAAGTAATTGGACCTGAGCTTTCTGTTAGCCCATAGATCTGACCAAAATGTGTATGAGGTAAACGTTTGATAGCAGCTTTTAATAATGCTGTTGGCATTGGAGCTGCACCATAAATCACATTTTTTAATGTATTGAGTGCTTGGTTATTTTCTGACAAAGTATCTAATAAATGCTTCAGCATGACAGGTACAAGCAACGTTAAAGAAACTTGCTCTTGTTGCATGATTTGTAGAACATTTTGCGGATTGAACTGTTCAACCAAAACCAGTTTACAACCTAAATACAATGCAAATAACCCAGCAAGTGAACCTGCAATATGTGCATGTGGTAAGGACAGTAAAACATGGTCGTCTGAATGAAATTGTGCCAATGGACTGAGCCCATGATTTTGTTTGGCATCTAAAGCAGTATGAAATAAAGATAAGCTACAGAGCTCGACACCCTTGGATACGCCTGTTGTTCCGCTGGTATATAGCTGTAAACAAATTTCTCTAGTATCTTGCTGATAGTCGATAGGGTTTATACTTTGGTGATCACGCCAGATTTCATATTGTTCATCTGTACAAATAATCGTAAATGTATCGCCGAGTAAAGCCTGTAATTGTTCACCAATTGCAGTATAAAAAACTCGACCAATAAACAAAACTTTCGCTTGCGAGTCCTGAATAATGGGCAAAATTTCATTCAATATAAATTTGGCATGAATGGGAACAATGACCGCACCAATACGACTAGAGCCAATCGCCACTTCATAAAAGCGATCATTATTTACATCTAAAAATAAAATACGATCTTGTGGTTGAACATCTAGTTTAGTTAGGCCATGAGCGACCTGATTTGCAGACTGATTTAAATTGGCGTAACTAATTTGGCGATCTTTAAATACGATAGCCGTGCGTTCAGGTTGCTGCGCATATTGTTGTGCTATTTGCGCAAGGGTCATTCCTGACATGTCTTTCTCCTTGGGTAAGTTCCTAAGAGAAAGTTATGCCTTTTTAAACCTGTAGAATGTCGGCTAAATTACATTGTGGGCTATTTTTAAATTTCATCGTTATCTTTTAAGTTTTCCTGAATAAATTCTTCTAACTTATGTTTATCTGTAATTTTAATTTTTCCATAATGGCTTTCTATCAACCCTAAAGTCTTCATTTGCTGTAGTGTTTTATTGACTGTTTGTCGAGTCGTACCAACCATCATCCCTATATCCATTTGGGACAATATTAAATGGGTATCTTGTGCATATAATTCTTTGATTCCATTAATCTGACTTACACGAGATGCGATACGCAAACTGACAGGTAAAGTGAGTATTTCTTTGACCAATTGTAAAGTTGCACGTAATCGCCTATTGACCTGTTGGATCATTGCTTCTTCGACTTGAACATATTTATGTCGAAAATAATGAATGTCCTCAGCTTGCCATACACGGAGTTTTGTTGTTCCTCGACTTGTTAAAGTAACAGGATATGGTAATTGATCCACGACAGCACTATCCGCAATTAACTCTCCTTCTGAATAAACATAGAGTAAAATTTCTTGACCTGATTCTGTTATGATACTTTTTTTTATTTGTCCATCTATGATTTGGAATACAGATGTAATCGGATCACCCTCTTGGTACAGAATATGATCATTTAAAATAGTAGATATTTTGGCTTTCTGAAGCATTTCAGTACGAATATGTTCTGGTAAAGTGTCAATCCAATTAAATCCCAACATTGTATATGTACTCCCTGTACCATTAACTTATTAATCACATTAGCTTAATCGCATTTTATTATTCTAATCATTTTGATGAACCTATTAGTTTTCCACTTAAGTTATTATCCATCACTTAAAGTCAACTTCACATGATTCACAGGGACTCACTAACTTTGTTTAATGGAACTCACTGATGCAGTGTGCAATTTGTTAATATAAGCGTATGCACTATTTATGCTCAATAAGGTAGCATTAAGTCCCACAACCTATTCTCACTAGGAAATACAGTCTAGGTTTAGATTGAATTGAGATGGATTACATCAGACAGTTACCGTGTGTATTTTGAAAATATATTAAATTTAAAGGCTTTATTGTAGTGAAACAAGATAACTCAATGATTGACACATCCACTCTCACCCCGATGATGCAACAGTACATGGGCGTCAAAATGCAACATCCGCATTCTTTGATGTTCTATCGTATGGGTGACTTCTACGAGCTATTTTTTGAAGATGCACACAAGGCCGCTAAACTTCTCGGAATTACACTGACTCATCGTGGCAAAGCCAATGGTGAACCCATCCCTATGGCAGGTGTTCCTTATCATGCAGCTGAAGGCTACCTTGCGCGCTTGGTAAAAAAAGGTGAAACAGTCGTCATTTGCGAGCAAATTGGCGAAGTTACAGGTAAGGCCCCTGTTGAACGTGGGGTTGTCAGGATTATTACACCAGGTACACTGACCGATGATGCCTTGCTGACTGCACATCAAAGTTCAAACCTTGTGGCGCTTTGCATACAACAAAACGAAATTGGTATTGCACTGTTAGATTTGAGTGCAGGTTTATTTAAAGTTCAGCAACAAGAGTTTCAACTTGAGCAACTCGGTATTGAACTGTCTCGCCTCATGCCAAGTGAAATTTTGGTCGATGAAAATATTGTCGATCCCAACATTATTGAACACATTAAAAAGCTGCTCGACTGCCCGGTAACACGCCGCCCGAATGTCGACTTTAACCTAAACAACGCACAAAAAACCTTATGCGATCAGTTTGCTGTATCGACTTTAGCAGGTTTCGGTATTGATCATTTGCCACTTGCCAAAGCGGCAGCAGCATCGCTGATTCATTATGCCAAAGAAACGCAAAAGACAGCCTTACCGCATATTCGCTCTATTCAGTTGGAACAAAGCAGTGATTTCATTGCGCTTGATCCTGTGACACGTAGAAACTTAGAGTTGGTTGAACCTCTGTTTGAACACGGCACGTCATTGTTCCAACTCATCAATGACTGTCAAACAGCCATGGGCGGACGTTTACTTAGCCGCACGCTAATGCAACCATTACGTGACACCAAGCTCTTAGACGCACGTTTAGACGCGACTAAAAGTCTTGTAGATGGCTACCATGAATCACCAGTTCGTTTAGTCTTAAAAGAAATTGGAGACATCGAACGCGTTCTCAGTCGCGTGGCTTTAGGCAGTGCCCGTCCACGAGACTTAGTGCAACTGCGCCAAGCCTGTGCGCAAATCCCTTATTTACGTCATGCCATTCAACCCGTGATCCAAAGTAAACAGTCCGCACTCATTTCTCTATTGAATGAGGAGTTGGGCGATTTCCATGGCTTACATCAACGTTTAATGTCCGCCATTGTTGAACATCCGCCTGTGCTTTTACGGGATGGAAATGTAATAGCCGAAGGTTTCGATCATGAACTGGATGAACTACGTAAAATCCGCGATCATGCGGGACAGTACTTGATCGACCTTGAAATTCAAGAACGTCAAAATACGGGAATTTCGACCTTAAAAATTGGCTATAACCGTGTCAGTGGGTACTACATCGAACTGACCCGTGCGCAAGCTGAGCAAGCGCCTGATCACTACATTCGCCGTCAAACCTTGAAAAATGCTGAGCGTTATATCACGCCTGAGCTAAAAACCTTTGAAGACAAGGTGCTTTCGAGTGAATCCCGTGCATTAGCCCGCGAAAAAATGCTGTTCGAAATGCTTTTAGATGAACTGCGCGCCGATATTGGTCATTTACAAATGATGAGCAGCGCTATTGCGCAGATCGACCTCTTAGCCAACTTTGCACATCAGGCTCGCTTACGCAATTGGTCACGTCCTGAGTATAGTCCCGAAACTGGGGTTAAAATTATTGCTGGACGTCATCCAGTGGTTGAGGCATTGAACAAAGCTACATTTACACCGAATGACACGACACTTGATTTCAACCACCGTATGGCCATTATTACTGGTCCTAATATGGGGGGTAAATCAACCTTTATGCGCCAAACGGCTTTAATTAGCCTATTGGCCTATTGTGGCTCCTATGTCCCTGCCCAATCGGCAGTATTAGGTCCTATTGATCGAATCTTTACCCGTATTGGTTCTGCCGATGACCTATCTACAGGCAAATCAACCTTTATGGTGGAAATGACTGAAACCTCGCAAATCCTACATCATGCAACCAATCAGTCTCTGGTTCTGATGGATGAAGTTGGTCGTGGCACCAGTACCTATGATGGTTTATCTTTGGCATGGGCTTGCGTACTTGACTTAACCAAACGCATTAAATGCTTATGTTTATTTGCCACACACTACTTTGAACTAACTGAGCTGGCCAAAGAAACTGCAATTGATAACTACCATGTCACCGCAAAAGAACTCAATGGCAACCTGATTTTGTTACATAAAGTCCAACATGGGCCTGCAAGCCAAAGTCACGGCTTACAAGTGGCAAAATTGGCAGGTATTCCTGCCAGTGTGATCAAAGAAGCACAAAATCGTCTGAAAATTTTAGAGAAACAACAACTGCAAAAACCTAAAGTCGTTCAAAACGATTTGTTTGCTGCAATAGAAGCACCTGAAATTGAAACCATTGAACGTGTAGTCGAAATTGAGAAACCTTCTGCTGCACTTGAACTACTCAAGAGTATTGATGTCGATAATTTAAGCCCACGTGAAGCTTTACAACAGCTTTATGCATTGAAAGATCAGTTACATTCATAGTGGTTTTCTATTTTTGTCACCCATTTAGACCGTCAAAATGACGGTCTTTTTTATTGTCAAAAGCAGTTTTCAGCAGAATGTTCAGTTTTTATCAAATTTAACAGCCGTGCATATAACAAATATCAATAAAAGCAATTGTTAGTTGGTGCCGTTTTTGCCTAAAATACACATTAGTTATTAGAACCATATTTTTAGGTAGCCTTCGCCATGACCTTTGTTGTCACTGAAAATTGTATTAAATGTAAATATCAAGACTGCGTAGAAGTTTGTCCAGTAGACTGTTTCTATGAAGGTCCAAACTTTCTAGTGATCAATCCAGATGAGTGTATTGATTGTGCACTGTGTGAACCTGAATGTCCTGCAAATGCAATTTTCTCTGAAGATGAACTGCCAGAAGGTCAAGAAGTCTTTATCGAACTGAATGCTGAATTATCACAAACTTGGCCAAACATTACCCAGATTGGTGATCAACCTGCTGACCGTGAAGAATGGAACGGTAAAACAGATAAGTTACAATACTTAGAAAAGTAACTCTAAAAAGATCAGCATAAGCTGATCTTTTTTTATACCTAAAACACACATTTGATTGCAATATTTCCAAATTTTCCCCATCAATATAGATTAAAATAATAGCCGTATTTTTTAAATATTTGATTTCTATAATGAAGAAATTTTTAAAGGGATTATTTGCGGTTAGCATAATCCCCTTGGTGATGATTGGCTGTACGACTTCATCTCACAAAGGCAAAACCATTACGACTCCCGATGGAAAACGTATTTTTATCCCACAAGAGCAAATTAGTTTTGACCGCCCTGCACCACCTAAAATTATTCCTTATACCTATAATGCTTGGATGTCTGTGGGTGACACACTAGCACGCGTACGTGAGTATGAAGTTTTCCTTGAACGTAATGGCGTTGGGAATATCATTCCAAGCTTTGAACTGCTCAGAACCGCTCGTGACTGGCAAAAATGTGGTCGCTCACAATATATGATTCCAAACCGTGAGCTTTGGAAAAACCAAATTGCGACTCTAAAAGTGTTTAAATATTTGGTTGCAGCCAAAGTACTGACCGATTTTGAAGTTACTTCAGTTTATCGTGATCTGCCTTTAAACCAATGTGCAGGTGGTGCCAACTCATCCCGCCACTTATTCAATTCTGCTATAGATTTTCGAATCGGACCTGAAAACCCGCAGCCGCAAGATTATGCATATATTGAAAATACTAAATTCCGTCTATGCCAATTTTGGGCTCAACACGGACAAAGCTTAAACATGGGCTTAGGCTTATATGCATCTGGTCAAATTCACATTGATACCCAAGGATATCGCACATGGGGCCCTGACCTTAGTCGAAATTCATCAATGTGTAATTACTAACTATTTTATAAGGAAAAGAGGTCGATTAGACCTCTTTTTTTAAGCATTGATTTAAACAAATATGGTCGGATAAATTGCACTCTGAAAATAAAAGTTTAAAATGCTCCACATCGCAACCAAGGTGAACATGCTATGCAACAAATGTGGACAGAGATTGATAACTATATCGACGCACATTTAATTCCTGAAGACCCCATTCTGACTCAAACTTTAGAAAATACAGAGAAACATGGTTTTCCAGATCACTTAGCTGTTGCACCCAACCAAGGCATGCTTTTACAAATGCTGATTCAAATGAATCAATGTAAGCGTGTGTTGGAGCTTGGTACTTTTGCTGCCTATAGCACCATGTGGTTAGCGCGCGCTTTGCCTGAAGACGGCTATATTTTAACGATTGAAGGGCGTGATACGCATGCCGCGATGGGTCAAGAAAATATCGACAAAGCTCAGCTCAAACAAACCGTTGAACTCAAATGTGGACGCGCAGCAGATATCCTTAAATCGCTGCCCGCAGACATTGAACCTTTTGACTTTATTTTTATTGATGCAGATAAGCAAAGTTACCCAGAGTATTTGGAATTAAGCCTCAAGCTATCTCATTCAGGTACTTTGATTTTCCTTGATAACGTGATTCGTGCAGGCGATATTATCAATCCTGAAAATCATAAGCCAAGTATTGAAGGGATCCGTGATATGTTTAAAGCGATGCAAAATCATCCGAAAATTTTGTCGTGCACCGCCATTCAAACTGTCGGTAGCAAAGGACATGATGGCTTTGCCTTAGCCATTGTAAAATAAGCTAAAACTTAGATTAAAAAATACCCAATTAATTTAAGCTTATATAAATTATAAACTTACATTTACTGTCCATATAGTTATCCACAATTAATGCGGATAACTATGGATAAAAGGGGCACAATTTAGAGAAGTCACTCGATATTAGCGTGCCACCAATAAAGGCACTTTGGCATTCCTAAAAATAGTCGTAGCAATGCTACCCAAAAAGAACTGATGAATTTTACTGTGGCTAAATGCCCCTAGAACAATCAGTTGTATACCATGCTCATTCTGATATTCCAAAATATTTTCAGCCACGTCACCATAGCGATATTCAGTAATCACATCCAGATTCGCCTCTTTTAAATAACGTTCTGGCTCTGCTAGGATTTCAGGGTGGTCGCCAACATAGACTAAATGGCATTGTAAAAGACGCAGTAAATCACTTTGAGCAATTCGCTTCATCATCTTCACACAGGTCGGGGAATATTCATAAGCAAAGATAAAACGTGTAGGCGGTTTGAATGTATCACCCACGGTCATGACCGTGCATTTTGCTCCGCGAATAAAGTTTTCAACATTACTACCCAGTGGTTTATTACGTTCAGCCGATTTTTCTCCGACTCGACCAATCACGACAATGTCATCTTCATGTAATAAGTTAAAACTTTGCTCGAGGAAGTCTCCTTTTTCTTGAATATGTGTCGTATGCAAGCCGTGTGTTTCAAGAATGAGTTTAGAAATATGATCAAGTAGATTGTTACTGTAACTGAGTGCAAGTTCACTTTGTTTCTGCTCCAACTCAGCTAGCTCTTTGAGCAACATTGCATTGCTTTCAAATCCAATCACCCCACTAATTTCACCCAAGTGATAACTTGCAGGGTAATAATCCAAAACTTGTAAAAGGACCAATTCACGCCCTGTTTGTTTTGCAATCCAAGCAGACGCTTCTGCTAAGGCATTGATACAAGGGGAAGAATCAATACATGCAATGACTCGTTTCATTATCGCCTCTCATTACACCGCATTTGGCATAAGGTCTCATTGTTGTTCTAAACTTAGCATATCTTTTTTTTTGATGGCAGATTTTTATGTAATTAAGTATTGATAAATGTTCAAGATTCTTTGATGTCTTAATCACGTAAACGAATAAGCTGAGCAGGATTGCCTGCCACAATGGATCGCTCCGCAATATCTTTGGTCACCATACTATTCATACCTACCACGGCATGTGCACCAATTTTCACTCCATCTTTCACGCCCACATGGGCCCCCAACCAAACATCTCGTCCAATTTCTATCCCTCTTGAACGTACAGGCTGTTGATAGATCGGATCACTGAGTGCCATGCCATGATCAAAGGCATATAAGTGACAATAGGCTGCAATACGTACTTGATCATCTAACTTAATCCCCACACGGCCACCATCCAAAATACAATGATGGTTGATTGCGACCTCGCTGCCAATGTCTAAAGGCCCGTGCAAAGTACAATCAGCAGCAATAAACGTGTTGTCCCCAATAATAATTTTACGGCCTGGCTCTGCGAAAATGTGTGCCAATGGAGAAATAAAACAGTTTTGACCAATTTCAACGGTTTCCATTTCCATTAAGTAAGCTTGGTACTCTTGCTGCCATGCCTCAGCCCACATCCGATTTTTAGGCTTGAGTGACCAATACAACCATGGCATATAATTTAAGCGGTGCTTATGCTGTTCACGATATTTGAGTAAGGGATCAGTCATGATGGTCATCCACAATTTTTAATGCTTCACGCCCACGGGTTAGGTCTTGTATTTTAACTGCGAGCGCTTCAATCTGATGCACTTGTAATAATGCCTCTACAAGCACGCCCTCCGCAGTATATTGCTCATTAAACTCAATCTGCCCGCTATTCAGCTCATACTGGAAAATTGCCCATTCATTAAATTGACAGGCAAAATGTACTTTTTTCTTTTCAATGAGCTCGATTTTTTCAGCCAACAGTAAACACTGTCCTGCTGTTCCACCATAAGCACGTACCAGTCCACCTGTGCCTAACTTGACACCACCATACCAACGATTGACCAAAACCAAAACATTGGTTAGTTCATTACCTTCGATGGTGGCTAAAATAGGACGGCCTGCAGTTCCTGATGGTTCACCGTCATCATTAAAACGAACATTATGACCAATTTTCCATGCCCAACACTGATGTGTGGTGCTGATATCTTTATATTGCTCTAAAAAGTCTTTAACAGCCTGTTCATTTTCAACAGGCACAGCAAAAGCTTGAAAACGACTTTTTTTGATGTCCTCTTCATAGCTCACTAAACTAGAGATGGTAAATGGCATAACATAATTTTTAAAAATTTCACAAAAAATTATAACGTATTTTCAATCAGCTATCATATGAAAATGGCTCATTACTTCAAACCAACACGATGATCAAATAGGCAATGCATAGCAGTATAAAAGGGAAAAGATGCTTTAAATGCTCTACGATCAAACATAGAACAAAAAAACGAGCTATGTAACTGAGTCAAAATGGGATATCCATAACTCTAAAATTTCAGCTCAAAATCTGCGCCAATCAGACCAATTGGCGCAGTAAATACTTATACAGTAAAGTCATCACCCAGATAGACTTGGCGCACGGTTTCATTGGCTAAGATTTCATCAGGAGAACCTTCAGCAATTACCGCACCCTCACTGACAATATAAGCACGCTCACAAATCGCTAAAGTCTCACGAACGTTATGGTCTGTAATCAATACGCCGATCCCGCGCTGTTTCAATGTAGTAATAATATCTTTAATATCACCGACTGAAATTGGATCAACTCCAGCAAACGGTTCATCCAATAGCATAAATTTTGGATCAGCGGCCAATGCACGTGCAATTTCCGCACGACGACGCTCACCACCAGAGACACTCATACCCAATGAATCTTTAATATGACTGATTTTGAAATCAGCCAATAATTCATGCAAACGTTGTTTACGCTGCTCTTTATTCAAATCTTTTCGTGTTTCCAGAATCGCCATAATATTTTCAGAAATGGTGAGTTTTCTGAAAATAGATGCCTCTTGCGGCAAGTAACCAATACCTTTACGCGCACGTTCATGCATGGCCAAATCAGACATATCCAAGTCATCAAGATGAATTTCACCTTTATCCATGCGTACCAGTCCAACCACCATATAGAAGCTAGTGGTTTTACCCGCACCATTTGGTCCAAGTAAGCCAACAATTTGCCCACTTTGCATGCTAAAAGATACATCTTTTACCACCCAACGCTTACTGTAGTTCTTCGCAAGATGCTTGATGCATAAGGTCTGTGGCTGATTGAGAGTTTGCTCCATTAGTCACGCGCTCCAGGGAAGGATTGAGAGGCTGAAGGTGGAATCACAATTTGAACTCGACCGCCCGATGAACCACCACTACTCGGTGTACCAATCGCTTCAATATCCCCTTTGTTCATACTATAACGCAGCGTATTACCCCGAATACTGGCACCATCCTGCTCCAAAAGTGCACTACCTGATAAGGTAATAATGCCTGTTTCTGCATTATAAATAATCTTTTGCGCCTGACCTTTGGCAATGCCTTTATTGGTACTGACTTGCTGCTGAAAACGTGCAGGCTTGCCATTTGCAGTAATGGTACTGATTTGACGGTTTTGGTTCAAATTCGCAACAATCGAGTCAGCCTGAAGTTTCATTGTCCCTTGTTCAATAATGACATTACCCGTATACGTCGTGACTCCTGTTTTTTCATTAAAGGTTGCACGATCCGCCAACAATGAAATGGCTTTGGTTCGATCACTTGGTAATGCTAAAGCAAAAGTTGAAACTGCTACACCTAAGCTCAGTGCAAGCGTTTGCTTGAGGAAAGTTTTCGAAATAGAAAATTTTGGATTATGGTTCATACTTCCCTCGAATATGGAAAAAGTCATATTGACCCGTATTTAAATTTGCTTTTAAACCCTGACTGACAAATTCTGCTTGTGGTGTTGTGACCACCACTTGCTGTTGAGATTCAAGTTCACGTGTTTTTGGAAAAGCAGTCAGTTCGACCGTCTCAAACTGCATACGGCCATGATCTAACATTTTTTGAGCAACAACCTGATTCGTTAATACGACTTTTTCGTTGTCATTAGAGCCATTCGCCTGCTTTGCATAGAATATGGCATCGACTTTTCCTGCTTTATACATTTCAGCATTTAAGTTTTCTAACTTCGATGTCTTCTTTTGCATATCTTGCTCAAGACGATCTATCTTTGCTCGGACGTATAGATTTCCCCGCTCATCCGTTTGTGTCAGCTGGATCTTCTCAGCAGAATAGGTCATGCTCTGCGCAGAATCGACTTCGAGCTTATGCCCCTTTCCACTATAATAGTAATAACCACTGCTGATAGCAGCAATCGCTACGGCAGTGATATATAAAACTTTAGTATCCATAAATGTTAACTAAACTCTCATGCATGCATACTGATTAATGCGGGACTGCGGTATACTTTTCAAGTAAAGTTTCGTATACGCCTTTGGCTTGTAAAATCATATCGCAAATTTCACGTACAGCACCACGACCACCCATCGCTTGAGTGACTAAATCCGCACGACGACGAACTTCTAAGTGACCATTCGGTACTGTAACTTTCATACCAGCAATCGCAAATGCAGATAGGTCTGGCCAGTCATCTCCCATATACAAACAGTCCTCTGGCACAATGCCGAACTTTGCACAAGCTTCACGTAGCGCCACACCTTTGTCTTCACGGCCTTGATAAACAAGGTCAACGCCCAAATCAGACATGCGTTTTTCTACGATCTGGCTCTTACGACCCGTGATAATAATCACTTTCACACCAGCCCGCTGAACCAGTTTCATACCTAAACCATCACGGATATCGAAGGATTTAATTTCGTCACCAGAGTTGGTTAAAGTTACAAAACCATCACTCAAAATACCATCGACATCCAAAACTAGAGCTTCTACATGACGTGCTTGTTCTAACAAAATATAAGAAGCCATTTCTTAGTTCACCCCAGCTTGAATCAGGTCATGCATACTCAACACACCAATCACTTTATTGGCATCATCAACGACGACAAATTGGTTAATTTTCTTTTCGTTCATTCGCTCTAAGGCTTCGACAGCACGTGCTTCGGCAGAAATTGTCAGTGGATTTTGAGTCATCACATTTGACACAGCCAAGTTCACATCAAAACCTTGTTGCTTATCAATCAAACGACGTAAGTCACCATCGGTAAAAATACCCAACAGTCGATCATTTTCATCCACAATTGTGGTTAAACCTAGGCGTTTGTTTGAGATTTCGTAAAGAACTTTGTTCATTGCTGTATCTGGAGACACTTTTGGTAGCTCATCCCCTGTATGCATTAAATGTTTCACATGCAACAACAGACGTTTACCGAGTGCACCAGCGGGATGGGAACGAGCAAAGTCATCTGACGTAAAACCACGAGCTTCGAGTAGTGCAACAGCCAATGCATCTCCCAAAGCCAAGGTTGCTGTGGTACTTGATGTTGGTGCCAAACCCAATGGGCACGCTTCTTGGATATCACCTAAGGTCAGCGCCACATCAGCATTTTGTGGCATTGGTCCACGTTCATCACCACTGATGGTAATTAAAGGTACACCTAAATATTTAATCAAAGGCATCAGCATCATAATTTCATCACTCTTGCCCGAGTTTGAAATCGCAATCAATACATCGCCTGCAACCAACATCCCTAAATCACCGTGACCTGCCTCACCAGGATGCATGAAAAATGATGGTGTGCCTGTAGAAGCAAACGTAGCTGCCATTTTTCGTCCAATATGTCCCGACTTTCCCATTCCAGTTATGACTAAACGCCCTTTACACTTTAAAATAATTTCACATGCACGAGTGAAACGATCATCTATTTGCTGTGCAAGAACTGATAATGCTTGTCGCTCTATCTCAAGAGTTTCTAAAGCCACTTTTTGGAAATCAATAGGATTTGACATATTTTCAGAATTCAATGCTGTTTTACCTGAATTGCATGATGATATTAAACACTACCATCACATAAAAAATAATTTCCAAGATTTTATCATATCTAGGTTGTCAACTAGCGTGGAAATCTTTGGATTTTCACAACATATCTACAAATGATCCATTCGAACAATTGAATCTCTATTTTAATGATCTATATTGTCCGCTTTTATACTGATACTTTTACCATTCGATCAAGATCTGCTATCGCTTTACATCAAACGACGATTTTTTTTGGTTTATAATAGTTAGGCTAAATAAAATACAGCAAACACAAAACTCAATAATGTGGCTAATTCAATTATTTCAATACTTGCCCCGATGGTATCGCCTGTCACTCCCCCGATGCGCTGTATAAATTTACACCGTAAATACCACAATGCTAAATAAAATGAGGCAAGGACAACAACTCCAATCCATGCCCAATACAAGGCCACTAAAGGCGTAAGCAATAAAAGTGCTATTGCCATTGGTCGAGCTAAATGTTGACCCAACTGGCTACCAAGTCCTTTTTCACGTACATAGTCTGTGCTTAAAAAGAAAAAAAGAGGTACGAGACGCCCTAACAGAGGAAAAAGCATCAGCGCTGTATACAGCTTTTCTTGTAATAACACATACAATACCGACCATTTTAATAGGCACACAATGACAAGACTGAGTACACCTATAGGCCCACAACTCGGATCTTTCATGATCGCCAGTGTGCGTGCTTTATCGCCAAAACCACCAACCCAAGCATCTGCGGTATCGGCCAAACCATCCAGATGCAAACCACCTGTCAGCCAAATCCAGAGCACTAGAATTACACTGCTTAACAGCACAACTGGCAAAGCATGTAATAACAGAGCAATTCCATACAGAATGCTTCCTATGAGCAAACCCACTACAGGATAAAACAACAATGCCTGCGCATTTTGCTGAGGCGTTGGCATTGCGCTTAAGCGAACTGGAAACGTCGTTAAAAACTGTAATGCAATCCAAAAAGGTGTCATTACACATCCTCACTTTGAATAAACTGAAGCTGCCCTTGAGTAAAAACAAAGCAGTTCAACTGCCCTAACTCTGCTGACATTTTTAAAAGATCATTATCATGCTGTTTTAGCGCTTGGCATTTTAAGAGTTTAATCACTCCAGCATGGGAAATAATCAATGCACGTGTCCAGCCCTGCGCATGCATTTGTTGGGTCAACATCTGTATAGATTCGACAACGCGGCTTTTAAATGCCAATAAGCTTTCTGCCTGAGGCGGGGTAAAGCTTAAAGGTGATTGCCAAAATTGAGCCAATTCATTAGGAAATTGTTGGTAGAGTCGTTCGGTCGGCTGAGCTTCCCATTCTCCAAAATCCATTTCTTGCAAATTCGGTTCTATAAACAAAGGAAGCTGTTTTTGCTCGGCCCATTGCTCTGCAAACAGACGGCAGCGCTGTAGCGGTGAGCTATAAATGACATCCCATGCCTGACTAACCTGCTCAGCCTGCGTGAGGGTAGATTGCATTTGCATCCAACCTTTCGCCGTCAAAGCATCATCCGTTTTACCCCGTAGGGTATGACTTAAGCTGGTTTCGCCATGGCGCAGAAAATCTAAATACAACATCTTTAAACTTTCTCACCAATCACGGCTGCTTCAGCAAATGTTGCCATCTCATTATGTAAACGACAGGCGAGTTTGATCAATCCAAGTGCAGCCCCTGCACCACTGCCTTCTCCCAACCGTAGGTTCAGCTTCAATAAAGGCAGCGCTTTAAGTTCTTGTAACAAACGCACATGACCATATTCAGCCGACTGATGTCCAAAAAGCATCCAAGCGCGAACCTGTGGATTTAAACGTACTGCGAGCAAAGCCGAAACAGTACTGATAAACCCATCCACCACCATCGGCAGACCCAATTGCGCACAGCGAATATACGCGCCTGTCATGGCTGCGATTTCAAGTCCACCCACGGCACATAAGGCTTTAAATGGATCGTTCCCGACATATTGGGCATGCAGTGCAAGTGCTTGGTCGATCACCTGTTTTTTATGTATCAATTGTTCAGTACGGATACCCGTTCCAACACCTGTTAACTTTTCAGCAGGTTCAGCCAATAAAAAACAAGCGACAGCTGAGGCTGAACAAGTATTTCCAATGCCCATTTCACCCGCAACATAGATATCCGCCCCATAAGCGATGGAATCTTCCACACTTTTTTGCCCCAAAGCAAAAGCAGCTTTACATTCAACTTCAGTCATAGCCAGGGTTTGAGCAAAGTTAGCCGTACCCGCGCGGATGCAGTGGCGTTCAACTCCGACATAGTCATAAGCTTCACCGACTGAACCACAGTCGATGACTTGTAATTTAGCTTGATACTCTTTAGCAATCACACTAATACACGCCCCACCTGTTGCGAAGTTCTGCAACATTTGACGTGTCACCGCTTGTGGATAGGCAGAAATATTTTCTTCCATCACTCCATGATCACCTGCAAAAATCGTAATCCATGGGCGGTCAATCTTAGGTTTTACAGTGTTTTGCAAACTGGCTAAGGTTACAGCAACCGATTCAAGCTCCGACAACGAGCCAGTAGGTTTGGTCAACTGTGACTGGCGTACTAGGGCTTGAGCCAATACGGACTCACTCGGACTTTGACATGCTTCTAACCACCAACTCACACTTGTTCTCCTTTTAAAATCATGGGAAATCCTGCCACGCAGAACACCACTTTTGTTGCGATTTGACCTAACTGCTGATGCAATCGCCCTGTTTCATCGACAAAGCGACGGCTAATTTGCCCCATTGGAACCACACCTAAACCTGTTTCATTACTCACTAAAATCAGCTCGGACTGTAAACTTCCCACAACATCTAACAACTTCTGACATTCTTGAACTTGTAAGTTTGAGTCAGTCTGCATCAGTAAATTACTCATCCATAAGGTCAGACAATCGACTAAAATGGTTTGGTTTGGGCGATCTAATTTGAGCAACTGCTCTGCAAGATAAATGGGTTCTTCACACAGCCCCCAATCTTCGGGTCGTTGCTGCTGATGGTGTTGAATACGCGCTTGCATTTCCCCATCTAAGGCTTGTGCTGTGGCGACATAGACCACTGGCTGCGCTAACTGTTGTGCAACCTGCTCTGCCAAGCGGCTTTTCCCCGAACGTGCACCACCTAAAATCAGTTGCATTGTGCATTTCCCAACTTAATTTGTGTATGTGAAAACAATGGCCCTTGTAAAACATCTGCCTGATAAAAACCAAACGTGAGCTTTGAGATGTGTAAGCTATAGTTGATGTCTTCAATTTCAGCCATACGTGTCAATACATGATCACTACTTAACGCTTCACGGTATAGACCTAATGTAATATGCGGACAATAACTTAATGCCGCGACTTCCTGCGATGTATGCAACAATGTTTTTCTAATTTTTTTCAACACGCCTGCGGTATCATCCACTTTTAAAAATAAGGCACTTTCAAAACTATTTAATGCACCTATCTGTAACTGAAAAGATTCTAGCTTTAAATTTTTAAGATGTTCAAGCTGCTGATTCAGTTGCGCTCGACTAAAGTCGTCCGACTGTGTTGCCTGTTCTACCCAAAAACCAGCAACAAATAAGGTGATATGAAACTGCCGTTGATTCGGTTGATAAAGTAAATCTGAAAACTCCTCACGAAGCTGGGTTAAATAGCTGACCAAAACAGGATCATTCACTTCAATATACCAAAGTGCATAGTGCTCACGTCCCAAATGCCATTCAGGATAGTCTCGAGCTTCGGTCGGTACGACAGTGCTATTGGGTTGAAGGAACACAATTTTATTCACAAATGAAGATGAATGATTTAAGCATATTTTTGTCAAAATGATGGGCTGAAACGCCGAGATAATTTCACATTTAAATGAATTATTTTCAACACACTCAAATTACAGACATAAAAAAAACCTCAAGCTTAGCTTGAGGTTTTTTAAATTTTGGAGCGGGAAACGAGACTCGAACTCGCGACCCCAACCTTGGCAAGGTTGTGCTCTACCAACTGAGCTATTCCCGCAATATGGATGTGCATTATAGAGAGTTTCATCAAACTGTCAACACTCTATAATGCAATTGCTGAATTAATCAGCACGGCGCCAAATTGTCCCTTGACGGGTGTCTTCTAAAACAACACCCTGATCTAACAAGGACTGACGAATTCCATCCGCTTTGGCAAACTCTTTGGCTTTTTTCGCGTCTTGACGTTGTTGAATCAAATCTTCAATTTGTTCTTCAGACAAAGCCAAAGCCTCTTGCCCAATGTCAGACTTCAGAAATTCTTCAACATTGTGCTGAACCAAACCTAAAATATTGGTTAAATGACGCAAGGTTGCATAGTAAATTGCCGCTTGCTCAGCGTGTTGCTCTTTCACTGCACGGTTCAATTCTTTGTTAACTTCAAACAACACCGCAATGGCTTCGGCGGTATTAAAGTCATCCCGCATGGCACTGTTGAAACGCTCAAGCAATGTTTCATCCAACGTATCGACGTGCGTATCACCATAGGCTTGTTGATATGCCTTAAATGAATGGTAGAAACGTGACAGTGCCGTTTTTGCTTCTTTTAAAGCAACATCAGAGAAGTTCACAGGACTACGATAGTGCGATGACACAATAAAGTAACGAATCACTTCAGGGTGAAACTTATCCATCACATCACGAATGGTAAAGAAATTGCCCAATGACTTCGACATTTTCTCGCCATCAACGTTAATGAAACCGACATGCATCCAGTAGTTGACATACTGCTCACCAGTTGAAGCCTCAGACTGTGCAATTTCATTTTCATGGTGTGGGAACATGAGATCCGAACCACCACCATGAATGTCAAAATGGTTACCTAGGCAGCAAGTCGACATGGCAGAACATTCAATATGCCAACCTGGACGACCTTTACCCCACGGCGAAGCCCATGCAGGTTCATTTTCTTTGGCATGTTTCCAAAGCACAAAGTCAAAGGGATGTTTTTTCTCAACTTCAAGATCGACCCGTTCAGAAGCACCCGCTTGCATGTCTTCCAGTTTGCGACCTGAAAGACGACCATATTTGGCAAATTTTTCTACTTGGAAATACACATCACCATTGGTAGATGGATACGCAGTGCCTTTTTTAACCAAATTGCCAATCATGCTCTGCATTTGGTCAATATAATCCGTTGCACGCGGGGCTTCGTCTGGATGTAGACAACCTAAGTTTTCAGCATCTTCATTCATGGCTTGAATAAAGCGATCTGTTAGTTGAGTAATCGACTCGCCATTTTCATTGGCACGTTTAATGATTTTGTCGTCAATGTCGGTAATATTACGCACATATTTCACGCTCCAACCTTGGCTACGCAAGAAGCGAATAATATAGTCAAATGCAACCATCACGCGCGCATGTCCAATATGACAGTAGTCATACACCGTCATACCGCAGACATACATATCAATATGCCCCTCAACACGAGGTACGAATTCTACTTTTTTGCGTTGCTCTGAGTTATATAGAACAAATGGTTGCATAGCGATTCAAAAGACTTTAAATATAAGAATGGATTATCTTAACCTAAGCATTATTTTTCATAAAGTTTTCAGAAGATTTTTCTTCAAATTATCTCACCGCTTTCCTTTTTAAACTCATCAAGTGCTAAATTTTCTCATGCAAATCTTAAAGGTGCCACTGGTAAATATTGGCATTGAATAATGCGCTTTGCTGGGCATGAACATACGCATGATCACAGTGCTCGTGGCTATGAGGTTTTGGCACTTCATGGTCTTTTCGAATACAACAACCTTCGACATATTGACTGCTACCATCCAGATAAAACTCTTCTTTCCATACAGGAACTTCATGTTTCACTCGTTCGACAGCTTCCTCACAGGCTTGAAAGGCTTCATGGCGGTGCGCAGCGTAAGCCATCGCAATAATGGCAGTATCGCCAATAGCTAAAGTACCAATCCGATGTACCAGCCGAACATAAGACACGCCATATTTGAATTGGATCTCTTGTTCAATTTGACGAATCATTTTTTCAGCGGCAGGTGCATAAGCACTATATTTCAATGCTTGGACAGCTTTACCTTGATGGTGATTTCGCACCGTACCAATAAATATACCCATAGCGCCGCACTCAGGAAAATGATGGATACCATCAAAGTCATTTTGACTAAAAGCAGATGCTTGAATACGTGAAAACTGTTTTAAGGTCATTTTAGCCCCCAATCATATGCATACTGATTTTGCGAATAGGTTGGAGTACTTGCTGTTGAATAGTCTGAAAGCCCTGTTCTTTATGCCAGATATAAGTCATCAGCTTACTTTTCAAATGCACAGATGCATGTTGATAATCTTGAGCAAGCTGTTGAATATCTGGTTTCAGTTTTAAACCTTGCTTAGCAAAGAGACAATTATAAAACTCGCCCTGCGCATTCAAGCGCAGTCGATCACACTCCCCACAAAACGAGTTGCTAATGGTCGATATAACGCCAACCACACTGCCATCCACACGATAACTACGCGCTGGATTGGCACCTTGTCCCTCAAGCACTTGCACCGTAAATTGTGAGCTGAGTTGAGATAAAATTTCTTGCTCAGTGATAACATCAGCTTGTGACCAATTTTGATCGCCATCTAAAGGCATAAACTCAATAAAACGTAGTTCTAGCTTTTGCTGCTTGGCCCACTGCACCAAAGGAATAATTTGATCCTCGTTCATTCCTTTCATAAGGACTGTATTGATTTTAATGTTAAAACCAACATCTTGTGCGGCTTGTATTCCCTCAAGCACAGTATGGAATTGTTTCTTGGTCAGTCTTTGGAATTGATCCGCATCTAAGCTATCCAGACTAATATTTAAGTCATCCAGTCCAGCTTGTTTTAAAGCATCTGCATATTGTTTTAAATAATGACCATTGGTGGTCATTGAAACACGCTTGAGACCCATTTTTTTTAACGATTGGAGTTGCTCGATAAAATGCACCACTCCCTGCCGCATCAATGGTTCACCCCCCGTAATACGAATCTGCTCAATTCCTTGTCGCACCATAAATTCACAAAAATGATAGAGTGCTTCAAAACTCAGTAGATCATGTTTTTTCATCCATTCAGGATGTTCAGGCATACAATAGACACATTTAAAATTACAACGATCCGTCACGGAGATCCGTAGCTTTCGCTTTTCTCGCCCAAACTGATCTTGGAATACGCCAATTGCGGCTAACTGTGTCATGCTGTTCATCTGTCTTGCCTACGCATCATTTGCGCTGTTATTGAACAGTTCAAATTTCACGCCCTAATTTCTTGGTTTTAAAACAGCAATAAATGTTCCAACTTTGTGCTATTCAACAGATGGAATACGCTCAATTCATAACACGAATAGAACAATACACAGCACATTGTTATATAGATAAAGTAAATCAGACACGTAAAAACGGTTTAAGATATTGTTTTATTTATTTTAAATATATTTCTATTATTAGCTAGTATTACTATTCATTGGTCAAATCACGAGATAGTATCAAAATCATTTTTATTTATGCGATCTGTGCCTACTGCGCAGAATCCGAACCGTTTAAACGCTACTTTTTATAAAAAATTTAACTGACGATGTTGTTGCAATTCATCTAACGAATTAATGCTATGAAAAAACAGTGCATGATTTTTGAAACGTGCCACTTGTGGGTGCAAATCTGCAAAGCACTGTCTTAAACTGCGCTGATTTTGTTCAAGGTGGCAAATCAAAGTCGGTAAGCTACTGCGTTTTACCAAACAAAATGGATATAAAGCACGGTCATTCATTTCAACGATCGCCACACCACAGTTTGGGTCTTGTTGCATCGCCTGATGTAAGCGTGAAAATACTTTTTTCGGAATGAAAGTCACATCACAGGGTACAAACAGTACATAATCTGATTGTACATGCGCCCATGCACTTTTCATCCCCATTAATGGGCCTTGGAAGCCTGTTTCATCATCTTCAAAAAAGCCAATGGATGGAATCAATCGTTCATAAATGGAATGGTCACGGTGGCTATTCACCCACACTTTTGTTGCCCGTGATTTTAACTGTTGATGAATTTTGATGAGCTGGATTTCGTCATCAAACTTTTGTAGCAGTTTATTAATGCCGTTCATACGACGTGCTTGTCCACCTGCTAAAATCACAACTTCAGTGTCAGGATACGTCACCAGTTTAAATATTTTTCTTTTCATTATACATCCTCAGTTTGACATGCCTTAATCAACCCTCGAATTTCAGGTAAACATGAACCACAATTTCCACCGGCCTTTAAACATGCAGTGACTTGTTTTTCATCGGTGATATTTTTTTCTTTAATGGTCTGAATAATTCTATTTTTACCCACTTTAAAACAACTACACACCAACGGTCCTTCACTTTGCCCCATCGACATTGCTTGACCAGCTAACAATGCCTTACGATGCATTGCGCTTAACCGCTCACGTTTAAAGAGACTTGCAACCCAATCCCGGTCTGGTAACAATGCTTTCGGAGCAATATAAAGACTCGCAATGAGATGTCCCTCTTGTAACACCACACTATGACTGATGTGCGCTGTTTGATCTTCTAAATTCAGCCATTCAAAGCTTTCATCTTCAAAAGGAAGTAAGCTCTTTAACTTCTCTGTCGTTTCAGTAAAACGATGGCGATCTGCTAACTCATAGCGCACTGCTTTGGCTGTTTGAATCTTTGTCCACCATACTGTACTTTCAATGGTTTTCTGAACGATGTTTTCAAAGCCTTTACGTACATAAAATACCCCTTGCCATTGGGTATAAAAGGGTTGAATCATCACAGGCGTATGTTTAAATTCAGGTTCCCCTGAAATAGCATCCACCACAGGGTTTACGACTTTACCTATACGTGCATCTGATGCAAATTGATCATTCCAGTGAATCGGTGCAAAAATTTGTCCCCGACGAATATTATCACTCACTGTGGCACGTAATACACAGTTCCCCCAAACCGATTTGATTTCAACTAACTCTCCATCTTTGAGTCCATATTTTAATGCATCGCTAGGATGAATTTCGCAATATGGCTCTGCTTTATGTGTACTTAAGTTGGCTGATAAACCTGTACGAGTCATGGTATGCCATTGATCTCGAATTCGACCAGTATTCAATACCAATGGATATTCACTGCAAGTTTTATTAACTGCACCAACAGCAGCTGTTGCAATAAATTTTGCTTTACGATCCGCATGACTAAACTGCCCTGTTTCAAATAACTGAGCAACAGCACCATCTTGTTGATTTTTATTTAGAATAGGCCATTGAACTGGCTCAAGATATTGATATTCAGTAAATGAAAGATCACTTAAACCTTTCAAATTGAAATAGCGAAAAACCTCAGACGCCGAACACTGACCCAGTCCCGCATTTTGATAAGCTGAAAGCTCTGCGTGTTCCTTGAAAATGTCATGGCTACTTTCAAAGTCAAAACCACTAAAGCCCAGCTTTTTAGCCACTTGAGAAACTGACCACCAATCTGCTTTGGCTTGTTCTGGGCAGTCCAAAAAGGCACGTTGTCGTGAAATACGACGCTCTGAATTGGTGACTGTACCATCTTTTTCTCCCCACCCAAGAGCAGGCAATAACACATCGGCATATTGCGTGGTATCCGTATCTTTGCAAATGTCTGAAACAATCACAAACTCACATTTTTCTAGCGCACGTTTTACCTGATCAGCATTTGGTAAACTCACGACAGGGTTGGTCGCCATAATCCAAATGGCTTTAATTTTCCCTGCCTCAACCGCTTCGAAAAGGTCAACAGCTTTTAAACCCACTTGTTTCGCAATTGTCGGGCTTTGCCAAAACTGCTGTACTAATTGTTGGTGTTTTTGATTATCCAAGTCCATGTGTGCCGCAAGCATATTTGCAAGACCACCAACTTCACGCCCACCCATCGCATTCGGTTGTCCTGTCATTGAAAACGGCGCAGCACCCAACTTGCCAATTTTTCCAGTCAACAAATGACAATTAATAATACTATTGGCCTTATCTACCCCACGTGAAGATTGGTTTACCCCCATTGAAAACAAGCTCATTACTTTGTCTGTTTGAGCAAATTTTTCAAAAAACAAGGTCAATTTTTCCGCTGAAATTCCTGTACGCTCAATCAAACTTTCGATCGAAAACTCAGTTTCACTGCTGATAAGCGCAGCGTCTAAGCCTTGGGTATGCTTTGTAATAAAATCGGTATCGGTATAATGATTGGTTGCCAAATACTGCAATAGACCATTGAACAAAGTAACATCTTGACCCGGCAAAATTGGCAAGTGTAAATCTGCTGCCTCACAAGTAGCAGTAAACCGTGGATCAATCACAACGACAAAAAGATCTCTTTCTTCTTTAGCTTTCATTATGCGCTGATACAATACAGGATGGCACCATGCTGTATTTGAACCAACCAGAACCACCATATCCGTATGTTCAAAATCATGATAACTAGCAGGAACTAAATCTTCCCCAAAGGCACGTTTATGTGCTGCTACCGCTGAAGACATACATAGTCTTGAATTGGTATCAATATTGGCTGTACCAAGATAACCTTTTACAAATTTATTGACCACATAATAATCTTCTGTCAACAACTGACCTGACACATAAAAAGCAATACTTTCAGGACCATATTGATCTATATAGTGTTGGAATTTATCAGCAATTAAATCAGTTGCAGTATCCCAATCTGTTTGTATTCTCGATGTTTTTTGGATACACGTATCTAAATCTTTTTTGCGGCCTAACATTGGGTGTAAAACCCGTGTCTCTAAGCCCACTGTATCGGCTAAATTACTACCTTTGATACACAGTTTTCCGTAATTTGATGGATGATTTAAATCCCCCACCACAGACACTTTTCGCCCTAAAGCCGTTTCTTCAACAGTTGCAGTTACTCCACATCCCACACCACAATAAGGGCACGTCGTTTGTGTCGTTTTAATCATTTTTTCTGTGGAGCTATGCAGTTCCATTACAGGGATACTATTCATAGAAACTCCTTAATTTTGAAATATACAATTTGATTCATTACGACGACGTCTTTGCAAGAAAGTTAATTTTCAGGAATAAACTTCGGTTAGACCTACTTTTCTTTGTAGAAGAGTAGGCAGAACCTAAGATGCGACTAAAACAACGCAAGATCCGCAAACTCATTGCATCCGTCATTTACCTAAAAGTCCGCAGAAACATTTGTTTCCATGTTTGCTATCAACTCAAACCATGGTAGATAACGTTTCCGCGTATCGAGCTTCAATACATTAAAAGGTTGGGTTTTGATCACCCTGCTATTTTTAATGCAAAATCTTTACCAAATAACAATTTATTGCGAATGGATGAAATTGGCGTTTGATCCGAAATAAGTTCTGCATACCAAGCTCCATCTTCCGTGTCACCAAATAGAACTGCACCAATCACCTTATCCTTTTGAATAATAATGCGTTTATAAATCTGACGCTTTTCATCATTTAAAATAATATCTTCAAAATCATCTTTCGGTTCAAAATTGCCTGCTGAGAACACATCACAACCGCTGACTTTTAATTGAGTCGGTACTGTTGGCGCTTTAAACGTCAAGCTGCCGTGCTCAGCCAAATGCGATGCACAAATAAATGCTTGCCCCCAAAGTGGCTCAACCAAGCCAAAAGTCTGGTTACGGTGTTCGATACATTCACCTACCGCATAAATACTTGGGTCATACGTTTGCATGGTGTCATTCACCAAGACACCTCGGTTACAGCGGAGACCTGCACTTTGTGCTAAGGCCATATTAGGACGAATACCTACAGCAAAAACCACTAGGTCTGCATCTAAAACTGTGCCATCTTTCAAACGAACCTGTGTCACATGACCATCCACCCCAATCAAAGCTTCAGTATTCGCCTCTGTAATGATTGAAATGCCCTTTTGTTCGATACTATGACGTAACATTTGGCTCGCTTTACTATCTAGCTGACGCTCCATAATGCGATCCATCAAATGCAACACCGTCACATTCATACCACGCTGTTTTAGGCCATACGCCGCTTCCAAACCAAGTAAACCACCGCCAATCACCACAGCATTCTTTTTAGATTTACTGTATTCAAGCATGGTATTCACATCGTAAATATCACGGAAACTCAGCACACCTTTTAAATCCGAACCTTGCACAGGCGGGATAAATGGTTTTGAGCCTGTCGCTAAAATCAAACGATCATAATCTACCATCACGCCTTTTTCGGTATAAACTTGCTTACGTGGGCGGTCAATACGCACTGCTGGGTCGCCTGCAATAAAGCGAATATTTTTATCGCTATACCATGCATGTGGATGCAACATGATGTCATCAATAGTCTTATCACCAGATAGAACAGGTGATAGCATGATGCGGTTATAATTACCCCATGGCTCTTCACCAATCACCGTCACTTCATAACGATCTGGTGCCATATCGAGTAAATCCTCTAGGCAACGCATACCTGCCAAACCGTTCCCCACCAAGACCAACTTCATTTTTTCCTGAGAAGTACCATTATTGGTGATATAGGTTTTTTGTGGCGTTGGGCTAATGAGTACACGGCCATTTTCAATCTTGCTTGGGAAAACCAAAAGTTTTTGATCTTTATCTTCCAAACAACGACCTGTTGCTAAACTAAAATGTTGCTTATAAATAGGCGACGCAATAACACGCTCACCTTGTAAATCACCAATGATGCCACGTGACATCACAAAAGCTTTACTAAACGGATCTTGGTTGCTCAAAGCATAAACACGCTTTTCACTGCCTACCCGAAAAATTGCAATTTGTTGGTCTTCGAGTAGCGCACCTACACCTGTATTTGGCGTAATATCATCCAAGGCGCAAATATCCAACCAATCCAGTTCATTCATATCTTTTAAAATTGTCATCATCTTTATCCTTTTAAACTTTTTCATCCCCTCTCTATATTTTCTTTTAAGAGAGCACTAGAGAGAAAAGTTTGAATACCTTAATTTGTTAAGCTTCAACCACAGGAATACGGCTGCTATCACGTTCCGCTTCAGTTTTCGGACGAATTTGTCCACGTACAGAAGCAAACTGAATATGCGGATCTTGTTGTTGTTCAGCTTTTGCATTGATAAAGGTGACAAAACGCTTACGCACCTCTGGGTCTTCAACCGCAGTACGCCACTCATCCTGATACGTTCCAACCACATGGCTCATGCGATTCTCAAGTTCAGTAGCCAGACCTAAAGAATCATTTACAATAACGTCTTTTAAATAATCTAAACCACCTTCCATGTTGTCACGCCATACTGATGTACGTTGGAGACGATCCGCAGTTTGGATATAGAACATGAAGAAACGGTCAATGTATTGAATCAGCGTTTGTGTATCTAAGTCTGAAGCCAATAATTCTGCATGACGTGGTTTCATCCCACCGTTACCACAAACATATAAATTCCAGCCTTTCTCGGTTGCAATCACACCCACATCTTTACTTTGCGCCTCAGCACATTCACGTGTACAACCCGAAACTGCCATTTTTAATTTATGTGGTGAACGTAAGCCTTTGTAACGATTTTCAAGGAAAATTGCTAAACCAACAGAATCATCAACCCCATAACGACACCATGTACTGCCAACACACGACTTCACTGTACGCAGTGATTTACCGTAGGCATGTCCAGATTCAAAACCAGCGG
This sequence comes from Acinetobacter halobius, assembly GCF_044130335.1. Taxonomy (NCBI): domain Bacteria; kingdom Pseudomonadati; phylum Pseudomonadota; class Gammaproteobacteria; order Moraxellales; family Moraxellaceae; genus Acinetobacter; species Acinetobacter halobius. Next base: position 289,527 of record NZ_JBIQOD010000003.1, read on the forward strand.
CAATCAACTTTTCCCAAATTTCTGGCAATTGGTGAATTTGAGCACCAAACATGTCAACACGTTGACCGCCTGTCAGTTTGGTATATAAACCGTATTCTTTGGCAATTTGACCCACTGCAATCAAACCATCTGGTGTCACTTCTCCACCCGCCATACGAGGTACAACCGAGTAAGACCCGTCTTTTTGGATATTTCCTAGATAGTAATCATTACTGTCTTGCAGACCAGCATGGCTTGGTTTTAAAACAAAATCATTCCAACACGATGCTAAAATATTTGCTGCAGCTGGTTTACAAATATCACAGCCTAAACCATGACCATGTTGTTGAATCAAATCATCAAAGCTTTTGATTTCATTCACTCGTACCAAGTGATACAACTCTTGGCGTGAATAAGCAAAGTGTTCGCAAATATGGTTATTTACAGTCACGCCTTGGCGTTGTAATTCAGATTTTAATACTTGCGTCACTAACGCTGCGCATCCGCCACATGCTGTTGCCGCTTTAGTGCATTTTTTTAGAGCTCCTAAAGACGTCGAACCCTCTGCAATTGCGCTACAAATATCTGCTTTAGACACGTTATTACATGAACAAATCGTTGCACTGTCTGGGAGCAGATCAACACCACTTCCACCTGTTTTTGCTGAAGATTGAGCATAACCCGGCATGATTAAGCTTTCAGGATTCTCTGGAACTGCTAATCCATTCAGCATCATTTGTAATAAGTCGTTGTACTCTTTTGCACAACCCACCAGTACTGCGCCTAATAATTTCGTTTTTTCGGCATTCACAACAATCTTTTTATAGACCATCGTGTCTTCATCTGCATAGAAATAGCTTAGTGCATTCGGTGTCATCGCATGCGCATCCCCGACAGAAGCAACATCTACTCCCATAAGCTTCAATTTGGTGCTCATATCTGCACCCGCAAACTCTGGACAAGCTTGTTCTGTCACATGTTTTGCTGCAATACGTGCCATGTCGTAGCCTGGAGCAACCAAACCGTAGATCTTGTTATTCCATAATGCACATTCACCAATCGCATAAATGTCAGCATCAGAAGTTTGACAATAATCATTAATGACAATACCGCCACGCTCGCCAACAGCCAAACCGCTTTGACGCGCCAATTCATCACGTGGACGAATCCCTGCTGAAAACAACACAATATCTGTTTCAAGTTCAGAGCCATCTCCAAACTTCATCACGTGTGTAGCATTAAGACCATCTTCGATGGATGATGTTGCTTTTTGTGTATGAACTTTTACCCCAAGATTCTCAATTTTAGAACGTAAAACTTTACCGCCTAAATCATCAATTTGAACCGCCATCAAGCGTGGTGCAAACTCAACCACATGTGTTTCCAAATCTAAATCACGTAGTGCCTTAGCCGCTTCTAAACCGAGTAATCCACCACCAATCACCACACCAGACTTTGCGGTCAGACTTGCTGCACGAATTGCATCTAAATCTTCAATGGTGCGATATACGAAACAGTTTTGACGATCATTTCCTGGGATTGGAGGAACAAAGGCATAAGAACCCGTTGCGAGCACCAACTTGTCATAACTGATCACATCGCCATGATTCGTGGTGATCAACTTATTTACTGTATCAATTGCAGTTGCTTTAGTCGCTAAGCGGAGATCTATACCATAAGCATCGGCAAAGTCCGCACGACATAAGGTCAAATCTTTTGCAGATTTACCTGTAAAATACTCAGTTAAATGTACACGGTCATACGCTAAACGTGGCTCTTCTGCCAAGATCGTAATTTCAACATCATCACCTGCATGTTCTAGCACAGATTCAATGAATTTATGCCCTACCATGCCATGACCAATCATCACTAATTTCATATCAATTCTCCTTAATTCCTGTTGTTATTTTGGCTTAAACGCTTTGTTTGATTACAGTTGAAGCATTTTGCTCCACGCTATTTCGCTCAAGTAACGCAGCTTCAAATAACTTTTGCTCTTTCTCTTTGTGTTCTACGGAGAAACGAATCATGAGCACACAACTTGCGGCGATGACGACCAAGCCACCTAGAATCATGAGTGTGGTTTGAATATCCAACATCCCTTTAAGCAAGAAGCCTGCAGCCACAGCACCAACGTTACCACCAGCACCGATAATGCCTGCGACACCTCCCAAAGCATCACGGTCAATGAATGGAACCAATGCATAAGTCGCACCACAAGCCATGTGAGTAAACAATGCAAATACGGTCATTGCGAGAATGGCAAGGACTGCTGTATTCATTTGTGAAAATACGATTAAGAACAGACCTTCCATCAAGATCATTGCAAATAGAACTTTAGTACGACCATCTAAGCCTTTTTTAGTTGCAATTTTGTCTGAAACAATGCCACCAAATGCACGGGCAAATAGAGCCAGTAAGCCGAAAATGCCCGCAGCCATACCTGCTTCTTTTAAACCAAATTTAAAGTGATCTACGTAGTACATTGCGACGATGTTATGAATGAAGATTTCGATACCAAAACATGCAGCATAAGCACCAAACAAAATCCAAACACGATAGTTTTTTGCAGCATGCATCAAAATAGCCACACCGCCTTTTTTATCAGAACCAACACTTACACCATCTGCACGTAGTTCTTTAAAGTTGCCTTGTGGACAGTCTTGTGTAAATTTCCAATACATCAAACCGACAATCAGCATCAATATGCCTGGAACAAGTAATGCAATTCTCCAGCCCATAGATTGCTCAACACCAAACATCACTAAAGCACCAAGCATCAATGGCATAAGTACTTGTGTTGCACCTCCACCAGCATTTCCCCAACCTGCTGCCGCCGCATTTGCAGTTCCAACTACATTTGGTGCAAACATGATGCTAGTGTGATACTGAGTGATGACAAAACTTGCACCAATTGCACCGATAAGCAAACGAAAGAAGAGGAATGATTCATAGCTATTTGCTGAAGCAACGCCAAAAACTGGAATACTGCCTAGGATAAGAAGTGCTGTATATGTTTTGCGTGGACCGTATTTATCACACAGTGGACCTACAATCAGACGAACAAGAATGGTGATGGCTACGGCTGCAATATTAATATTGGCGATTTGATCTTTTGTGAGATGAAATTCACCTGCTATAACAGGCATCAATGGCGCACAGGCAAACCATGCAAAGAAGCAGACAAAAAAGGCGAGCCAACTCATGTGGAAGGCTCTCATTGCTGCGCCATTGAAACTAAAAAGACTTATTTTTGTTGCTTTTTTAGCATTTAAATTTGAAGACATAACCTTCTCCAGACAGAACTGAGCGTATTGTTTTTCCACAACACAAAAACTTGTGGTGTAGAAGCGATCAGAACGGACGTCGTTGGCCGTCTTACAAATTTGATTTAGAGTCGTCTTTGACTCGATTAAGATTAAGCAATGATTGTGCCAACATTTAAAGAAACTAGTTAATATAATGATTTTTATTGTTTTTTATAATTAGAATACTTGCACTATAGCCAATATCAGCCCGTCCTTTTCAAGAGGCAACTTCATGTTTTTTCGACTTCTTAACGGCGTGATCACTATTGGTGCATTTTGCATTATCGCTGAGCAAACAACGAATTTTTGAATTGTCTCTGTGCTCTCTAGTGGGTCTCCCGTTACTCTTCAAAAGTAATTTGTACTTCAAGCTGTATATTTTAATTTGTGTTAGGCTTCTATTTCATCCAATGTGTTTAAACAGGCTTGTTTAGACAAGCAACTCAGATACATATTTTTCTTTGATTAAAGTCTTTTTTACTCGGTATACACAGCTTATAGCGAATCTCTACGTAAAAAATTGACTCACCAATCTGAGATAAAGCTGGATTTTCATACATTTGGCATTTAAATTGCTAGCACAATTTTAGATCCCATTTTTCAGGTTTACCTGAGCACTGTACAGCATGCCTAAACTGAAAATCGCTTTGATTGACGACAATCAAGAACGCGCACAATTTATTCGTACATCCCTTATCGAACATGATTTCGATGTAGTTGCCTGCCTGATTATAGATCACTTGAATATTAATCGCCTTGAGCAATTAAATGCAGACGTTATTTTATTAGATATGGATCACCCACAACGGGATATTATTGAAAGTTGCGTGAGCCAGTTCAACTTACCTACTGTTTTATTTACTAAAAACAGCCATAAAGACACGATTAAAAGTGCCATAGATGCAGGTGTTACAGCTTATATTGTGGATGGTATAGACCCGTCAAAGTTAAAAAGTATTTTAGAAATATCTATCGAGCAGTTTCGTAAACACAAAAAGCTACTTTCCGATTTACAAGATACTAAAAATAAACTTGCAGACCGTAAAGATGTAGAGCGTGCAAAGGTATTACTTATGCAACTACACGACCTGTCCGAAGATGATGCTTTTCAGCTATTACGTAAAAATGCCATGAGCCATCGTATGACTATTGGTGAAATGGCAAGACGACTGTTGGATGCTCAACAGCTTCTACAATCTCAATTCAAGGACTAAGGCATGGCTCATTTAGAAAAGACGCAACTTCAACTGGGCTATATTCCGCTTTTAGACTGTGTTGCTTTATTATGGGCAAAACAACGAGGTTTTTTTGAAGAAGTCGGTTTAGATGTAAGCTTAGTCAAAGAAGCTTCTTGGGCGAGCTTAAGAGACCGTTTAGCTTTTGGTTTTCTCGATGCAGCCCATTGTCTATCTGCGATGTTACCTGCGGCTGCACTGGCGCAGGATCAACTCGGTATTCCACTACAAACACCGCTTGTTCTGAGCTATAACAGTGCATTTATCAGTTTGAGCCAAAAGCTCTGTTATGCACTAAACATTCAAAAAAATGACGATGCAGCAGTGACTGCACATAAATTTTATACTGCAATGCAGCATAAACAACAGCTGGCTATTGCACATGTCTTTAAGCAATCTATCCATCATTATTGCTTACGTGAATGGCTGGCATTGGCCAATCCTGATTTTGCGAAACATGTTCAACTACGTACACTTCCCCCACCCTACATGGTAGAAGCCATTTCAAATCAACTCATTGAGGGATTCTGTGTCGGAGAACCATGGAACACTCAAGCTGAAATTCAAGGTTATAGCCAAATTATTGCAACTGGAACAGACATTATTCCGCGGGTTGCAGATAAGGTTTTGGCAGTCACGCAAGAATGGGCCATATCCAATCCAAATACACTTTCAGCCTTAGTCCAAGCTATAGAAAAAGCCCAAGATGAACTCAAAAAAATGGAAAATTTTGAAGCTGTATGGCAGGTTCTGGTCGATTACAACATCATTCGTTTCCCATGTTCTGATAGTGTACATGTTGAAAAATATTATCTAATTCAAAGTATTATTCGCGGCTTTATTAGAGAACATGCTTTGCCACAAGTTTCAGACTTCATTTGGCTTACCGAGCAAATGCAAAAATGGGATGATGTGGATTTAAATAATGATGAAATCCGCAGAATTAGTGATAACTGTGTCATTTCACCAAAACTTAATTTTTAAATTATTACGAAATGTAAACCGAGTTGTAATTACGCACCATTTTAGAACATCTATTTTAAATAATATTATGAAGTAAATCTAAGACCTAACTTGACCGACTTTTTAAAGGAAATCTTTCCTTGGCTTCTGTCTATCTGGCCTTGCTATTTACTTAAACTTAAAGCGATGTAAGCTATTTTTTCAAACATGAAAACAATAGATAAATGAGTCATGATGACTACTGATACATAGAACATCAAACTAACCGATGAATAACGGAGGTGAATTATGTTTACCGAGGAAAATCGCCATGTATCTTTATTGCATGCGATTAATAAAATACTGATTAAAGACTGGGACCCACTATGTATTTATCGTAATCCAGCTCTACAAGATGAATATGAAGAATACTTACCTAATTTATTTCGCTTTATCTGTGAAAAATCCAGTGAAACTGAGATTTTTGAGTATTTATGGTGGATTGAAAATAAAGTCATGGAAGTCAAAGCCAATAGAACACACACGATGAAAATTGCTCATTTATTGAAAAATTTACAAGAAACTTAGTTGATCATTGTGCAATGATAAATCAGCACCTAAAGCAAAAAACCGCACAATGCCAAAAGCAAAGTATTGAGTTTATTTCAAACCATCAAAACCACTTAGGCAGGGCTGTTTTCCGTGCACTTTAATGCTTCACGGCCACCACAAATCAAATATCGCTGCTGTGTAGCAATATCGCTATATAAGCTGACACATGATCAACGGCGCCAAACTTTTATGGTCCTGCACTAAAGTGGCAAATAAAAATGGCCATGATCAGCAATACTGACCATAGCCACGCGATATTGATTACTAAAATAATCAACCAACATCGGCGAATCGAATATACGTACTTAGAATGATCCGCCATATACATTACAGCTTGCGATACATTTGACCACTCAGCACCAATATAGATCAGTGCGAACTAGCCTTTAGATCGAAGTTAAACCGTTCAATCCATTTCGCATCAGACTCAACTCGTAACATATAGCCTTATGCAACGTGTTTTTTCACCAGTACTGCACCAACAGAATAACCTGCACCAAATGAGCACAGGATGCCATATTCACCATCATTAACTTGGTCTGCTGTGCGGTGCAACGCAATGATGACCCCTGCTGACGAGGTATTTGCAAACTCATCTAAAATGATTGGCACTAAATCGGGTTGAGCATGTTCTTTGCCCACAACCAATTTTAAAATCAATTCATTCATACTGGCATTGGCTTGGTGCAACCAGAAACGTTTCACATCAGTCGGTGCAATATTGTTTTTCTCAAGCTGTGCTGTAATCATTTTGGCAACCAGTGGACAAACTTCTTTGAACACTTTACGACCGTCTTGAGCGAAACGATTATTTTCAATGTCTGCATCGACTTCACTTAAGTTTAGGAAACCAAAGTTATTGCGGATGTTATTTGAAAACTGTGTGAATAAATTAATGTCTTCAATTTCAAAACCAGTTTTGCTGTCGGTTTCTTCAATGATTGAAGCCGTTGCGACATCACCAAAGATAAAATGGCAGTCCCGTGAACGGTAGTCGGTATGACCAGAGGTGATTTCGACATTCACCAATAATACACGGCGTCCGCCTGCTTTGATTGCATCATAGGCTTGTTTAATGCCAAAAGTTGCTGCCGAACATGCCACGTTCATGTCGTAGGCATAGCCTTGAATACCAAGTGCAGTTTGAATTTCAATTGCAACCGCAGGGTAAGCTCGTTGTAAGTTTGAGCATGACAAAATCACGACATCAATATCTTCTGCAGTTACGCCTGCATTTTCCATCGCTTGTTTCGCTGCGATCACGCCCCATTCGGCTTGAATCGAGAGTTCATCATTTGAACGCTCATGTAACAATGGACGTAAACGCTTCGGATCTAAGATCCCTGTCTTCTCAACCACATAACGACGTTTTACACCAGATGCTTTTTCAATGAACTCTGCGCTTGACCCACGACGGGCTTCCAACTCGCCCGAAGCAATTTTGTCAGCATTGTCTAGGTTATACTGTTCCACATAAGCATTTAAACTTTCAACTAACTCTTCATTGGTAATGATGTCTTCAGGATGATAAAGACCCGTACCTGTAATGCGGATGCCCATGTAAAACTCCTTCTTTAAATTACCTATAGTTTAACTGATTCCAAGTTTTTCCCATACTTTTTGCAAGCGAGTCGGAGAAATGGGCATCTTTGTTTTCATCGGCTGAGAGAATAAAGAAATCCGAAACTCCTCAACCATGAAATACAATTCTTTAAGGCGAGTGTCATTTTTAAACTTAAATAATTTTTCCATCCACGGGTCAACTTGATCAATGGCAGAATTATCCCTTTGTAGGTTATTGGGCAGGCGCTCCAAACGCAAGACCAATGCTTTCAAATATCGAGGAAATTCAAGCCAAATGTCGGAAGATTTTACGTAAACAAAGTTTGATAAACACATCAAATCTAGCTGATCTTCAACATCATCAATATTTTTCCCAAACACCGCATCATCTAAAACCAACAACTTTCGACGTATATCCTGCCATTGGATATAGATCTCTGTCACATCTGCCAGTGCTTTTTGCCCATGAGTCAGAAAAGTTTTTTTGACATTTGCAACTAAGTTTTCAAACTCTTGTGCATTGACCGGCAGTTCATTGATCGACATTTGCAGTGTGGCATAAACCAGCATTTGTTCCAATTTTGCCTTATCACCCAAAGGTGAATACGCCAATGCCAACGGTTTGGAAATTTGCTTTTTCAACTGACGGACCAAATCTCCCAGCTGTATATGTACCAAACGAAGTACACCCTCGCGGTGCTGTTTAGTTGCCTCAGCTTGATCATTAAAAGTCTGAATCACGACACCAGACTCATCCTTTTGTTCCAATGCTGCAAATGTCTTGGTCGGGACTAATGCTTGATACTGCTTCACCACCACGCCCGTCACTTTTTGGGACGCTTCAAACACAAAACTTTCAGGGAAAGTTTGGAACTCTCCTTTGAGTTGTTTGACGGGACTATGGGTTTCCGTTCGACAGCGCGCTTTTAACTCAGCTAAATCACGACCTTGTTCAATCACACGGCCTTTGTCGTCAATGACTTTAATCAGTGGCAACAAATATTGTTCAACTCGCTCAAAGCTAAAGTCTTTTTCAGTGATTTGTTCGCCACGTAACTGGAAGGCTAAGAAACTAAAAATATGCTGCTGCAAATGCATCGCATCCACTTTCGCCATTAGCTTTGCAGCCGTATCAGGGATAGGCACCAAGTGACGACGTTTATCTTTAGGCAGTGCTTTGAGTAAGGCTTCCATTAAGTCCTGACGCCAGCCAGGAATGCCCCACGACCACAAGTTTTCATCCACCTGAGGCAAGGCTTGCAACGGGATTTTCACCGTTGCTCCATCTTCGTCATGGCTTGGATCAAAACGGTAACTGGCCGCAAAGCGCAGTTCACCATTACGTAAAAAATCGGGAAATTGCTGTGTGGTTGGACGGTCGTTCATCCACAGCGAATCATCATCAATAAATAAATAACGTGGGTTTTGTGGTTCAACCGTTGCGCGCCAGTCTTCAAAACTACGACGACTTGCCACCTCTTCAGGAACTTTAGCCGCATAAAACTGGTAAATGGTTTCTTCATCCACCACCAAATCACGGCGGCGTAGCTTATCTTCGACCCGCTCTACCTCTTCAAGTTTAAGCAGGTTGTGTTTTAAAAATGGTGGTGTAATGCCCAAATGCCCTGTCGTGAGTGCATCTCGAAGGAAAATTTCATGTGCTGCAACATGGTCAACTTTTTCATAGTTGATCTGACGTTTTGGTTCAATAATTAAGCCAAATAGTGAAATTTGATCATAGGCATTAACCACACCTGCTTTTTTCGACCAGTGCGGCTCAAAATAGTGGTGCTTCAGCAAATCACCTGCCGCAAGCAAAATCCACTCAGGTTCAATTTTTGCCAGTGTCCGAATATAGACCTGTGAGGTTTCCACCATCTCAAAAGCCATGACCCAAGGCGTATTGGTTTTGTGCAAGGTAGATGCTGGAAAAATGCGGGCCTTTTGCTGACGCACCGCCATAAACACATTGCGTTCATCAGTTTTATTGGCAATAAAAGACAGCAGACCTGTTAAAAGCGCACGGTGTAAATTTTCATAATTGGCTTTTTTCTCATTAAAAGACAGCTTTAAGCCCTTTGCCAAATCAACCAATTGCTCATGAGTTTTCTTCCACTCACGTAAACGCAACCAGCTTAGAAAGTGATTACGGGCAAAAGTACGACGTTTGTTTTCACTCATGTCTCGGTTGGCAACCAGTGCTTCCCAAAGTTTAAGATAGAACAAAAAGTCAGAATCGGCTTCACGGAACAACGCATGTTTCTGATCCGCCTGCATTTGTTTATCCGCAGGGCGTTCACGTGGGTCTTGTACGGCCAAAGCAGCAACGATCACCAAGACCTCATTCAACACACCAAAATGTGCCCCGCCTAAAATCATACGGGCCAGACGTGGGTCAATTGGCATTTTGGCCATTTGTTGGCCGATCTTGGTTAATCCGCTGCTTTGAAGTTCTCCTTTATTAAAGGAGGATTTAGGAGGATTTTTATTTAATTTCTCTTCTTTAATCTGACTCGATTCTGTTAAATCTCCTCCAACCCCTCTTTGTAAAACAGGGGCTTTACCTTTCTCCGTCATTGCCCCAAGTTCAACCAACAACTTACGACCATCGTTAACTAAACGATGATCTGGCGGCTCAATGAAATCAAAATCTTCTAACGCACCCAGCCCTAAACTTTGCATCTGTAAAATAACTGAAGCTAAGTTCGTTCGCTTAATTTCGGGTTCGGTAAACTCAGGGCGACTTTGAAAATCTTCCTCAGAATACAAACGAATACATACACCTGGGGCAATACGACCACAACGACCTTTACGCTGATTTGCTGCGGCCTGAGAAACCGCTTCAATCGGTAAACGCTGTACACGTGAACGATAGTTATAGCGAGAAATACGCGCAAAACCACTGTCAATCACATAACGAATATTGGGTACAGTCAGTGCTGTTTCTGCAACGTTGGTGGCGATAATAATGCGTCGCCCGCCACCTGATGGATTAAAGATTTTTTGTTGTTCAGCCAAGGCCAAGCGTGCATATAAAGGTAAAATTTCTGTATGTCGCGGCCCATGCTTTTGCAAAGTTTCTTGTAACTCACGGATCTCTTGTTCGGTACTGGCAAAAATTAAAGTATCAGCATATTCAGGATGACCTTTTTCTTGTGCATCCTGAAAACATTCCTCTACAGCTTGCACTACAGCACGAGGTAAGTTTTCTTCAAAGTCATCAAACTCATCATCATCACTACCGCCAATGCTCATTTCCGATACAGGGCGATAACGTAGTTCAACTGGAAAACTACGACCTTCTACTTCAAAAATAGGTGCATTGTTAAAGTACTGGCTAAAACGGTTTACATCTAAAGTTGCAGAAGTGATGATGACTTTTAAATCTTTACGGCGGGGTAAGAGCTGTTTGAGATAACCCATGATAAAGTCGATATTGAGCGAACGCTCATGTGCTTCATCAATAATAATGGTGTCGTATTTATTGAGATAACGGTCATTGGCCAGCTCTGCCAGCAAAATACCATCAGTCATTAAACGGACAATAGAGTCCTGCGATCCTTGTTCATTGAAACGAACTTTAAAGGAAATCGACTCGCCAAGTTTTTCACCAACTTCTTCTGCAATACGCTGGGAAACACTACGTGCGGCCAAACGACGTGGCTGTGTATGACCAATCAGACCCGTTAAACCACGACCCGCCAACATCGCAATTTGCGGTAACTGCGTCGTTTTACCCGAACCCGTCTCCCCTGCAACGATAATCACTTGGTGCTTTTGAATGGCATCAATTAACTTATCTGCATACTGTGTAACAGGCAGGTCTTGGTTCAGTTTAATATTTGGAATGCGTTCAATACGCTCTAAAACTTTTAAATGTGACTGTTCAAATAATGCTTGATATTGCTTTTCGTTGGCATCTTTTCCTTTTTTGAGTCGGTTTAAACGATGACGGTCTTTGACCATCACCAATTGCTCTATATTTAAAGGACGCTGCACAGAAAAAATACCCACATCAAAAACATCAATCGCTTAGTTTACGTGGTAATACAACGAAGCGAAAGTACAGCCTACTTTTTTTAATTTTAACTTTTTTCAAATATCCCCTTGAATTTTAAGCCTAGGGACATCATGTCTGTAGACGAGTTACGGAATAGATGATTTTGTCATTTAGTCATCATATTTATCATGCTAAATGAACAGAATTATCAGATGCGCTGAGATAGTCTGGAGTAAGATTCGGTTTTTCCGATTCTTGTAATGTAAAAATACTGTTTCAGCAATAACAAAAATTTCGATACCCTATACAGCATTAAATACAAACCCCAATCATGGAGACAATGATGAGCTTAATTAATACTGAAGTAAAACCATTCGCAGCTACTGCATATCACAACGGGCAATTTGTTGACGTAACTGAAGCAGATCTTAAAGGCAAATGGTCTGTAGTATTCTTCTACCCAGCTGACTTCACTTTCGTTTGCCCAACTGAACTTGGTGACCTTGCTGACAACTACGCTGAATTCCAAAAATTAGGCGTGGAAATTTACGGTGTTTCTACTGACACTCACTTCACTCATAAAGCTTGGCACGACACTTCTGAAGTTATTGGTAAAATCCAATACCCATTAATCGGCGACCCAACTTGGACTCTTTCTAAAAACTTTGACGTTCTAATCGAAGCTGCTGGTCTTGCAGACCGTGGTACTTTTGTCATTGATCCAGAAGGCAAAATCCAAATCGTTGAAATCAACGCTGGTGGTATTGGTCGTGATGCTCAAGAATTACTTCGTAAAGTTAAAGCAGCTCAATACGTTCACGCTCACCCAGGTGAAGTTTGCCCAGCTAAATGGAAAGAAGGCGAAGCAACTCTTGCTCCTTCAATCGACCTAGTAGGTAAAATCTAATCTAAATTAGATTGAACACATAAAAAACCACGCTTTTTAGCGTGGTTTTTTATGGCCAAGATAACAGTACAATATAACAAGAAAGAGAAAGCATAAAACAATAAATACCTATCCTTTTACGTCTTCCATGATTCATGACTAGAATTCAGTGTCTGTACCCGCTACAGTAGAATGAATACATGTAACACATTGAAGAAAAAAGATGACTTATCAAGTTCATATGATTGATGTGAAAAATCAGCTCCAAAACTACATTTGGTTGCTAGAACACACCACATCAAAACAAGTCACAGTAATTGACCCAACAGAAGCGGGATTAGTTGAAGAATATTGTACTAAACATGGTTTAAGCATTGCTCAAATTTGGCTGACTCATTGGCATAAAGACCATATTGGCGGTGTCGCTGACCTGATCGCAAGTCGAAATATTCCTGTGTATGGACCACGGGAGGAATTATCAAAAATTCCTTTTATCACCCATGCATTGATGGATGATGACTACTTTGCATTTCATGATTTACATGTCGATATCTTAGCCGTTCCTGGTCATACACTGGGCCATATTGTGTACTTTATCGAATCCATCCAAACTCTATTTTGCGGTGACACCCTGTTTGCTATGGGCTGTGGGCGAGTGTTTGAGGGCACACATGAGCAGATGTACCATTCACTCAATCGTTTAGCAGCTTTGCCAGCCGACACCAAAGTCTATTGTACGCACGAATACACGCTCTCTAACGCGAAATTTGCCAACCATGTCGAACCAGACAATATTGCCATTCAAGAGCGTTTAGATCATGTAGAAACCATGCGCTATTTGGGTCAATGTACGCTCCCGAGCAGTATTGAAATCGAACTAGAAACCAATCCTTTTTTACGTACAGAAAACGTTGAAGAGTTTAAGCGACTGCGCGATCTGAAAGACCATTTTTAAAGCGCCCCCCTAGAGAGACTGCTGACGAGTGCAGTCTCTACTTCATACCAGAGGCTCTCGTCAGACAAGCCTAAACACTCCGATAATGTCTAGAGATTTTCTCTTGAATTCAACGCTCAGTTGGCGCTGTTACCATCAGCTTTTCATCTGTCAAAATTTCCACAGAAATAATTCCAACTCACACGATGCTAAACGCAAATGATCATCACAAAAACAGAATGATCCTACTTTTTCAAAACATCCCAGCTTTGAAAAAAATCATTACATTTCTATTCGCTACAAAATATTTCTAGCTCTCATTTTAGCAATATTATAAAAAGGGATTTCTATCTTTTAAATTTTATTATTTTTCAATATCTTGTACCATTTTTAGCACATAAAGCCTTTTCCTTTATGATTTCTACATGATGATGGATAGTCTGATTACGCGCTAAAAAACAGCAAAAATAAAAATATATAAAAAAATCCCCTTTAAAAAAGCGTGAAATATCCCTATTAATAATTTATCAGTGAATAAGGAATATCCTCGTGAAAAAAGTAGTGAAAGCAAAAAACCTCATCGCCTTTCGTATTTGGTTAGAGAAATTGGGTTATTCAGTCAAAACTTTAGCAGACAACCGTGGCTTTACTTTTAGCTTTAAAAAAGAATATGGACTGGTGACCTGCGACCTCGCGGGAAATAACTTGGCCATGCAGCTCGGTGAAGAATTCGAAGACCATTTGAAAGCCTAAAATTGCTCCATACTTACTTCGCGTGATGAATCAAAACTTAGCCCCCTTATGGGGGCTTTTTTTATGATGAATGGATTCTTAAATTTCAGGCAATAAAAAAGCAAGGTTCTATACCTTGCTTCATTACTGATGGTGGGGACGGAGAGACTCGAACTCTCACACCTTGCGGCGCTGGAACCTAAATCCAGTGCGTCTACCAATTTC